>DYTH01000037.1 GCA_020726025.1 Syntrophus aciditrophicus | reverse complement strand
AACAGGACATTAAAAAAGCCTGTCATCCCCGAAAGCGAAGCTTAATGTTCATAATCCACTTAATTTAGTCACTTATGGATTCCGGCTTTCGCCGGAATGACGGTTTTTGGACTTTTGACGAGACCATTAAACTTCGTTTTCCCGATTAAACCCTCGGGAATGACAATCATTCTGAAAAAGGCGCTGAATAGTTACATTTCCGGTTGCTAAATTACCGGGCAGGATGTATTCACAGCGCGTTAAAACAGGCCGATGCGGGGGAGCGTTGTTGCAGGCGAGAAAAAAAAAATACGTTACCGACAGGGGTGATTCCCCCTTGCGCATCTGTCTGATGACCTACCGGGGCAATCCCGGCAGCGGAGGGCAGGGGGTTTACATCAAATATTTGAGCGGCGCCTTGCGGGATATCGGCCACACGGTCGATGTTCTGTCCGGCCCGCCCTATCCGGATACGCCCGAAGGGGTCAAACTCCATAAACTTCCCGGCCTTGACCTTTACAATCCCGACCACCTTTTTAAACCGAAAAATGCCCGTGATTTAATCCATCCGCTCAACATGGTCGAGTTTTTGAGCATGTCGTCGGGGGGCTTTCCCGAGCCGTTCACCTTCGGAGTCCGGGCGCGCCGCTTTCTTCAGGAAAAGACCGGCAGATATGATGTTGTCCACGACAATCAGGGGCTTTTTTACGGCCTTTCGGGAATTTCGAGAAGCGGTTTTCCGCTCGTTGCGACCATCCATCACCCGATTACCGTGGATAGAAACCTGGAGTTGAAAGACGCCAATACCCTGCTGAAGAAAATAAAGGTTAACCGATGGTATTCATTTATTAAAATGCAGAAAAAAATAGTCGGAAAGCTTCCCTTCATCATCACCGTTTCCGAGGCGTCGCGGGGCGATATCGGCGCCGATTTCAAGATCCCGCGTGAGCGGTTTCGGGTGGTTCCCAACGGGATCAACACGGACAATTTTTATCCGCTCACGGGGGTGAGACGTTCCGATAACCTTCTCATTACGACCAGCAGCGCCGATACACCGTTGAAGGGGTTGAGGTATCTTCTCGAAGCCGTTGCGGAGATGCGCAAGACGCGGGATATTCGCCTTGTCGTCATAGGTCAGCCCAAAAAGGGAGGCGATGTCGAGCGACTTGTGCAAGATCTTTCCCTGGGCGGGGTTGTCCGCTTTACCGGAAGGATCGCCGATGGGGAATTTCCCCGCTATTACGCCGAGGCGACCATTGCCGTGGTGCCCTCCCTTTACGAGGGGTTCGGGATGCCGGCCGGCGAAGCGATGGCCTGCGGCGTGCCGGTTGTCAGCACGACCGGGGGCGCCCTTCCGGAGGTTGTCGGCGATGCCGGGCTTCTGGTTCCGCCGGGGAATGCCGGGGCGCTCCGGGACGCAATCGTCCGTCTTCTTGATGATTCCGGGCTCAGGCAGAAGATGGCGGAAGCCGGCCTCAACCGGGTTCAAAACGCGCTGACCTGGAGGCATGCCGCGGAAAAAACCGTTTCAGTCTATCGGGAGGCGATTCGTGCTGACCGTTGATTTCAAAAGGATCACAACCGATCCGGGGACACGGATTCTCGATGCCGGATGCGGAGGGGGCCGACACGTCTGCGAGGCGTTTCGCAGGCCGGGGGTAACGGTTGCCGGCATCGATCTTCAATGGGACGATCTTTGCCGGACCAGTGGCTATTTGTCCGCCATGGCCGAAGAAAATGGCGGAAAAGAGGGGTCTGATGGCGGCACATGGGCGGTTGCCCAGGCAAACATAGCCCGTCTGCCCTTTGCGGATGATTTTTTTGACGTCGTCATCTGCTCGGAGGTGCTCGAACACATAGAGGATGACAAGACGGCTGTTTCCGAACTGCTGCGCGTTTTGAAACCAGGCGGGGATCTGGTCGTTTCCGTGCCCCGATTTTTTCCGGAGAAGATATGCTGGGCGCTGTCCGATGCGTATCATCAGGAACCGGGCGGGCATGTCCGCATTTACCGGCAGGCAAGACTTGTCGAAATTCTTGAAGATGCGGGGGCCCGTCTGCAGCGCGTCGATTTCAGGCATGGCCTGCACGCGCCTTACTGGTGGCTCAAATGCGCGGTCGGACATAAAAACGACAATTTCCCGCTTGTGAAGGCGTACCGTAATTTTCTGGAGTGGGATATCATTGAAAAACCCCCGCTTACGAGGAATCTGGACCGGCTGCTCAACCCGCTGATCGGCAAGAGCGTGGTTTTATATCTTAAAAAAGGATGACATAATGGAAGTCAGATTTTCCCGTAAGATTGCCGCCGATGCGATGGATCTGGATTTAACGGCAGATTTTATTGCCGATCTCCAGAGGCCCAGTGGTGAAATTCCCTGGTCGGAGGGCGGGAAAACCGACCCCTGGGACCATGTGGAAAGCGCCATGGGGCTGGCCGTAGCGGGACGTCTCGCCGAGGCCGAGAAGGCCTTTGGGTGGCTCGAACAGACACAGCTTCCCGACGGGAGCTGGTGGTCGGCAACAAAAAACGGAGTGGTGGAGGATTCCACAAAGGACAGCAATATTTCTTCATACGTGGCGGTTGGGGTTTACCATTTTTATCTGATTACCGGGGATTTGCAGTTTGTCCGTCGCTTCTGGCCCGTTGTGGAAAAGGGGATTGATTACGCCGTCAGCCTGCAGGCGGATTCGGGGGAGATTGCATGGGCGAAAAACGGCGCGGGGGTTATCGATCCGATGGCCCTTCTGACCGGCTCAAGCTCCGTTTACATGAGTCTGAAGTGCGCGATCAGGCTGACTTCACTTCTCTATAAAAGACGCCCGGCGTGGCAAGAGGCCCTCGTCAAGCTCCGCAGGGCCATTATGAGCCGTCCCAGCCTGTTCAACATGATGAAGGCGCGCTACTCGATGGACTGGTACTATCCGGTTCTCTGCGGCGCCGTTGGGGGGGAGGAGGCGCGCGGTCGAATCGACCGCTCCTGGGAAAAATTCGTTGTTCCCGAATGGGGTGTGCGCTGCGTCAGCGACCGGCCGTGGGTGACGACAGCCGAGGCGGCGGAGCTGGTGCTGGCCCTTGTCTCTATCGAAGAAAAAGAGCGGGCGCAGATCATCTTCAACTGGATCGCCGACAAGAGATACGACGACGGGTCTTACTGGATGGGGGTGACGTTTCCGGATGGCGTCGTCTGGCCGGAGGAAAAGACCTCCTGGACGGCGGCCGCGGTTCTTCTTGCCTGCGACGCCCTGTACAGGATAACGCCCGGAGGCCGGATTTTCAATCATAGGTTCTGGGCGGAAAACATGGCGCTGGAGGAAGCGCTTCCCCCTTCCGGCGACACGCCCGGAACCGGCTTTTAACATCCCCACGCCCCGATGGAAGGGTTCGATTTTGCTGAAAGATCACCGTCCCTACAGGATAAAGAAGCTGCACCAGGGCTTGCAGAAAAGATACGCCGACTGGTTTGTCCGTCCCCAACTGGCAAGCCTCGGACGCGGATGCACCTTTATGAAGCCGTGGTTTGTGGAGGTTTTCGGCGGCCCGATTGCCATTGGCGATTACTGCACGCTGATTGCCACCGCCGATGCCCGGATTCGTCTGACCGTCTGGTCGGCGATTGGGGAGGAGGGGAAAATAGAGATAGGAAATTACAGTCTTATCTGCCCCGGTGTCCGGATCAGCGCCGCGACGAAAATCTCCATCGGCGAAAGCTGCATGCTGGCGCAGGGGGTGTTTGTCACCGATTCCGACTGGCATGGAATTTACGACCGGAGCCTCCCTGTGGGCAATACCGTCCCCGTGCGGATTGAACAGAACGTCTGGATAGGGGACAGCGCGATTGTCTGCAAGGGGGTAAGAATCGGGAAGAACAGCATTATCGGCGCCGGTTCCGTCGTTTCCCGCGATATCCCGGAAAATGTGATCGCCGCCGGCAACCCGGCGGTCGCAGTGAAAGACCTCGATCCGGACATACCCATGAAGACCCGCGCCGACTGGCTTGCCGATCCCCGGACGCTGGCCCGGCAGTTCGAGGAGATTGACCGGGGATTCATGAAAAATAACACATGGTTTGGCTGGCTGCGCTCTGTTTTTTCCCCGCGCCGGGGCGATTGACAGGGGATCCGGACCGTTGCAGGAAACCGTCTGCAGCCGTAAGACAAGTCTGTTGAGCAAATTGCAAAACTAAATTAATCCGTCGCCCCGGCGAAAGCCGGGGCCCAGAATGGACTGAAAAGACTGGATTATGAACATTAAGCTTCGCTTTCCGGCTTTCGCCGGAACGACGAAGAAGGAGTTTTGCAATTGGCTCTCTTAAATGGATAAAATATCAGGAGGTTTCTGCATGAGGGTTGCCATTATCGCCCCGCCCTATCCGCTTGAAGAGGCGCCCGCCCCGCCGCTCGGCGTAACATACGTGGCCGCCGCTTTTGAGGCGGCAGGCGCCGAGGTACGGATTTTCGACTATATCGTCAGCCGCTATACCCCGGAGAAGCTGCGGGCGCAGCTTGACGCCTTTCGACCTGATGTCGTCGGGGCGACCTCGGTCACGCTCAATTTCCCCCAGGCGGCCCGGATTGTCTGCGAGGCCAAAAGGCACAGACCCTCCCTTGTCACCCTGATGGGCGGCCCCCATGTTTCCTTTACCGCGGAGAGGTCGCTTAACGCCTATCCAGGGATAGACATGGTCGTCATGGGGGAGGGGGAGGAGACCATCGCCGAGATGATGGCGGCAGGGATGGACCCCGAAAAAATGGAAGGCATCAAGGGGGTTGCCTGGCGCACTGACGGCGGGATCAGGGTCAACGAACCGCGCCCCTTTCTCGACGATATCGACCGGCTGCCGCTGCCGGCGCGCCATCTGCTGCCCCTTTCGCGCTACCAGGCGCTCGGTTTTTCGATCAGCATCATCACCTCGCGCGGCTGCCCCTATCTGTGCATCTTCTGTCAGGGACGCCGGATGGTCGGAAACAAGGTGCGAAAGAGAAACCCGCAGCTTGTGGTCGATGAAATAGAGCAAATTCTATCCTATGGAATAAACAGGATCAATGTCGCCGACGACCTTTTTGTCTCGTCGCCGCGTCGCGTCAGGGCGGTATGCGAGGAGATCATCCGCCGCAAGCTTCGCTTTTCCTGGAGTGCGTTTGCACGGGTCAACACGGTCGATAAGGATACGCTGCTGCTGATGAAGGAAACCGGCTGCGACAGCATCAGTTTCGGCGTCGAAACGGGAAACCCGGAGATGATCGAGCGCATCCGCAAGAGAATAACCCTCGATCAGGCCCGCCACGCGGTTGCTCTGTGCAATGAAGTCGGAATTATTCCGCATACTTCATTCATTGTCGGCCTTCCCGGTGAGACGCCGGAGACGCTCCGGGAAACCGAGGAGTTTGCCTCAAAGCTCGGGTCGCTCTACGGCTACCACCTGCTGGCCCCTTTTCCGGGAACCACGGTGCGTGAAGAGGTGGAAAGATACGACCTTGAGATCATGACCGACGACTGGACGAAATACGACGCCAACAGCGCCATTGTTAGAACCTCTGCCCTCGCCCCTGAGGATATGGATCGTTTCGTGGCGGATTTTGAAGGACGGATCGCGACGGTGTGGAACGAAATGGTGGAGGGGTATCATAAGAAAACCAACACGCCCGGGATTGACATGCAGGTGGCCGGCCATTTCCGGATGAAGCTGGTCTATCGTCTGCTTTCGGAGGATTTGATCGAGAACCTCGGTGTTGTTGATAGATTAGAAGATGCCCCTGTCGGCTTTGCCGAAGAGGAGCTCTGCCGCAGGATAGAAGAGGCCACCAAAGCGGAGTCGTCGCTGATCAGGGATACCATCCGTGATTTTATCGAAAAAGGGTATATTTTCGAAGAGTTGAACGAAAAAAGCCATATCTGGCGCTGGTCTCACAATAACAAAAACAGATTCGAGCCGTAAACAGCCGCAAGTTCAGTGGTTGATCTCCTCCCATCTCTGCCGGGCCCGGGCGGTTATCTCGTCGGTTGAGGCCCTCTGCAGCACACCGAGCGTTTTGGTCATTGGCAGCTCGTTGAAAAGCCCGGAGTCAAGCGCCAGGTTGTAGATGCATCGGGGCGCCTGGCCTCCCAGGGCACTGCTGGCAAAGATGTCGTGGACGGCCAGAAATCCTCCCGGAATCAAATGGGATAACCATGCGTTGTAATCCGCAAAGGCCGCCTCGAAGGTGTGGCCGCCGTCTATGAAAATCAGGGCAAGCGGGGTGCGCCAGAGGCGGGCGGCGACGGTTGATTTTGCGACAACCGGGATGACCGTGTCGGTCAGCGAGAGCTTATGCAGAACATGATGGAATATGGGGAAAGTATTGATTCTTCCGGTCTTTTCGTCGAGCAGTTCCGGATCGAAATACTCCTGCCCGGGCTGCTGTTCCTCGGAGCCTTCATGATGGTCAAGCGAATAGAGGATGCCGCCCGCTTTTTTGCATCCCATGCCGAGGCAGGCGGCTGATTTTCCGCAGTAACTTCCTATTTCCAGGCAGGGGCCCCTCCGTGAAGCGTCGCACGCCAGCTCGTAAAGACGCCGCCCCTCTTCCGGCGCCATGAAGCCCTTCAGGGATATTTCGCTCAATTGTTCCATTCCCATTTCCAGTCAGACCCTTTCCATCTTTTGGTGAGAGCCCTCATACATTGCCTGCCGGAAAATGACAAGCAGCGGATATTTATCCACGTTTCCTCGGAGTCGTTTCATCGTGCATCTTAAAGGCGTTGCGGACCGGTTGCACTTGCGAAAAAAATTCTTGACATAACTACATATAGTGATAAAAGGGTCGGCCATGCACTACATATAGCGGTTTATTTGATTTTCATCTTTTTACATTCATTCAATCATTAGGGAGGCTTCCATGCCGGTACAAATTAAAAAACGGGACGGGCGACTGGTAAAATTCAATTCGGAAAAGATCACCAACGCGATTGCCAAGGCAGGTGCGGTTACCAATGAGTTTGATTATTCGACGGCAAAAAAGCTGACCATCCGGGCGCTCAATCTTGCCGAAGAGATGTTTGACGGCAACGTGGCGACAGTGGAAGAGATACAGGATATTGTCGAAGAGGTTTTGCTTTCTTCCGCTTACAAGAAGACGGCCAAGGCGTACATCATCTACCGTGACCAGCACGCCCGGATGCGCGAGATAACAAACCGGATGCAGACGGATCTGGTGGATAAATATCTCAACAGGACGGACTGGAAGATAAACGAAAACAGCAATATGGATTATTCCCTCCAGGGTCTCAACAACTACATCTCCTCCGAGATAAGCAAGACCTACTGGTTAAACGAGATCTACCCGCCGGAGGTTCGCAACGCCCATAGCGGGGGTGATTTTCACATTCACGATTTGAGTCTGCTTTCCGTGTACTGCGTCGGCTGGGATCTTTACGACCTTTTGACCGAGGGATTCAGGGGCGTCTCCGGCAAGGTGGAAAGCAAACCGGCCAAACATCTGCGCAGCGCCCTCGGGCAGGTGGTCAATTTTTTCTACACCCTCCAGGGAGAGGCGGCGGGCGCGCAGGCGTTTTCCAATTTCGACACGCTTCTGGCCCCGTTCATCCGCTACGACGGCCTCCAATACGAGGAGGTGGAGCAGGCCCTTCAGGAGTTCATATTCAACATCAACGTGCCTACACGGGTCGGTTTTCAGACCCCGTTTACCAATGTGACGCTCGATGTTCAGGTGCCGAGTTATTACGCCGAAAAAAGCGTCATCATCGGGGGAGAATTTCAGGACGCGACATACAGCGAATTTCAGCCCGAGATGGACATGTTCAACAGGGCTTTTTTGAAGGTCATGGCCATGGGCGACGCCAAGGGACGCGTTTTCACCTTTCCGATTCCGACCTACAACGTGACGAAGGATTTTGACTGGGACGATCCGAAGCTGGCCGGTCTGTGGGAGATGACTGCAAAATACGGCGTCCCCTATTTTTCCAATTTCATCAATTCCGACATGAGCCCGGAGGACTCCCGGAGCATGTGCTGTCGGCTGCGCATCGACAACCGGGAGCTGGAAAAACGGGGCGGCGGTCTTTTCGGTTCCAATCCTCTGACCGGTTCCGTGGGGGTGGTCACGATCAACATGCCGAGGATCGGGTATCTTTCCGAAACCGATGAGGAGTTTCTCGATAGACTGGGCCGGCTGATGGATGTGGCCCGGGAAAGTCTGGAAATAAAACGCAAGGTACTGGAAAGCTTTACGGAAAATAACCTGTACCCGTACACGAAATACTACCTGCGGAGCGTCAAGCAGCGCTTTGACCAGTACTGGAAAAATCACTTCTCCACGATTGGCCTTCTGGGAATGAACGAGGCGTGCATCAACCTGTTCGGGAAGGATATAACCACAGAAGAAGGTCAGCGGTTTACACTCAAGGTGATGGATTTTATGCGCGAAAGACTCGTCAGATACCAGGAGGAAACCGGAAATAACTACAATCTCGAATCGACGCCCGCGGAGGGCACCACATACCGCCTGGCGAGGCTTGATAAGGAGAAGCATCCGGACATCATCTGCGCTGATGAGGAAAACATCCGCGAAAAGAACGCTGAGCCGTTTTACACCAATTCAACCCAGCTTCCGGTGAACTTTACAGACGACGTCTTCGAGGCCCTTGACCTCCAGGACGAGATTCAGTGCAAATATACCGGCGGCACGGTGTTTCATACCTATGCCGGCGAGCGCATATCCGACCCCCGTGCGGTCAAATCGTTGATTCAAAAGATATGCACCAATTACCACCTCCCTTATGTTACCTTCACGCCGACATTCAGCGTCTGCCCCGTGCATGGCTACATTGCCGGTGAACAGGGCGTCTGCTCGACCTGCGGGGAGGAGTGCGAGATTTATTCGCGCGTGGTCGGGTATCTGCGCCCGGTCAAGCAGTGGAACAAGGGAAAGCAGGAAGAGTACAACTTGAGGAAGGAGTTCAGTTTCGCACGATGAAAATCGGGGGGCTGCAAAAGTTTTCTCTCATCGATTATCCGGGAAAAATATGCGCGATAGTTTTCACACAGGGGTGCAATTTCCGCTGCCCGTACTGTCACAATCCCGAGCTGGTTGACCCGCGCAGATACGGTCCTGTTTTTCCGGAAGATGAGGTCTTGTCATTCATGGAAAAACGAAGGGGAAAGCTCGACGCCATATCGATAACAGGCGGCGAGCCGACCCTTCAGCCTGATCTGGAAAATTTTATCGCAGCCATAAAAAATCTCGGATTTTTTGTAAAACTGGACACAAATGGTTCAAATCCCGAGGTAGTCGAGCGACTGGCTGAAAGAAGACTGGTTGATTTCTGGGCCATGGATGTCAAGGGTCCACTTGAAAAGTACAGCAGAATAGCCGGAGTAAGCGTTGATACGGCAAATATTCAGAAAAGCATTTCTCTCATCATTGCATCCGATGCAGAGCACGAATTCAGAACAACCGTTGTCCGGTCGCTTCTGTCTTCCGATGATCTTGCACGCATCATCAAGCTGATTGCGGGCGCTAAAACCTGTGCACTGCAGGGGTTTGTTCCCGTCAAAACGCTCAATGACGATTTTCTCCATCAGGAAACATACACTCCCGAAGAATTTTCAGCCTTTAAAAAAGAGTTTGACTCTGAAGAGCTGCATGTTATTATCCGCTGAACAAAGTCTCCTCTTTTCAGAATGAGAATGGTTCCCAACGCATGGTTGCATGATACTTCAGAAAAGGTGATTCCTGCATGCAAATAATCGATCCGCAGGACTCTCAAACACCGGTGTATGACCCCGAAGGCGATGCGTCCACCAAATCCAGCCCTATTTTTCATGATCTTACCGAAGACAACATAAAAATATTGAGGAGATTCAATAAAATAGGAATTGCCCTCTCCTCTGAACGAAACGTGGAGCGTCTTCTGGAAATGATTCTGGAAGAGGCAAAGGGGCTTGCCAATGCCGATGGCGGGACCCTTTACATCATGTCGGAGGACAAAAGCGAGCTTTTGTTTGCAATAGTCCAGACGAGCAGCCTCGGAATCAAGATGGGGGGAACGTCCGGGAAAATAGACTGGAAACCTGTACCGTTAACTGGTTCGGATGGTTTGCCGAACCACAAAAATGTATGCGCGTATGCTGCGGTTACGAAGGAAGTTGTCAATATCCCGGATGTTTATCAGCATGAAGGGTTTAATTTTCAGGGAACCCGGGATTTTGACTGCAAAACCGGATATCGCTCCCAATCGATGCTCGTCGTGCCGATGAAAAATCGCGACAATCAGGTAATCGGCGTCCTGCAACTGCTCAACGCAATGAAAAATAACGAGATAATCCCATTTGCCTCGACCGTCCTTGAGGTGACGGAATCCTTGGCATCCCAGGCGGCCATTGCTCTCACCAATAAACGTCTCGTTAAGGAACTCAGCGATTTACTGAATTCTTTAATTCGTGTCATGGCTGTGGCAATCGATGAAAAATCCCCCTATACCGGTGGGCATGTGCGCAGGGTAGCGGAACTGACGATGCGGATTGCCCATGTAATCAACGCCACCCATGAAGGTCCGCTTGCCGGAGTCCATTTTTCAGAGGATGAGCTGGCAGAGCTCCAAACAGCGGCCTGGCTTCACGATATCGGCAAGATTACAACCCCGGAATATGTCGTGGACAAGGAAACAAAGCTGCAGACAATGATTGACCGGATAGAAATTATCAAACTTCGGTTTGAGTTGTTCAAGACGAAATTCATTCTTGAAAAGATGGAGAAAGGGATACCAGACCACGAAAATACCGGGGAAATAAAAAATCGACATTTCCATGAGATAGAAGAAATGGAGAACACGCTCCGCGAAGACTTGCTCTTTCTTGAAGAGGCGAATAAGGGCGGAGAATGGATGTCTGACGAAAAAATCGAACGTATCCGGGAGATAGGAAAAAAGACAGTTGACATCGAAGGCGCCGCCTGCCCCCTGATTTCTTCTGATGAACTTGAAAATTTGTCGGTGCGCAAGGGCACGCTGACCCAAAGAGAACGGGGCATCATCGAAAATCATGCCGTCATGACCTGCAAGATCCTTTCCCAGCTTCCATTTCCTGAAAAGATGCGGCATATCCCTGACTACGCTTCCGCCCATCATGAAAAATTGAATGGAAAGGGGTATCCGAAGGGTCTTACGGCAGAAAACATTCCCATTCAGACACGTATTATTGCACTGGCCGATATTTTCGAAGCTTTGACAGCCTCTGACAGGCCCTACAGGAAGGGAAACACGCATGCCGAAGTAATGAGAATTATGGGGTTGTTGGTGAAAGACGGCGATATTGATCCCGATATCTTTGCGTTGTTCATGAAGGAGAGACTGGATGAAGAGTATGCCGCTCGAGAAATGGCCGCCGACAAACGCTGATTGTTTTTATTCCGGTTGTTTGCTGCCACTCTTTCGTGCGCGTTTCACCGGATCGTTTCCATTTCTTTTTTTATTTCCCTGACCATTGCATCGTCTGTCGGAAATTCCTTCAGCGCGGCCTTAAAGTGAAAAAGGGCGCTCTCCTTTTTTTCCTTCAGCTTGAAATAGCGGCCGAAGCAGTAATGCGACAGCCCTTTTTTTGACGCTTTTCCGTAGGCGAAGGCGAGGTTGTAACAGACGTCGGGGTCTTTTGGCTTTTTGTTTTCCAGATCTTTCAGAATATGGATCGCCTCTTCGGTATTTCCCATGGCAAGCGCCGCTTTTCCCCGGTACAGACCGGCTTCGATACCGTGACATCCTTCATCGACTGCACGGCGCAGATAAAGCGCCGCTTCGGAGTATCTGCCCAGATTGAAAAGAAGAATCCCAAAATCCCGAAGGATGTCCGGGTCTTTATCATGCAGCCGAACGGCCTTTTCGAAATGGTCAACGGCCTCTTTTGTCATGCCGATTTTTCCTTCTGTCTCGGCAAGTCCGTAAAGCGCCTCGATATCGTTTGGTTGAGCGTTTAGCGCCTCGCTGAAAAATTTCAGGTTGTCCGACGAATCATCTCCCTTCAGGCGCAGCAATGTCTGTATTCTTTTCAATCCGCCGATGATTTCTTCTGCCCCGCCTCTGTGGCGGCTGATTTGAATGAGGGAATCGATGTAACCAATTCTGTCGTCGGTGCCGGGATGGGTAAAAAAATAGGAGGGGACCGTGTTGGAATAATATTCGTATCTTCTCATGATTTTAAGAAAATCGAGCATGTATCGACCGTTGTAGCCTGCGGCGGTAAGATACGAAAAGCCCCCCCGGTCTGCTGCCTCTTCGTGTTCGCGGCTGTACTGAAGGGAAAGGGCGGTGGCGGTGGCCATCGAGAAGCCGGTCACTGCGGCGGTAACATCGCCGCCCCCCCCGAGAAAGGCGCCGGCGATGATTGCCGCAAGGGTGGAGATCGTGACCTTCTTTGATCGATCAACCATTTCCGCAATGTGGCGGCCGTTGATATGGGCGATTTCATGGGCCAGCACCCCTGCCAGTTCTCCCTCATTTTCAACGAGGTTGATCAGGCCCATATTGACATAAACATAGCCTCCCGGGGTTGCAAAGGCGTTGATCCCGTTGCTGTTGATAATCGAAAATCGGTAGGTGAAAGGAAGTTTGTCGCTGTGGGACAAAACAAGTTCGCCAAGTCTGCTTATATAGGCATTGGCCTTGTCGTTTTCAAGAATCAGGTTGTTCTTGATGAGCTTTTCGTAAAATTCCTTCCCGAGTTTTTTTTCATCGTCCAGCGTGAAGGAGGCTGATGCCGCAGATGGGGTGAAAACTGTGATGAAGAGGAACAAGGAGAAGCAAAATACTCCTTTTTTAAAGAGGTCTTTTTTACAGGTCGTCATTTTCAAAGCCTTCCATGTCAATACTCTGTTTTCATGGATACTACTACCTTTGGCGGCTGGCAGGCAACCTGAATGTTTTCGTGGTTGATAAAAGGCCGGTTTTTGTGATAGGCACTGGATAACGCATGCATAAATTGATTTTTATCCATGAGGCAGTCGGCTGATAACGATGGTTGCCGCGATGGTGCAAAAGTATAAATCCTGACGCAGATCGCCCCACTGGGCAAACGAAGGGTCGTCAAAATAGAAATGCCCGGTAGAAACGTAAATTTACGCAAACAGATTTGCATAGGCGGGCCGGCCGTGGCCTATGCCGCGCTTATCTTTTTTCTTTCTTCAATTTCCAGATATCCCGAAGAATTGCCGTCTTTCTTCGGGCTGGATAAAATAGTCCATTTCAGCGAGTATTTTTTTTTCGGAGTGCTTTATTATCGCTGGATTTCGAGCTCTGATCGTTTTTTTACCCGAGGCAGGGTTTTGGCGGTCACAGTTTTTATCGGCGTTCTTTACGCGTTGACCGATGAATGGCATCAATCATTTGTTCCAGGCAGGGATTCCTCGTTGTGGGATTGGTTGTTTGACTCTCTCGGAGTTTTTGCAGCGTCGTTTTTATACCCGTATGTATGGCGAGGAGGTCGAAACAAATGAAAAAAAAGCCTGTAGTTACCATTGACGGACCGGCGGGCTCCGGGAAAAGCACCATCAGCAGGCTTCTTGCGGCACGATTTTCATTTTTTTATCTCGATACGGGGGCGCTCTACAGGGCGCTTGCGTATCTTGTCGATGAAGACGGGCGCGAAGACATAGAAAAGGCGGCGACCGAAATATCCGGAAATGCCCGCTTCGAAATAAAAAACGAAAATGGCGCTTTCCTGATTTCGGTAAACGGCAAAGACGTTTCCGCCCATATCCGTTCTGAAAAGATGGGATTGCTGGCGTCGAAAATATCAGCGATCCCCGCCGTCAGACAGAATCTGCTCGAGATACAGAGGGGACTTGCCGCCCGGGGAGGCGTCATCGCCGAGGGGCGGGATATGGGAACAGTTGTGTTTCCAGAGGCCGGGATAAAGTTTTATATGGAAGCTTCGGTCAAAAAAAGGGCTCACAGAAGGTATCTCGAACTTGCTTCCAGAAAAGAGGCGGTCAATATCGCCGAAATTGAATCGGACATCATCAGGCGGGATCGCCAGGACAAGGAGCGCGCTACGGCGCCCCTGCGAATTCCAAAGAAGGCGATTGTGATCGATACGACGGACAAATCGATTCCTGAAGTTGTTGAGGAGATGTCGCTTGCGATCGAAAGGTATATGTATTCTCCATGACGTGGTATGGAAGCGCTGGAGTTTTTTTATTTGAATTTCCTTGATAATTTGAAATTCATGTGTTATCAGCCCAACCGGTTCAAAATTAAAAAATCCTCAGGGGGTATCAGTTGAATGGTTGACGACAGCAACGAAATCGTGGAACAGCAGGCTAACGATGAAGTCGAGAAAGACAAAGCATTTGATAATGCGGAAGATTTTGCCGGTGAAAAAGAAGAAAGCATGAATTTCAAGGAGCTTTACGAGCAAAGTCTTCAGTCCGTCCAGTTGGGCAATGTATTGACCGGACGGATTGTGCAGATCAACGCGGACACCGTCATGGTGGATGTCGGATGGAAAACCGAAGGCTATATCCCCTCCCGTGAGATAAGCGATGAAAATGGAAACGTCCTGTTCAACATCGGCGATGAAATTGAGGTTCTTGTCGATCGCCGCGATCAGGACGGAAACCTTGTGCTGTCGAGAGACAAGGCTGAAAAGATAAAAATATGGGATGATGTCAAGATTGCCTGCGAGCAGAACGCCCCCGTGAAAGGCGTCGTTCTTGAGAGGGTAAAGGGCGGTCTTTCCGTTGATATCGGCATTCCGGCATTTTTACCGGGTTCTCAGGTGGATGTGCGGCCTGTCAGGGACCTCGACCGCTATGTTGGACAGACCCTCGAGTTCAATATTTTAAAGTACGATCGCAAGAGAAACAACGTTGTTCTATCCCGGCGATCCATTCTGGAGAAGGACAGGGAAGCGGAAAAAGTTGAAACCCTGCAGAATATTGAGGAAGGCAAGATCGTCGAAGGCGTTATCAAAAACATTACCGACTACGGTCTTTTCATCGATCTGGGAGGCATTGACGGCCTTCTGCATGTTACGGATATTTCCTGGGGCAGAATCACCCGCCCGGCCGACCATTTTTCCAAGGGAGAGAGAATCCGGGTCAAAGTGCTTTCTTTCGACAGGGAAAAGGAACGCGTTGCCCTGGGTCTCAAACAGTTGACGGAAAATCCCTGGGAGACCATCAAGGATAAGTATCCCATCAGCTCCGTTGTCGAGGGAAGAGTTGTCAATATTACCGATTACGGTGTATTTGTTGAACTGGAGCCTGGCGTTGAAGGGCTGATTCATGTTTCGGAGATGTTCTGGACCAGGGAGGTTAAGCATCCCTCCAAAGTACTGGCCATCGGACAGATCATCCATGTCATGGTTCTTAACATCAATACCGAAACCAAACGAATTTCTCTCGGCTTAAAACAGATCACGGCCAACCCATGGGAATCGCTGAAGGAAAAATATCCGGAGGGAAGCCTGGTGACTGGCGTTGTTCGAAACATAACGAATTTCGGGATATTTGTAGGCGTCGAAGAGGGTGTTGACGGGCTCATCCATCTGTCCGATATTTCCTGGAAACAGCGCGTCAAGCAGCCGACCGAGATCTACAAAAAGGGTCAGACCATTGAAGCGATGGTATTAAATATCGATGTCGAACACGAGAAGTTTTCCCTTGGTCTGAAACAGTTGGAGAAAAACCCCTGGGAAGAGTTGAGTGAGAAGTATCTTCCGGGAACGGTTGTAAGCGGCAAGGTTACCAATATCACCGAATTCGGAGTGTTTGTCGAGATAGAAGAGGGGATGGAGGGGCTTGTTCATATTTCCGAACTCAGCTCGAAAAGGGTGAAATCTTCGTCAGAGTTGTTTGCCGTTGGCGATGTCGTTTCCGCCGTTGTTAAAAATGTGGATTCAAAGAGCAGAAAGATACGGCTGAGCATAAAGGACCTGGAGACGGGACCAAGCCCGACAAAAGGATCCGAAGGGAAACAGGGCAATCAGTATTTAAACAACCAGGAGAATATCGGTTCGAGTCTCAGTCAGGCGCTTGCCGATATCAAGATTGTTGACAGCGATAATTAGTTTTTTTAAAGCCTTTTGATATGAGAAAACACCCGGTTATTTTGGGAATAGCGCTGCTGGTTTTTGTCGGAATCCTCTCGGGTGTTTTCAGCTACGGGTTTCGGTTTTTCGGAAGCGGCGATTATGCCTTTAATCTAAAAGGCAAGGTTGGCATCGTTCAGATCGAAGGGATTATAAGCGATTCCGACCCAATCGTGGAACAGCTTCAGAATTTTGCCGATAATCAGGGTATTCGTGCCGTTGTTCTGAAGATCAATTCTCCTGGCGGAGGGGTGGCCCCCTCCCAGGAGATCTACCAGGCCGTTCTTGAATTAAGAAAAAAGAAAAAAGTCGTTGTTTCCATGGGCTCCGTTGCTGCCTCCGGCGGGTATCTTATCGCTGTGGCTGCGGATCGCATTCTTGCCAATCCGGGGACGATAACCGGCAGCATTTCTGCCGTCATCCATTATGCCAATGTTGAAGAGCTGATGAAAAAAATCGGCGTCAGTTCCTGCGTCATAAAAAGTGGAAAATTCAAGGATATCGGATCTCCTACCCGAAAAATGACCGAAGAGGAGAAGGCGCTGGTTCAGGGCATTGTCGATGACATATACGATCAGTTTGTCCAGGTTATTGCCGCCAACCGGAAAATACCGATGCAAAAGATAATCCAGATGGCTGACGGCAGGGTTTTCTCGGGGCGACAGGCAAAAGAGCAGGGTCTTGTCGATGGCCTGGGCGGCTTTCAGGATGCGGTTATTCTTGCGGGAAGGCTTGCGGGCCTGGACGGAAAACCAGAGATAGTTCAAGGAATGAAAACAAAGCGGGGCATTTTCGACTTTTTGTCCGGGAGCATGGCGTTGAATCTGGTCGATGCTGTAAGCGCAAAGCAGGCGGTTGCCACGGGGGCCTTCTACCTTCTTCAATAGAGGCATATGTCTTATGATTTTCAAAACGATCCTTGCAGAGAAAAAAGACGGATACGCAGTGGTCCAGTTGAATCGGCCCGCCGAGCTCAATGCCCTTTCCCTGGGAATGCGGGAAGACCTGGAAAACTGCTTTGTCATGCTTGAAAATGACAGAGATGTTCACGTTGTGGTCCTTACCGGCGGGGACTATGTTTTTTCAGCGGGCGTGGATCTCAAGGAGATGGCGTCCATTCAGGATCATGAGGCAAATCAGTATTTTAATTCTATATACAGGCCTCTGAAAAAGATATACTCTTTCCCGAAGCCGGTTATTGCCGCGGTCGGCGGCGTTGCCTTCGGCGGAGGGTTCAACCTGATTACGGTCTGCGATCTGATTATTGCCTCGGAGAGTGCGATTTTTGGGCATCCCGAACTTAAGTTCGGGTTAAATCCCCTTTTTGACCCGCTTCGTCGTCTGGTGGGCATGGCCAAGGCCAAGGAGCTTACGATGCTCGGGGAACCAATCGGCGCCAAGGAGGCCATGAGGATCGGTCTGGTGAATCGGGTAGTCGCCCCGGAAAAACTCATGGCAGAGACGGAACGAACAGCCTTTGAACTTGCCACCCGACCGCCGGAGGCCATTTCCTATGTAAAGAAAATGGCGGGCATCGTTCCCAGTCTGGATAAGTATTCCGCCCTGGAGCTGGAATGCGACACAGAGGCTCTGCTGTTTGCAGGCCCGGAAAGAAAGAAACTGATGAGCGACTTCATGGAATCGCTCAAAAACCGCAAGCGGCGGTAAAATCCTATAAATTAACTATATTGCATCCCAGTCGTTGTCAGGAGACGCAAAATCCCGGAGCTGATCGCGCCTTTTTTTGTGCTGCAGCTTTTTAAGCGCCTTGGCCTCAATCTGTCTTATCCGCTCGCGGGTTACCCCCATCATTTCCCCGACCTCTTCGAGGGTAAAAGGTCCATAATTGCATGCTACCCAGGTGCAATTGTAATGGGTTTCGCTTTTCAGATACCAGTCGCACACGGTCTCATGGCAAACTTCCTCAATGATACGTCCAGTTTTTTTGCATCGGTAGAGATCTTCCAAGGCGCCTGCCTCCCAGTTTTTTACATTCCCCTTCTAAATAAGGATTCAATGGCTGTTTGTCAATTAAAAACTTAAAATTGATGCTCTCGTCAAAAGTCTAAAATTCCCTCCCCCTTCACGGGGGAGGGTCCG
>DYTH01000036.1:549-19051 GCA_020726025.1 Syntrophus aciditrophicus | reverse complement strand
TAGTCGCTGCCGGGACCGCCGTCCAGATCGTCGATCGCGCCGCCGCCGAAGAGCCAGTCATCGCCGTAACCGCCGCGGATCGTGTCGGCGCCGTCGGTCACATGGCCCGTCCAGGACTGGCCGAAGAACACCTTCGGGGTGATCAGCGGGGCGTTGTAGCCGGTCGGGTAATCGAGCTCGGCTTCGAGATAGCCGGGGGCGTAATCGAATTTGTCGGTAATCGTTTCATCGTCGGCCAGACGGAAGTTGCTCTCATCCGCGCCCGGTACGCCGCCCCAGATCAGGTCGCGTCCGCCGTCGCCCCAGAGGTAGTCGTCGCCGTCATGACCGATGATCAGATCGTCGGCCGGGCCGCCGAGGAGGATGTCGTAACCGGGGCCGCCGTTGATGTCATCGCTGCCGCCCGAACCGGCGTCGGTGGAACGCGCCCCGGCGAGGATGAACTGACCCTGAATCCGCGTTGCCACACCGTTGTCGCCGATGATCAGGTCGGTGGAAATATCGAAGAGACCGCCGTGCATCAGGTCGTGGCCGTAACCGCCGATGATGATTTCAGCGCCCTTGTTGCCGACGGCGAAGTCAATCGCGTCGTTGCCGCCCAAGTTCGGGTAATCGACACTCGCCATCGGCCGCTGGACGAATCCGAGGGCCTGGACAAGGGCCGAATCGGTAACCTCGATCGTGTAAACGCCGAGATTCGAGGCGCCGACAAAGGTCAGGTAACCGCTTTCGGTGGCAGCGTCGAGTTCGGTATTCAGACCGGCGGTGGCAATCGCTGCGTTCAGATCGACGACGAGGTCGGCCAGCGTCGTGTTTCCGACCGTTGCAGCCTCCGTCAGCGTCAGGTTATGGGACACGCCGTTGATTTTGATTGCAAACGTCCCGTAAACCGTCAGACTCGAAGACTTGTCGGCGCGGAGCGTCACCATGCCGTCGATGGACTCGGCCCACGAGCGGGAGTAAACCTCCAGCACCGTGCCGGACAGATCCCGATCCAGATAGCCGGAGTCGCCGAAGAGGAATTCGTCGTAACCCTGGATAGCAGAGTTTGCCACGTCGCCGTAGATGATGTCGCCGTTCGCTGCGAGCCCGCCCGCACGGGTCAGATAGCCATCCGCATCGACCGTCACCGTACCGGAAGGCACGTCTGCGGTGGCCTGATCGTCGCCGCCGGAACCACCCAAGATCGTGTCGTTACCCTCGCCGCCGTAGAGGGTGTCGATGCCGCCAAAGGCCGGGAAGGTCGAGTAGATGTCGTTGTCGCGGGCCGATTCGCGGAAGCGGACGATGACGCCGTTGTCGCCGAAGATGATCTCGTCGCCGTCATTTCCATAGATCAAATCGTTGCCCGCGCCGCCGAAGAGGACATCATGGCCGATGTCGCCGGTGATCGTGTCGTTGCCGCCGCCCCACGGCAGGGTCGTCCAGATCATCGCAAGCTGGTTGAGCGAGTTGTGCTCGGCCGCGCCGTGGTCGCCGATCAGGACATCGAGACCGTAGTAGCCGGTGATGACGTCTTCTTCCGGCCCGCCGAAGATGATGTCGTTGCCGTAACCGCCGTCGATCGTGTCGTCGCCGCCCTGGAACGAGACATCGCTGTTGTCCCAGTCAAGCTCAAGCGACGAAAGGTTGGCCGTCAGGTAGAGTTCGTTGGGCAGGTGCTGCTCGACGGAGACCGCACGAACCTGCGTGTAATCGATCCGGCCGTTGTCGCCGAAGATGATCTCGGCGCCGTCGTCGGTGCGGCCGCCGTCGATGATGTCATGGCCCTTGCCGCCGAGGATGACGTCGGAATCCTTCGCGTGGATGCCCAGACCAGACACTTCCCTGTCAATTTGGTCGTCGCCGCCCCAGGCCGCGTCACGGCTCTCGAAGATTTCAATGATGTCGCCGCTTGTGCGCTGGACGCGGGCGCCGTCGCCGGCAATATGGTCAATGCCGGTCCCGCCGTAGATCACGTCGCCGCCGATACCGTAGGCATCCGCATACCCGGCGCCGCCGATGACGATATCCGCGCCCGGCCCGCCGTAGAGGGTATCCTTGCCGCCGTACACCGGATCGAGTGTCCAGATGTCATTGGAGATGCTCGAAGAATCGCTGTTCGTTCCAGCCGCCGGATCGGTGCGGACAACCACGCCGTTATCGCCGATGATCGTGTCGATCAATTCTTCCCAACCGCCGTCGATCGTATCGTCGCCGGTCCCGCCGATGAGGATGTCGGCGCCGCGGTGTTCAACCGACTGGCCCGCGTAGGAACCGATGCCGCCGCTGCCGATATCGATCGTGTCGTTGCCGCCGAAGCGCGGGAAGTTGACGCCGTTTTCGTCGCTGCGGGTGCGGATGCGCTCGACCACGTCGGAGGCGCTCCGGGTGATGGTGCCGTTGTCGCCGAGGACGATGTCGGCGCCGTTGTCGCCAGTCAGCGTGTCGCCGACCAAACCGGGGGCCGTCACGGCGTAATCGTTCTCCGAACCGCCGAGAATGACGTCGTTGCCGTCGCCGCCGTGGATCGTCTCGACGCCGCCATGCGACGGGTCGGTGGACCAGAAGTCGTTGGCGCGGATGGAGCCGTCTGCACGGGCCACGGCGCCGTTGTCGCCGAGGATCACATCATCGCCGAGACCGCCCTCAATCAGCGTATCGCTGCCGATACCGCCGATGAGGAAGTCGCCGTCGTAGGCGCCGTCGATCTTGACTTCATTTCCGCCGTAGGTGTCGGTCTCCTTCGAGGCGAACCAGACGGGGGTCAGAAGGCCGGTTTGAATCGCGCCCGCAGCGTCGATGTACGAACGGGAGATGCTGCCGACATCGGCGGCCTGCGGTTTCCTTTCCATCGCGCCGTTGTCGCCCAGAATGATGTCGCGGCCGCCGCCGCCGGAAAGAAGAGTGTCGCCCAACGAACCGCCGAATATGATGTCGTCGCCGTCATTGCCGTAGATCGTTTCGATGCCGTTCTGGTTGTCATAGGTAGTGGCGATGCCATAGTAGGCGGCAGCCGCCCAGGCGTGCGTCGGGGCCACGGTCTCGGGATCGACGCTTGTCGTTTGCGTATAATTCGAGATCCCGGCCCAGAGGATGCGGCTGATACCCCATTCGTCGGCCGCGGCAACGCCTGCTTTGAAGCCCCGGCCCACGACGCCGTTGTCGCCGATAACGATATCGTTGCCCGTTCCGGCCGTGATCGTCTCGTTCCCCTTGCCGCCGATGACGACGTCGTCGCCCGCGCCGGCATCGATGGAGGCGTCGCCCGCGCCCAGCGTCGAGGTGTCGGCAAGAGTCGTCCCGTTCAGATAGACGCCGGAGACGATCCCGGTTACGACACTGCTCTGACGCCCGACCCAGCCGTTGTCGCCGAGGATAACGTCATGGCCCGCGCCAGAGGAGATCGGTGTGTCGGCGTCGGAGCCGCCGATGATAATGTCGTTTCCGGAGGCGGTCGTGATCTTGTCCGAACCAGCGTATTCAGGAGATGTGGAGACGATCTCGCCGCCGGCCACGATAAAGCCGTGATCGCCAAGAACCACGTTGTCGCCCTCGCCGCCGTCGATTGTTTCATTACCGATACCGCCGGAAATGACATCGTTGCCCGCGCTGCCGGAAATGAGCGTCTCACCGCCGCCGTAGCTGGTGAAGGTCGATTCGGCCCAGAGAACCGCGCCAGAGGTTTCGTGCGTATAGACAGTGGCGTTGTCGCCGAAGATCCAGTCGTCGCCGTCGCCGCCCGCAAGGGTCACATCGGCCGAGCTGCCGCCGATGATGACATCGTTCCCAGCTTCGCCGTCGATCAGCGTTTCGACACCGCCGGAGGCCGGGGATTCGGAGATGACGCGGTAAACCGTACCCGCCGCGGCGAAGCTTGTCGCCGTCGAAAGGATGGTCCCGTTGTCGCCCAGAATATAATCGTTGCCCGTGCCGCCCTTGATCGAAGTCTCGCCGGCCATTCCGCCGATGATCCGGTCGCTGCCTGCGCCGCCGTCGATCGTATCGGCGCCGCCGGAGGCCGCGTCGATGGAGGATGCCGTGCCGGGAACGACGCTGCCGTTGTCGCCGATGATGACGTCGTTGCCGTCATTGCCGCGGATCGTGTCGTTGCCGTTGCCGCCGATGATCGTGTCGTCACCCGCGCCGCCGTCGATCAGGGCGTCATTGCCGGCATGCGTGTCGCCAGTCAGGCTTTCGATCTTCGTCGGCACATAGCTGGAATTGCGCGTGATCTTTCCGTTGTCGGCAAGGATCAGATCCCATCCGCTCCCGGCCGTGATGGAAGTGTCTCCGCCGGAACCGCCGATGACGAGATTGTTGCCGTCACCGACGTTGATCGTATCGACGCCGCCATTTGCGTAGTCGGACGAGAAGACATTGTATTTGTCATCACCCAGGGCCACGGCGGAAAGGCCGATTGTCCCGTTGTCGCCCAGAATGACGTCGAGACCCGCCCCGGTCGTAATCGTGTCGTTCCCGACGCCGCCGATGACATTGTTGCACCCGCCGGTAATGGTGATCGTGTCGTTGCCGCCCTTGTCAGGATCGGCGCTGTAGATGCGTTCGACAAGCGCCGCCGCGCTGCGGGCGATATAACCGCTGTCGCCGATGACGGTATCGTTGCCGGAACCGGCAGTTATCGTATCCCCGGCAGGGCCGCCGAGAAGGATGTTGTTGCCTTCGCCGCCGTTTACCGTGTCGGCGCCGCCTGCGGCCGGATCGGTGGTATAGACATGCTGTGCCGTCGCGGAACCATCAGCGCGGACGACAACCCCGTGGTCGCCCAGAAGGATATCGTTGTTCTCGTTGCCATTTATCGTATCGGCGCCCTTGCCGCCCAGGAGAACATCATCACCCGTGCCGCCGGAAATCGTGTCGTTCCCGCCATTATCCGTATCGAGAGTCTCGATCTTCAGAACCACGCTCGCGGTCATGGTGAGGACGCCGCGGTCGCCGAAGAGGATGTCGTCCCCGGCATTGCCATCGATGGCGTCAGCCCCGGCCTGGCCCCAGATCAGATCGTTGCCGTCATTGCCGGTAAGGGTGTCGTTCCCGCCGACGGAGGGATTCAGTGTTTCCACGGAGACGACAACACCATCGAAATCGGGCACGATCTTGCCGTTATCGCCAAGGATGATATCGGCGGCAAGCCCGCCTTCGATCGCGTCGGCGCCGTCGCCGCCGAGCAGGTAGTCGGTATCGCCGTTGCCGTAGAGTGTATCGTCGCCGGATACGCCAGTCAGCGTCTCAATCAATGTGGCAAGCAGGCTGGAGCCGAAAGTCACTTGGCCGTTGTCGCCGATCAGGACATCGGAAAGCGGGCCGCCCGTCAGTGTGTCGTTGCCGACGCCGCCGATCAGCACACCGTCGTTTGTTCCGGCGTCGAGCGTGTCGTTGCCGCCCGTCGCGGCGTTGCTCAATGCCTGCGTCGCGCTCAGGATTCCGTAATCGCCGAAGAGGAAGTCGCGGCCGCTGACGGCATGGAGCGTGTCGTTACCCGCACCGCCGAAGAGGGCGTCGTTCCCGGCATCGCCGTAGAGCGTATCGTTACCCTCGGAGCTGCCGACAGCAGACTGTTTGGAGGTCACGCTGCCGTAATCGCCGTAGAGGACATCGTCCCCGTTTCCACCGTGAATCTCGTCGTCTCCGGCCTCACCGAGAATCCAGTCGATACCGTCTTCGCCGTAGATAACGTCATTGCCGTCGTCGCCGTAGATCGTGTCAGGATCTGTACCGCCGTTAATGGCGTCGTTGCCGTCGTCGCCGTAAATCGTATCGAGACCGGCATCGCCGTCAATCGCGTCGTCGCCGACACGTCCGTAGATGGTATCGTTGTCGTCGCCGCCCGAAATCGTATCGTCGCCCGCATCGCCGTAGATCGTATCGTTGCCGTCGTCACCGAAGATGCTGTCGTCATCATCCTCGCCGTATATCGTGTCATTGCCGTCGTCGCCGTGGATGGTATCAGCGCCCGCCCCGGCCTTGATCGTATCATTCCCGGAACCGCCCCAGATAAAGTCGCCCTCCGATCCACCCGTGATCGTGTCATCGCCGGCATCGCCGTAAATATGGGCAGCACCCTCCGCCGCCTCGATCAGGTCGTTGCCGAGACCGCCATACAGATAAGAATCTTTCGTGCCGCCGTAAAGCTGATCGACGCCCGCGTCTCCCCAGAGTTTGGAGGTACCGCTGCCGGCGTAGAGCAGGACATCATCGCCCTCGCCGCCGTGGATTTCGACGGCCTTGGTAACCGACTCATCGACATAGAGGAAATCCGGCCCGCTGCCGAAATCGCCGACGATCTTGTTGACGCCGGAGAATTCCTTGTCGTATCCCATCGCGCTGACTTTGACCTTGCCGCCGCTTTCCGTGATCCGGTAGCACTCGTCGGTAATCTCGTCGTAGTACTGGCCGCGGTAGCGGGCACGGTCACCTACGTTCAGGTACAGCGTATCACCTGCCTGGGTGGCAAGGGTGGGCGCGGGACCCCAGGTCAGCGTGAGCGAACCCTTTAACTTGATGCCAAGCACCTTGATGGTTATTGCAGCCGTAGCCTTGACCATGGTGATGTTTAGGGAGGCTTCTATGGACGCCAGCGTAAAGTGAATCTTGAAGAACCCTATCTTGATTTTGAAATCAACTCCTCCCCAGATGCGCCCGTAGAAGCTGTTGTTGGTGAGGGTGACCTCAACGCCGCCATAGAGTACGAAGGGCCCCAGGGGTATCTCAAAGCTCATCAACCCATGGACACGGAACTGGCCATTGGAGCGGAAGTAGCCGTCAACGTGGAGTTGGATGAAATTGAAGAAATTGATTGTCAAATCGTTGATCGCAATCTCGAACACGCCGTTTTTATAGGACAGACTCAGATCGCCAGTACCGGTGAAGAGCAGAATGCTCACCTCGGCCTGGATGCGGACAAGGAAGCTGTTGGGCGCCACGCCGATACGCTCGACAGAGCCGGTGTTGATCTGGAACTGGAAAGCCCCTTTGATGGTTACCATGGGAATCGAGATCGCATCTACTTCCAGTGCAAGATTGATCACCAGGGATCCGTCTTTATAGATCGCAGCGCCACCCTTTACACCAGCCCGCGCAAATCCGCCCAGTTCCATGCAGGCGTCAAAAGTTATCTCGAAACCCTCGTCGTTCAAAAGCAGGTAGAAGGCACCTTCAATGGTAAACATCCCGTTGATCGAAAGCTTGCCGCCGCCCTCCACAATAAGGGTGTTGGCAGCGATAGTGGCCTCGATGAGGTTTTCGCTCACATCCCCGGTATTCGGGTCGATCGACAGGCGAAACACCGTGGCCGCAGCGCTGGTGGTATTGATTGCCAGCCGGAAAAACCCGGTAAAGGAGAAAACGCCGGTGCCCAGCCCCGCCCCGACTTCGAGCGCCAGACTCCCCACAAGCCCTTCGTCACTGATATCGAGATCGCCGCTGGCGGCGACCACTCCAAGAGGTTCGAGCTTGGCGTTGGCGGCAATAGTGATACGAATACCGGAGGAGCTGATCCTGAAATAGAAGAAACCGTCCAGTTCCAGAATCCCGCCCAGCAGACTCAGGCCGCCCTCACCCTTGATCACCGTGTAAGCCTCAGGCTTGACGCCAGGATCGCCGTTTGGTTTGGGCGGGGCCATCGGGATGGTCACACTGGTGTAACCAACCTCGACCTGGTACTGCTCAGGCACGTTGAAAGTATAGTTGGTATCGCCGGAGGTGTTCATAATGAATTCGAACTGGCAATCGAATTCAAGCACACTGCCGATGGACACATCTCCAGAGAGCTGCAGGCGGATCCCGATGTTTCCATCCGGTTTGAATACCAGCAGCCCCATCGCGTGGAAGGTGAAAATCCGCGCTTCGGGGGGTCCGATCAGCAGGCTGGCATCGGCAAAGATCGTCAGTCCGGAATCGGCGCTGATCTCCATGAAGAAGACGCCGGTGAGCCGGAAAAGCTCCGTTCCACCCGGTTTGAAGATGAAATGGCCGCTGACGCTGATGCGGTAGGTATTGGCGGGAATGGTTACGGTGGTGGTCTCACCCGGAGCCAGGAGGATAATGGCCTTATGAGCCACGTCTGTTGAGTTGATCTCCAGTTTGAAGTCGGCTTCGACATCGAATCCGGCTGCCTTGAGGACGCCGCCGGTGCTGGCTTCCAGGGAAAGATACCCTACGACCCCGGCATCCCAATCAATGTTCAGATAACCGATCACCTGGAAGAAAAAGAGCGGGTCGGCCTTATTTCCGAGGCGCATGGTGGCGCTGATTTGCAGTTCGAGCTTGTCGAGACTCAGCTCAAAGCGGAACGCGCCCTGCATCACAAACAGGTCAACAATGCTCAGCTTACCGGCGCCCTGGATGACGATATAGGGCCCGGCGGAACCAATTGTCTTGTCCAGTTGCGGCGGTCCGCGGGGCACCATAACATAGGCGCCATCTCCGGCGCCGGTGGTTTTAGCCCTGTAGATAATGAGCTGGGCGGCATTGCCAGCGCTGGTTTCGACGATATAACGGTTGGCGCCGTCGTCAAGTTCCCAGCGGCTGTCCTTGAAGATCATGCGCACCGAAACGTTTTCCCCGAGGGGCAGTCCGGCGGTAGTGAATGCGGATCTCAAGGCCGCCGACACGCTGCCGGAGACCGTGTTGCCTTCCGCATCGGTGCTTTCGTTCAGTGCAGTCTTGATGGCGCCGTCGGCATCGGTGGTACTGGACAAACGATCGCCAGTCCCGAATTCAAGGCTGTCGATAAATTTCTGATCCAGATATCCCTTTGCCGGGTCGAGGAACATGTCGGGAACCCTGAATTCCTGCGCATTCCCACTGATAGTGGCGTTGATGTAGAGATCGAAGGCCGCCTCGAAGTCGATAATTCCCTTGAGCGGGCCTCCGGTTTTGATCGAGAGATTGATACGACCGGCAAATCCGGGATCTTCAAAATTAATGATGATGAGGCCCATGGCATCGAATTCGAGAATCGGCGAACTTTCCGGCCCGAGGGTCAAATCGGCCTTGGCGAACATTTCGGCCCGGGAGGTGCTGATCTGCATGTGGAAAACGCCGCTCATGCGGAACAGCTCTTCGGAATTGGGGTCGATGGGCGGAATCTTGAACTTGAGAGCCCCGGCAATGGAAAGGGCAAAGGTATAGGGCGCCAGCACAAAGGTCTGGGCCTCGCCGTAGAATACCATGCCTTTGTCAGTCTTGTCGATGAAGTACTGGCGCTGGAGATCACCTTCATTGACGTATATCTTCCAGCGCTTGCCGGATTCCACCCCTTGAACGCTGAACGTGGCAGCATCGGAAAACACGATGGCATTGGCCTCGAAGGCATTCCCGACGGACTCTGGCAACGCGGTCAAGAAACTGCCGGGGGCAATGCCCTGCGGCAGGCTGGCGCTCATCCCGTTGTCGGCGACTGTAAACAGGACATCGCCCTTGATGCCTTCCAGGAAGATGACCTCGGTCTTTTCTTCACTAGTGGCATTGATCTGCAGCAATACTTCCGCGTCTGCCTCTATGCCGATTTCCCGCAGCTTTTCAAGATTGGTCTCGAGCTTCAGCACACCCCAGAACTGAACCTTGTTGGTCCCAAAGATCGAAGAGGCGCTGGCAGAGTCATAGGGGGTTTCGCCGATACTCAGAACGAAACGGCCAGCCGCGGAGCCAATGTTGCCGAGGTAAAAGAGCTTCAGCGTGGCGCTCACATCCAGCAGGAAGCGGGCCTTTAATATCTCCGACGTGTCGCCGTCCGCATCGGCATCGGACGTGTCCTTGATCATGTCGATGCTCATCTCGACGCGGCCCTCGAGGGAAATCAGCGGATCGGGCAGCCCGTCGCCGTCGTAATCAGGCGTGAAACCACCGGCGTTGAGTTCGGCAAAGCCTTCGATAATGAGCCGAATGGAAATGGCCTGATCAATGATCCGGAACTTTTGCGTTTCAGCCAGGTTGGCATTTCCTTCGACATCAGCGTAACTGCCCGCGATGAAGACAACATCCACCACGCCTGCGGCGAAACTGCCACTATAGAAATATTTGAAGGTATTGCCTTCCACCTTCTCTACAACCCCGGTGAGCGCCACCCCTGCCGCCGCCGCTTCGAGTTCGTCCGTATCGGGATTGTCCCAACTGTTGAATCCGAATTCAGGAGAAGAATCCAGGATGGTGGCCTCATCGAGCCCCAGACCGGTCAGGTCGTTGAAGGTGATCAAAATGAAGCCTCTGTCATCCATCGTGGCCCGGTCAGCGCTGCCGCCTTCACCGGGATCGATGATCGTGGCGCTGGGGGCCTGCAGAGTGACGGTTTCGGTTTCAGCCAAATTCAGGTATTTCTGGTTGTTCTGGCTGTCAAGATCGCGCCAGGCGCCAACGATGAATTCCACAGTCAATTCGCCGGGAACGAAGGCGCCGGTAAATTTATAGCGGAAGATTCCGTTGCCAAGGTTTTGCACCGCAGCGGGATCCGCCGTCAAGACGTTGATGACCACCACACCGTTCACGGCGCCGCCCGACAGGGTGAACTCAGGCGAGGAGTCGGTGATCGAAGCCGGGTCCACCAGATTGCCGGTGGTGCTTTTGAACCGAATATCGATATAATGATTGCCGTTGATGCGGCTGAGACCGGCAATACCGCCATCCAGAGGTTTGACCGTGCCGTCGTCGAGGGATTCTATGAGGTCCGCAGTAGGACCGGTCACGGTAAATGTCTGCGTTTCCGCAGCGTTGGTGAAGCCAGCCGTATCGGTAAACGTCCCTGCGGCAAGGGCCACGCTCACCTCGCCCGTAACGAATGCGAACCCGTCAGGCAGATCATAGCGGAATACCGTGTCGGATACCTTTTCGGTCGGCGGGCCGCGTATCTCAAGCGGATCTCGTCCGGTCTGGGTGATCGTCATGAACACACCCGTCCAGCCTGTAACCGACGATTCCACAAGAGTCGCACCCGTCGTCGGCGCAAACCGGATCTCGATGTAACCAAGCGCGTTAATCGCCGCCGCATCGATACGACTTCCCGCCAATGGATCGGCAACATTCGCGACCGGTCCCGTCACCAGGAATTTCTCCACGCTTGCCGAATTGAGCCGCCCGCTGGTGTCGGACCAGACACCGGCGGCAAACGACACCGTCACCTCGCCGGGCTTGAAGACAAAGCTGTCGGGGAGCAGATAACGATACGAGCCGTCAACGAGCGTCCCGGGGCCGGCTACGATCTGAGATGTACTGTCGGCATAGGACAACGTGAAGACCGTATTCGAGTCGTTGATTGTCGCCTCGTCGAGCGTTTCGCCCGGACCGGGAACATAGCGGACGGTAATGTACTTGTTGGCATTCAGCGAGGAGACGTCAATCCTTCCGCCATCCTCCGGCCCGGCAAGTATCGCCGCAAGATCCTTTACCGTGAACATTAATGATTCAGCATCATTGCCATTGCCCGCATCGTCGCTGAAACTGCCGGCGGCAATCCCAAGTTTGACCTCACCGATCTTGAACGCCCCCGAGTAATGGTAACGGAACGTCCCGCTGCCCATGTCCTCGACGCTGGTGATGGCAACCTTGTCGGCCCCGGAACCGGCCCCTTCCCCGGAGAGGGTGATGCCTGCGGGAGCGAGTATCGTCCCGGCAGCGAAGGAGGCGCCGTCGGAGGGCAGGAAACTCAGATCAAAATAACCGTTGGCGTTGAGGTCTTCACGGAAAACTGTTTCGCCATTACCTGGAGAAGCCAGCACGGCAATGGGTTTTTCCAACGGATCGGCAAAATCATATTCCACGTCCTCGTCACCGGCGCTGAATAACATCTCCATCTTGCCGCCCACGGTCAGAAGTTCGATCTGATCCGGAGCATCGAAGAGGAACAGAATCTTGGCCTGGCCGTCGGCAATCTTGGAAAGGTTGGCGTACAACTTTGCGCTGACACTGAGCATGTCATTGGCAAAATTGAGTTTTCCCACAATGAGAATCTTGCCGTCGGTGCTGATTTTCAGGCCCACTACCCCATTAAAGACATATTTGGAGGCGTAGGCGGTATAGACCTTGGCGCTTCCGGTGATCAGCATGGGCGAGGTGAAGGCCGCCAAAAATCCGCCGAGATTGGGGTTGGCCTGAACGGCGATGTACTGGTTGATCACCTGGAGTTTAATCTGACCGAGCCACATACTCGCATCGATACTGGAGGCGGAAATGGCAAAGCGCGGATCCCTCAACTCCTTGGGTTCTGACACGTCGGGAAGCGATTTGAAAAACTCGATCCCGCCAACAAAATCGTTGATGGCTAACCCGGTGTTGGGCTCCAGAATGATCCCGGGATCCGGGAGGGAGGCTTCGATCTGCACCCCCAACGGTCCGAGTTCCGACAGGGCAAAGCGGATGGTGAACCCCCCGGCCCCCATCATGGTGAACCCTCCCTGTATCCCCACAAAAAAGATGCGATCCTTCACCGGCGTGTCTGCCGGCATCAAGGACGTGATCATCTGGTTGTTGTTGTCGATCTTGAGTATCCCGCCAATCAGCGCACCGGAAATCTTTCCGCCAAAGGCATCGGCCTCGATGCTTACCCCGATCGAGGCGATGTCGATGATGGGGAATTTGCCCTCGAAGAGCAGGCCCAGGTCGATCTTCACACCTTCGACAGTTCCGGAAAACTTAGCGCCCGGCATCCCACTTATAGAGGTAACGCTGGCCGACAGCGTCAAAATGAAATCGAGCGGATCGTTGTTGATGTCATGCCATTGAATCCCGATTTCAGTAATTTTGATCGGCAACCAGGTCGGCCAGGCAACGCTGTCGCCGGTAGCGGACTCCACACCAAAGAACACGCCGAACCCTGCATTGGCCTTGAAGCTGCCGTCGCCGAGGAAGGCGAAGTAACGGGCCTCTCCGGACAACTTGAGGCTTGCCACCTTCAATTCGGCGCCGAGGGAGGTGAAGCTCACCACCGGCTCATCATCGGCAGCATCCGTATTGAGATAAATATCTACGCCCTTGATCGTCAGGAAGGAGCCCAGCTCAATTCGGAAGGTGTCAGCAAGGAACCTGAAAGCTTTAACCTTGCCATCTTCGAATTCGAGGGTAGCGCGCAGCGCCTCAGTATCGGTGGATTCATTGACATCATCCGCATTGCCTGGAATTCCGTCACGACCTGGATTCATTCCCGAAAACCGATCAGAGATTACGGCATTAACGGATTTACCGGGGAAGAACTTTGCGCCGCCGGAGGCGATGAAAATCTCACCGTCAAAATCGACAGCGCTACCGAAATGCACTTCAAAATTGGAGACGCCGACGCGGATGTCCGTAAATTCGAGGATGCTGCCCAGCTTGATTGCCGATGTCGAAGTGGCGCCCGGGGTGGTGTTAGTACCCGGCGTTGCCGGGACGCCCGTACCGGGGGCGGAGGGACATCCGTAACAGACAACCGCCGTCCCGAAACGGAATCCGTCGTCAAAAATCGTAAGCCCGGGAATGGGCGCAGTCGGACCGGCTCCGTCCGGATCGTAGGTCTCGATCCAGCCGGAAAGGTTGAGTTTCGGGAACGAAATCGAAGCCTTCGCAATCGTTACAATCGTCTGGGGTACATCGTCGTCAGACTCGTACGCGGGATCATACTGTACCTTCACCCCCTGCGCTGTGGCCGTGACAACATTGGGAACGGTCAAAACAAAGGAACTGATGCTCAGACCCCATTTCCCGGTGAGGTTCATCGAACCGGCGCCTTGCAGATAGCCGAGAACATCAACTGCCAGATCGAAGGTCCCCAAAACACCGGTCAAGGTAGTGCTCATTCCGCTCGAGGACTGCTGCGACGATTGCGTGGTGGTTGAGGAACCGAAATTCAGTGAAGCGACATCGGCGCCGATGCCGATGGTCAGCACCAGCTTCATGTCCTTGAAGTTGATCGCGGTGACGCCAAGAGTCGGGGCTTGCAGGGAAAGGGGGCCAATGGCAAGTCCGGTGGTTGCCGAGCGCGTTCCGGCCGTTGCCGCAACGATCGTGAATGTTTCCGTTTCGGCAAGATTGGTGTAATTCGCGGAATCTTTCCATGTGCCGGAGGCGAATTGAACCTGAACGGCGCCAGCCCCGAAGAGGGCAATGCCGTTATTAGGGGATGGATCAGTCAATCTGTAACGGTAGGTGGCGCCGTAGAGAAGTTCGGGTGTTCCGGAGATCGCGCCTGCCAGGCCCGCATCCTTGACGCCGGCGCCGATCAGGGTAAATTCGGCGCCCGCGTCAAGGATGGATGCTGTGTCAAGGGTGGCGCCTTCATAGGCGGTAAAGGTAACATCGATAAAGCCACGGGCGTTGAGGAGCATCAGATCAACCTGGGCCCCTGAAACCGGGTTGGCCAGGTTGGCCGTCGGCATCGGACCAGCGCGGATCGCAAATGCCTCCGTTTCTGCGATATTACGCGATCCATTGTTATCAGCGAAGCTCGACGCCTTGATCTCGACTTCCCAGTCCCCAAGAACCAACTGGGTTATGGATGTAACCGTCAGCGTGTAACGATAGGTATTGTATGCAACCTTCTGCGGCGTGCCGCTGACCGGAATACTGACGCCTCCCGGCCCGGTCAGGGCGATTTCCGGCAGCGTATCAGTGATGCTCCCCGCGTTTAGACCTGCTCCGGCCGGATCGTTGAAGGTCACATCGATGTACTTCTTCGCGTAGAGATCGGTCTGGAGAACCGCCCCTCCTGTCACAGGGAAGATAAGATCGGCGCTGGGCAGCTCCGCTACCGGGGTGGCTGGAACCAAACCTGCGGAAACGCCGAAGATAGAGAAACCGTCAACGGAGAGATCCTGAAGTTTGAAGCCGTCCGGGTTGCCGATGGTGAATTTGGCATGACCGGTGACGCCCACCACCTCGGTTTCGTCGATATAAACCAACAGGCTTGCCATTGGGATGTCTATCTGGACCTTACCGAGTGCATCCTTGCGGAAGCTGATATTCCCGGTAAGCACTAATATATCGGCTACTTCTATACGGAGGTCGCCTTTGAAGGCAAGCACCTCCGCCGCCGTGGCAAAGGACACGGTCACATGGATTGTTTCCGGATTTTCGGCACTGACCGGTAAATCATCGTCGAAATCGGGATTGGGAACGTCGAACGCCTCGTTGACAATCTTTCCGGACTGGTTGATTTCGACTGCGGCATTGCCTTCGATGACAAGACCGTCGAGCCCAACCAGGGCCACGCCGCCGGAACCCTCAAGCGCGTACGAGGTCTTTGCGGGAGTGCCTCCTGAAGCAGGCGTCTTGTAGAGGACCAGCCCAAGCTTGTCGATCGTAGCCTTCACGCCGAGGGCATCATCCGTTCCCGCATCGACTCCGACAAACGCCTCCGCATTGGCGATGCCGATGAGAAGCTTGGTGCTGACGTTCGGCGCGATACCCTCTTCATGCTTTGTGAAAGAGAAACCACCCGAGAGCGTCACCACGCCCGCCACATCGAGGTCGAGTGTACCGGAAATGTTCAGATCGGCGGAGGCAGTCTTGAAGAGGATGACGACAACCTTCGAGCCGCCGTCCGGAAGCGGAACAGTAATTGTTTCATTGACCGGGGCGCCGGTCTTGTTCAGGCGCACACCGAGCGTACCGCTAAGTGTCAAACCCTCTATGCCCAACAGGGTCGCCCCGCCGGAGGCGTCGATCGCGAACGTCGACGTTGCGGGCGTCGTACCACCGCTCTTTTTGATCATGACCAGTCCAAGCTCGACATCCTCGATCAGGATGCCCATCGCCTCGGGGTTGATTATCATGTCATCGGGATCGGCCGTTTCGTCATTGGATATTCTCGCGGGGCCCTCGCCGACAAATATCTCGACCCCAGCCGCACCGACCTTGATCTTCGTCGTCGTAATGCCGCCAGCGGGTCCGCTCACGCTCTTTGTGAAGGCAAATCCGCCCTTCATGGAGACAAGCTCGGCTCGGGACTCGGTATCGACAATCTTGAAAATAACCGTACCGGACAGGCCAAGCGCTACATTCTCCGTGAACTGAATCTCAATCGGGATAACCTCGTCAGGATTGTCCGGATCGGGCACGTTGAGCAGTTCGTTGACCACAAAACCGTCAGCGTCTTTCACCGTGTAGCCGGTGTCGTTCTTTCTGAGTTCAAGGGTCCCGCTCAGTTCAAGGCCGTCGATGCCAAGCAGACTCGCCCCGCCGGAGGCAACGAGGGCCATTTTCGAGCCAGGAGAGGCGGGATTGGCCGGAAGCGGGTTGGCGGGGTTGGTGACGTCGAGTTCCTTGTACATGACAAGACCGAACTGGAGGTCCTCGACCAGAACGCCGGTATCGACGCTGTTGTTTTCGTATGGCGCGGCGCCATCCCCGAGGAAAAGATCGATGCCGGCCGCGCCGATCAGAAGCTTGCTCGTTTTAATCGTTTTTACACCGCTGACGCGAGTCGATTCCGTCTTCTCGATGCCGAAACCGCCGCTGACTGAGAAATCGCCGATAGTCAACACCAGCGCACCCGATGCACGCAGCAGCGATCCGAGTCCTCCGTCAAAATCGAGATCGATAAAGCTGCTAGGGCCGGTGGTTACATGAAGCGGCGTACGGGCGAAATCGGCGACGGTATTGTTGGCGACGCCGTTCTTCGTACCGCCGCCCTTGTTGATCTCCACGGCAAGGTTGATGACGTGAACCGAAAGGCCCTCAATGCCAACAAAAGTAGCGCCACCGATCTCCGCCTTCAGGCTTGTCCAACTGCGTTTGTCAGTCGCGCCAGGCAGCGAGGCGGCTACCGGCTTCATCAAGGCCAGCGCGAAATTGACGTTGGTAAGCGAAAGGCCGAGGGCATCGGAGTTGGTCGAACCGTCACTGTTGTGATATGGACCGTTCACACCGGCGAAGGCGTCAACACCGGAGGCACCGACAGTCAGCAAATTAACGGCGACATTTTCCGTGGAAACGCCATTCGTCACACTGATAGTTGTTGTACTCTTTTCAAAAGCAAAACTGCCTTTAAGATAGAAGAACCCGAAGACGTCCAAGGTGACCGTCCCCGCGGCCTGAAGCAAGCTTCCGCGAGCGCCGTCAAAATCCAGAACAATGGAGGCACCGGGACCGGTAACGACGGTCAGCGGATCCGTATCAAAATCAGCAACGGTGGTATTGGCGACGCCGTTCTTCGTACCAGCGCCCTTGTTGATTGAAACAACCAGCTCGCTGACAGCGATATTCAGGCCATCCACGCCGACAAATGTTGCTGTACCCACGGTGGCTTTCAGGCTCGTCCATGTGCGCAGATCGGTGGCAACGGCCGGGGCAGCCGGGACCTTCGGTTTCATCAGGGCAAGGGCGAAGTTGACATCGGAAAGGACAAGGCCCATCGCCTCACTGTTCGGGGTGTCGCTGTCGTCGATCACACCGCTGGAATTGCTGTCCACGAAATAGGGGCCGTTGACACCGACGAACGCATCTACATGGGAAACACCCAGCGTGAGCATATCAACCTGGACCGTCTCGGTTGTGGATCCGCTGACAACGGTGATGCTATCGCTGCTCTTCTTGAAGGCAAAAACGCCATCAACATAGAAAAATCCAAAGATGTCCAAGCTGATGTTGGTTATCACCTGGAGGAGAACACCCTCGTCACCATCGATATCCAAAGTAACCGCAGGCACCGGGGAAGGACCCGTCGCAATCACTCGGTTCGCAGCCGTGTTGTCCGTCGCGTTGGAATCCGTATTAACGAAATCAAGCACCGCGTTCGGCGCTGCCGTACTCGATGTCTTGTTAACGACAAGCGAAAGCGTCGTGACGCTGGCTGTCAGGCCGTCGATACCAACCAAGCCCGCGCTACCGACAGCCGCCTTTAATGCCATGTAGTTGACGTCATCCGTCGTAACCGTCGGCGTCCCCTTCGTATCGGAGACCATCAGTATCCCGAAGCTCACATCCGCAAGATCGAAGCCGATGCTGCCAACACCGGCAAAGGCCGTGTTCACATGGCCGCCGATCTCAAGGTAACTGACACTGCTCAGGGCCGAAGAGGTGTGGGTGCTTCCGTTCGTCACGACAAAGCTCCCCGTCGCCTTCTTGAACGCCATGCTCCCGTTCAACTGAACAAATCCAAAGACATCCAGATTGATGTCCGTCATCACCTGGAGCAGGACGCCTTCGTCGCCGTCTATATTAAGGATAACCGGATCGCTTGTCGGACCCGTAAGTATCTCTTCGGAGACGGCATCCGCATCCGTCGCGTTGGTCGTATCAACTGTATTGACGAAATCAAGTACCGTGTTCGGAGCCGCCGTGCTCGAGGTCTTGTTCACAATCACTGAGAGGCTCGATACCGTCGCAGTCAACCCGTCAATCCCGACAAGACCCGCACTCCCCACATCCGCCTTCAGTGCCATGTAGTTGACGTCGTCCGTCGTCGCAACCGTGCCCTTCGTGTCGCTTACCATCAAAATGCCGAAGTCAACACCCGTCAGGCTGAACCCAATCGAACCCACTCCGGCAAAGGCCGTGTTCACATGGCCGCCGATCTCAAGGTAACTGACACTGCTCA
>DYTH01000036.1:0-449 GCA_020726025.1 Syntrophus aciditrophicus | reverse complement strand
GAACGCCATGCTCCCGTTCAACTGAACAAATCCAAAGACATCCAGATTGATGTCCCCCTCAGCCTGAATCAGCTCGCCATCCTGGCCATCGATATCGATCGTCAGGATGGTGCCCGGGCCGGTCAGGACTTCGAGGCTGTCGGTCGCGAAATCGATGACGTCATAGCCAGTCCCGGCCTGGTTGATGTTCACCGCAAGCGATGTTGAGGAGGCAACCAGTCCGTCAATCCCGATCAGCTCGATGGTATTCGCCGTCGCGTGAAGCGCTGTCCACTTATGCGTGGCATCAGCCTTGCTGGAGAATAACGCAATAGCAAAATCAACCTCTTCCAGCGACAGGCCAAGGGCGTTTTCCTGCCCGCCATTCAGGCCGACAAAGGCGTCCAGACCGCCTCCGCCCACCGTCAGCATATTCGTCTCGACTACCGTCCCGTCAGCGAGCGTCACCG
>DYTH01000035.1 GCA_020726025.1 Syntrophus aciditrophicus | reverse complement strand
AAGCACGGAATGACAAAAAGGGGCAAAATCGACTTTTGACGAGTTCATCAAGTTTGCTCACGAGAGCCGTTTTTTCCATCTTCAGGAGGCAAGGGGAACCCGTTCCTCTGAAGTCCCGATAAACGGGCTGACTACGGACCCGCCCTTCTCAAAATCCGCCGCATTGTCTTCCTTCGGCAACAGGGCCGTATCCATCACTTCATCGACATTCTGAACCGGAATGATCCTGATCGTCTTCAATACGTTTGCCGGAACTTCGGTTAAATCCTTTTCATTGTCCCTGGGGATGATAACATTTTTTATTCCCATCCGGTGAGCGGCAAGGAGCTTTTCCTTCAATCCGCCAATCGGAAGCACCCTCCCCCGCAGCGTTATTTCACCGGTCATGGCTATGTCGCCGCGCACCTTCCGGTTGGTCAGGGCGGAGGCGATCGATGTCGCCATCGCAATTCCCGCTGACGGGCCGTCCTTGGGGATAGCCCCCTCCGGGACATGCACATGGATGTCCGTGTCCTTGTAAAAACCATCGGGAAGACCCAGCTCCCTGGAACGGGAACGGACATAGGTGAGCGCCGCCTGGGCGGACTCCTGCATAACGTCTCCCAGCTTCCCGGTAAGCGTCATCTTCCCGGTTCCCTTCATGACCGTCGTCTCGAGAGTCAGGAGTTCTCCACCGACTTCCGTCCAGGCCAGCCCGATCGTAAGCCCGATTCTGTCATGCCCCTCGTTTTCATTATCGCGGAATTTCTGGACGCCAAGGTATCCCTGTACGGCGTTTGAGGTCACCTTTATTTTGTTTTTTGTCCCCTCGGAGACAATCTTTTTTACCACCTTGCGGCAAACGGAAGATATTTCCCTGTCAAGATTGCGAACCCCCGCTTCCCGCGTGTAATTGCGAATAATCGTCAGTATCGCCCCTTCCGTAAATTCAAGATTTTCAGAGGAAAGGCCGTTCGCCTCCAGAACCTTGGGAACAAGAAACCGTTGGGCAATATTGAGCTTCTCCTGCTCGGTATATCCGGCAATCCGGATAACCTCCATTCTGTCCTGGAGAGGCGCCGGGATCGTCTGCAGAATATTCGCCGTTGTCACAAACATCACATCGGAGAGGTCGTAGTCAACTTCAAGATAGTTGTCGTTAAAGGCGTTGTTCTGCTCCGGGTCGAGCACTTCAAGCAGCGCTGCGGAGGGATCGCCGCGGAAATCGGAGCTGAGCTTGTCAACCTCGTCGAGACAGACAACAGGGTTGTTGCTCCCCGCCTTTTTCAGCAACTGGATGATTTTACCGGGCATGGCCCCGATGTAGGTGCGCCTGTGTCCCCGTATTTCCGCCTCGTCGCGAACGCCTCCCAGCGAGAACCGGACAAACTTCCGGTTCGTCGCCCGCGCGATCGATTTCGCGATGGAGGTTTTCCCGACGCCGGGAGGGCCGACAAGACAGAGAATGGAGCCTTTATTCTTTTTGATCAGCGTCTGAACGGCAAGGTACTCGATAATTCTCTCCTTGACCTTTTTCAATCCGTAATGGTCCTCTTCGAGGATTGTCTCCGACTCCTTCAGCGTAAAATTGTTTTCCGTCTTCTCTTCCCACGGCAAATCGAGAAGCCAGTCGATGTAATTCCTCACGACGGTGGCCTCAGCGGACATCGGGGCCATCATCTGCATCTTCTTGATTTCCTGCTTTACCTTTTTGGCGGCCTCTTCGGAGAGCTTCTTCTGTTTGAGCCTCTTTTCCAGCTCGATGACCTCGCTCTTGAAGTCGTCCTTTTCCCCCATCTCCTTCTGGATGGCGCGCATCTGCTCGTTGAGGTAGTAATCCTTCTGGGTCTTTTCCATCTGTTTCTTGACCCGCTTCTTGATCTTCTCCTCTACCTGCAGAATCTCAATTTCAGAAAGCATCAATTTGTAGATCGCCTCCATCCGCTCGGGAATGCTGGCTATTTCGATGATTTTCTGTTTGTCGTCCAGCTTGGCGTTGATCTGGGAAATGACAATGTCCGCGAGCTTGGAGGGGTCTTCAATGGATGAAACAGTGCCGGCCATATCCAGATGCACCTTGCCGGTCATCTTGGCATAGGTTTCGAAGGCGCTGCTTATGCTCCGCATCAGGGCCTCGATTCTGACGTCTTCTTCTTTCCCCGTTTCTTCGAGTTCCTCAACAACGGCAAGAAAATACTCTTCACAGAAAACGTAATTCCGTATGATTCCTCTTTTTCGTCCCTCAACCAGAACCTTGACCGTGCCATCGGGCAGCCTGAGCAACTGAATAATAATCCCTATCGTGCCGACAGTGTAAATATCTTCTTCGGTCGGCTCGTCCTTCTGGGCGTTCTTCTGCGCAACCATGAATATCTCTTTTTCATCTTTCATGGCCGATTCGAGAGCGGCGATGGACTTATCCCTGCCCACAAACAACGGTACAATCATGTGAGGAAAAACAACCACATCCCTGAGCGGCAGGAGCGGCATCTCCGGATCGTTTTTTATCGTCTCTTTTGCTGTTTTTCTTATGGTCATCTATTTACAATTCCCGTTATTAAATTATGCCGTCTCCGATTTTTTCTCGAGCAGCAGAATGGGTTTTTCATCTTTTTTCACAACTTCTTCACTGATAATGCACTCTTTCACATCATTCCGGGACGGAAGTTCGTACATTGTGTCAAGAAGCGTATTCTCCATGATGGCCCTCAAGCCGCGCGCGCCCGATTTTCTCTCCAGTGAAAGCTCGGCTATCGCCTTCAAGGCGCCGTCTGTAAACTTCAATTTGACATCGTCCAGATCGAAAAGCTTCTGGTACTGTTTTACCAGCGCATCCTTCGGTTCAAGAAGAATCTTGATCAAATCCGCATGGGTCAACTCCCGGAGGGTCGAAATCACCGGCAGACGGCCGATGAATTCAGGGATAAGCCCGAACTTGAGCAGATCTTCCGGTTGCACCTTCTCTAAGAGGTCATCCATGTTTTTTTCTTTTTTACTGCGTATCTCTGTTCCAAAACCGATGGCATTGGAACCTGTACGGCGGGCGATGACATCGTCGAGATCGTTGAAGGCGCCGCCGCAGATGAACAGGATGTTAGTGGTGTCAACCTGAATAAACTCCTGCTGGGGGTGCTTTCTCCCGCCCTTGGGGGGAATGCTCGCCGTTGTCCCCTCGATAATTTTCAAAAGGGCCTGCTGCACGCCTTCCCCGGAAACATCCCGTGTTATCGAGGGGTTTCCTGACTTTCTGGCAATCTTGTCGATCTCGTCAATATAGACAATTCCCCGCGACGCCTTTTCCACGTCATAATCGGCGTTCTGGAGAAGACTCAGGATGATGTTTTCCACGTCCTCCCCGACGTACCCCGCTTCGGTGAGCGTCGTGGCGTCGGCAATGGTAAAGGGAACGTTCAGCATCCGCGCCAGCGTCCTGGCAAGCAGCGTTTTTCCGGAACCGGTAGGACCGATCAGGAGAATATTGCTTTTCTGAATCTCGACTCCGTCCATTTTCGCGTTGGACGCAAGCCTTCGATAATGGTTATAAACGGCGACTGAAAGAATTTTTTTGGCCCTCTGCTGACCGATGACGTACTGGTCAAGAAACTTGGCGATATCCCTCGGTTCGGGGATGCCTCCGGCGCGAGCCGCCCCCTGTTCCACGGTGTCTTCGGCAATAATGGAGCGGCAAAGCTCCACACATTCGTCGCATATAAAAGCCGTCGAGCCGGCAACGAGTTTTTTTACCTCATTTTGCCCCTTGCCGCAGAACGAACAGTACATGATTCCTTTTTCGTCGTTCGAATCTTTCGATTTTCTACCCATCCACAAACCCCTTCAGTAAACTTTTTCAGCTTCTCTTTGCAATGACTTCATCAATAATTCCGTACTCTACGGCAACTTCCCCCGACATGTAGTAATCCCTTTCGGTATCCGCCGCAATTTTTTCGAGAGGCTGTCCGGTCAAATCGGAAAGAATTTTATTCAGTTCGTCCTTCATTCGGAGTATCTCGCGGGCCTGGATGCCGATGTCGGTGGCCTGTCCCTGGAATCCGCCGAGTGGCTGATGGATCATGATCCGTGCGTGGGGCAGGGCAAAGCGTTTCCCCTTCTGTCCGGCGGCAAGAAGCAGCGCCCCCATGCTCGCCGCCTGTCCCATGCAGACCGTACTTACCGCAGGCTTGATGTACTGCATGGTATCGTAAATGGCCATCCCCGCGCTGACGCTGCCCCCGGGAGAATTCAGGTAGAAGAAGATGTCCTTGTCGGGGTCGTCCGATTCCAGATAGAGCAACTGGGCGATGACAAGATTGGCGACATCGTCGTCAATCGCCGTGCCGAGAAAAATAATGCGGTCCCGCAGGAGCCTGGAGTAGATGTCAAAAGCCCTTTCCCCACGGCCATCCTGTTCAACAACCATTGGTATCAAACTCATTTTTCGACATCCCCGCTTTCGATTTGTTCGGCCTCCAGCACCGTCACCTTTGAGTTTGCTTCAATAAATTTATATGTTTTACGGTTGACCAGTTCGCCCCGAATGTTCTCCAGAAGACCGTCGCTTTCAAGAGATTTCCGGTATGTCTCGTAATCCTGGGATCTCTGCATGGCAAGTTCCCTGATTCTCATTTCCACCTCTTCATCGGTGACCGATATCGACTCTTTTTCGGCGATTTTTTCCAGAAGAATGGTCGTCTTGACTACTTTGGTCGCCTCATCCCGGAAATGACCGCTGTAATTTGCCGCCAGCTCCTCGGCCTTTTTGGGATCCATTCCCTCGGAAACCATACGGTTCTTTGCGTCCGTCACCATGAAGTAAATCTGCTGCTGAACGAAGGCCTCGGGCACATCAAACACATTTTTTTCAAGCAGTTTATCGCTGATCTGCCGGATAAAAGCCGTTTCAGCCCGTTGCTTTTTACCTTCGGCAATTCCCCTGCGAACATCCGCCCGAAGATCTTCGAGGGAGTCATACTTACCAAAATTATTCAAGAATTTTTCGTCAAAATCTGGAAGTTCCTTGATTTTAATATCCTTGACATCGACCGTAAACGCCACGTTTTTACCGGCCAAATGGGCGGCCTGGTAGTTTTCGGGGAAAACAACATCGATATTTTTGACCGTTCCTTTCCGGGCATCAATCAACTGATCTTCAAAACCCGGAACAAAGGATCCTGAACCAATTTCCAGAAGATGATTTTCCGACTTCAATTCCGGAAGCTTATCGCCATCAAGGGCGCCTTCGAAACTAATCGTCACGAAATCGCCCTTCTGCACGCCTCTTTCGTCATCAACGTTCTTCAAAACCGCCATCATCTGACGCATCTGCTCGAGGCTTGCTTCAAGCTCGGCATCGGCGACAATCGGCTCCTGCTTTTCGAGTTCCAGCTCCTTATAGCCAACCGGCTCAACCTGGGGCTGAACCTCGATTGTCGCGGAAAAAACAAAATTCTTATCCGCTTCTATGCCCGGCTGCTCGATCTCGGGCTGGGATACTGCTGCGATTCTGTTCTTTTGCAGCGCATCCCAGTAATAATGATTCACCAGATTGGCGACAACATCCGCCTCGACATCCTGACGGTAAAATTTTTCCAGCATGCTGCGGGGAACCTTGCCTGGTCTGAAACCCTTGATCCGGGCAGTCTTTCCGACTTTTTGATAGACCGCATCCAGCTCATGCTTGACATCCTGCCAGGGGACATCAAAAGTTATCTTCTTTTTGATCGGGCTGACATCCTCGATTTTCGGCTGATTCATTTCATTCACTTAAGCACACTCCTTCGGTTGATATCCTCATCGCTTCCGGATCATAATGGTGCGAGAGAGGGGATTTGAACCCCTACCCGCGCAAACGGGCTGGATCCTAAGTCCAGTGCGTCTACCAATTCCGCCACCCTCGCAATCAGGCTGAATCTTTATATCCATCGGCCACCCTTATGTCAACCTGCCGACAACAGGGAAGTCTCAGAAATATTAAAAAACCGCCTTTACGGCGGTTTACGTTTATTTATTGGTCGGGGCGAGTGGATTTGAACCACCGGCCCTCTGAACCCCATTCAGATACGCTACCAGACTGCGCCACGCCCCGACACCGATTTTGCAATCGAGACGCGTCTCTTAACACCATAAAAAGTCTCTGTCAAGAATAATGAAGCACAAAAAAACGACTCCCCTGACGGAGAATGATCCCGCACAATGAAAAATAACAGACAACAACAAAAGACTTGTGTTAATAATAACATCGGTAGTACAATCATGACCGGTGGCGCAAAGTCTTTAACGAACAGGAAAACAGCAAACATGAATGCAACAGCGAAAAGGGCTCTCATTTTTCTGACTTTTATTTTACCATCGGCGGTCTCTACTGCCTATTCAGACATTTACCGCTACACGGATGCGGAAGGGGTCATCCACATAACCAACGTGCCTACGGAAAACGGAGTCCCCTATGTGCTGGTCATGAGGGAAAAGCGGGTCTTGATCAAACTGCCGGGGAAAATATCCGATTACGACGCGATCATCAACCAGACATCTCAAAAGTACAACGTCGATTCAACCCTTGTAAAAGCCGTCATCAAGGCTGAATCCAACTTCAACCACAAGGCGGTCTCGCCGGTCGGCGCCAGAGGGCTCATGCAGCTCATGCCTGCAACGGCCGCATCCCTCCAGGTTGCCGACTCATTTCATCCGGAGAGCAATATTGATGGGGGGGTTCGTTACCTGCGTTACCTGACAAACCTGTTCAACGGCAATCTTCCCCTGGTGCTGGCGGCGTATAACGCCGGGGAAAACACCGTCATGCGTTATAACAACAGCATCCCGCCGTACAAAGAAACCCAGAACTACGTCAAAAGGGTTCTTCACTACCTTGAGCAGTACCGGAAAGAAAGAAACTGAATCATGCAAAGCGGTTATCTTTCCGAACCGACGGACAGACAAGACCTTATTTTTGAGAGCCTCTTCTCTTTTATTCCCGGAACGGCACGAAGCTCTTCGAGGCTGGAAAAACCACCCCGCTGTCTCCTCAACAGAACAATCGCGACCGCCGTGCTTTCTCCGATACCCGGAACAAGCGCCAGATCATCGATTGCAGCCTGATTGACATCGAGGGGTAAATCCAGTGCGAGCCTCGCCGCCGCCGACATTGTCCCCCGCCGCACCCCTCCCTCCCGTAAAACGCTCAGCCGGGCGCCCTGGCGCAGATCCGCGGATGTAACATTTCTCAACGACAAAGAGACGTCCGTGTTTATCTCATTTTCATAAAGCGTCTGAAAACTCATGCCGCGCGGAAGAAAGTAAATCCCCTCATCCGGCCCTCCGCGAAACTCGACCGCGATTGTTTCAGGGCTCTGCATGCCAAAAGGGATGGCTTTTTCCGTACGGGGCCTGCCGACGGTACATAACGAAAGGCCATAGGCGCTCAGGCAAATGACGGCAAGAGTCACTATGCCGACTCTCTGGCTTTCGCTTGGAGTCATTTCACCTGGCGCTCTCCAACCCGAAGGCGTCATGAAGCGCCATGACGGCCAACTCCGTGTACTTCAACTCGACAACGCACGATACCTTGATTTCGGAGGTGCTGATCATCTGGATATTGATCTGTTCTCTGAAAAGAGTCTGGAAGATTTTTGCCGCCACGCCGGCATGGCTGATCATTCCGTTGCCGATGACGGAAACCTTGGCGACATTCTCATCCACTTCGAACTTCTCCGCCCCTACTTCCCTGACGGCGTCGGCTATAATCCGCGTAGCCTCACGGGCTTCCTTGCGCGAAACGGTAAACGTCAAATCTGTAAATCCGTGAATGCTCGAATTCTGGATAATCATATCCACCATGATGTTGTTTTCCGCAAGCGGCGCGAAGATGGCAGCAGCAATCCCCGGGCGGTCAGGAACATGAATAACCGTTATCTTTGCCTGATCGCGATCGTACGTCACGCCGGAAACAATTTCTTTTTCCATACCTTTAGTCTCCTTCGTTACCAATGTTCCCCCCTCGTCAGAGAAAGAGGATTTAACATAAACCGGCACATTGTACTTTTTGGCAAGCTCGACGGAACGGGGCTGGAGAACCTTGGCCCCGGCCCTCGCCATTTCGAGCATCTCATCGTAGGTTATCTGATCAAGCCTTCTGGCCTTGGCGCAGACATTCGGATCCGTTGTATAGACCCCGTCAACATCCGTATAAATATCACAGACATCGGCGTTGAGGGCCGCAGCCAGCGCGACGGCGCTGGTGTCCGAGCCTCCCCTTCCAAGCGTGGTTATGTTGTTGTCCGCGTCTTTCCCCTGAAAACCGGCGACAACAACGATCCTGCCTTCATCAAGTTCCTTCAGGATGGCATCTTTTTCCACGCTCAGGATGCGGGCCTTGCTGAAGGCCTGATCGGTTGATACGGGAACCTGAAACCCGAGAAACGATTTCGCCTTGTGACCCATGCCGTTGAGCATGATCGCAAGAAGGGTTATCGTGACCTGTTCGCCCGTGGAAATCAGCGCGTCGTATTCCCGCAAGTCAGGCACATCCGCAGCCTGCCGGGCAAGCTGGATCAGGCGATCCGTCTCGCCGGACATGGCCGACAGCACGACCACCACGCTGTTTCCTTCCTCTTTTGTCCGGATCACCTTTCTGGCCACATTGGCGATTCTTTCCATGTTGGCAACAGAGGTGCCCCCGTATTTCTGCACGATCAAAGCCATCTGCTACAATCCTCCCCATACTGCGGTTTTTAAAAAACAACGCCCTTCAACCTGTCACGGACAGATTCCAATCTGACGGAAATCACTATTTTCCTTGTAAACTCATCCACATAAGAAAAGACAAGGGAAATCGCGCCCTCCGGCATAACATCCTGGATCCGTTCAGCCCACTCCACGGCCGTCACCCCTTCCTGAAAATTCTCCTCGTCAAATCCGGCGTCAAGAAGGTCTGCTGCTCCCCCAAGACGGTACAGATCCATGTGGTAGAGGGTGAGCGCCTCTCCGGGGTACACGTTCACAAGGGTGAAGGTCGGAGAGACGACCGCATAATTTTCAGACACGCCCAGACCTCTGGCTATCCCCTGAACAAATGCCGTCTTTCCCGTTCCCAGCTCACCCGTCAGCGCCAGAAAATCGCCGACTTCCAGAATGCGGCCTATTTTCACGCCTATCCGGAAGGTCTGTTCGGGGCTTTCAGAGACCAGAATAACCGATTGACCGCTTTCTGTTCTATCCACTTTGGCCCGCTTCTTTATGGATCATGACGATCGCGGTCGCCAGATCGTCGGTGTGCGAAATACTGACCGAAGTTGCCATTTTTTCAGCCTGCAAGAGCGCGCTGGCCTCTCCGTAGAGCCTGACCTCCGGCTTTCCGCCCGCCTTGTGCACGGTTGAGATATCCGTCAGGGTTATTCCGCCGCCCAGCCCGGTTCCCATCGCCTTCAGGAAGGCCTCTTTAACGGCAAAACAGGCGGCATAGTGGAGGGAGGGTCTGGTCTTTTCCCGGCAATAGCCGATTTCCTCGGTTGAGTAGATCCTGCGGATGAAGGCATCTCCCCATTTTGCAAGCATTTTTTCAATTCTCGCAACGTCCACAAGGTCAATGCCAATGCCGTATATCATCGTGTTTACGCCCGTTTAATCGCATCGGCCATCAGAACAACCTTCTTCATGATGGAAACATCGTGGACCCGGACTATATGCGCGCCATAGAGAATGGAGGCTGTCACCGCGGCTGCCGTGCCTTCGATCCGTTCGGAAGGCCCTCCTCCGGTTGCCTGTCCGATGAACGCCTTGCGCGAAACGCCGATCAGGATAGGCCTTCCCAGCTTTTCAAAGCGATCGAGATTACGGATAAGACGCATGTTGTCCGTTGACGTTTTGCCAAACCCTATCCCCGGATCCACCGCGATCCGGGATATCTCAATCCCCTCCGAGACGGCCTTATCGATTTTTTCCTGAAGGTAGTTCGTGATGTCGTCTATCAGAGAAGGGTAACTGAGGTCTCCCTGCTGCATCACCTTGGGCATGCCTCTCATGTGCATCAGAACCACGCCGGCGCCGGAAGGGGCGATGGTCTTCGCCATGTTCGGATCGTAGTTGAAAGAACTGACGTCATTGATTATTTCCGCACCTGCGTCGAGAGACTCCCGCGCCACCCCTGCCTTCATGGTGTCAACCGAAATGGGAATAGAGACCCTGGCGGCCAGACCCTGAACTACCGGCAGCACCCTCCTGAGTTCCTCCTCAACGGAAACTGGATCCGAGCCGGGGCGGGTGGATTCCCCACCAACATCGATCATGTCGGCCCCCTCGTCGGCCATCCGCATCCCCTCGTCGATGGCCTGCCCTGCGGAAATGAATCTGCCGCCATCCGAAAAAGAGTCGGGTGTCGTGTTGATCACCCCCATGATCAGGGTGCGCCCGCCCATGACGATCTCACGTCGAGAGGTACGAAATACGATGGTTTCGTCAGTCATCATTCGCTAATTTTCATTCAGCCGATTCCGCAGGCGCTTTTTTTTCTTCAGCGACAGAGGAGCCATTTTCTTTTATGATATCGTCAAGTTCTTGCCCTGTGATCACCTCTTTTTCCAGGAGCACCAAGGCAACCTTGTGGAGAAGGTCAATATTTTCCGAGAGGATCGTTTTTGCCTTGTCGTAACTTTCAAGAACGATCTTGTTTATCTCGGCGTCTATCCTTCTTGCCGTCTCCTCGCTGTAGTCCTGATGGGAGGCAAATTCCCTGCCCAGGAAGATCTGCTCTTCCTTCTTCCCGTAGCTCAAAGGACCGATCGCATCGCTCATGCCCCACTCGCAGACCATCTTGCGCGCAAGTCCCGTGGCCCTTTCAATGTCATTGCCCGCGCCTGTCGTGAAATCCTTCAGGATAATCTCCTCGGCCGCGCGACCGCCCAGCAGGATGACGATGTTGTTGAGCAGGTACTCCCGCGGATAGGCATGCTTCTCGTCAACCGGCAACTGCTGGGTAAGTCCGAGAGCCCTCCCCCGGGGAATAATCGTCACCTTGTGGATCGGGTCGGTGCCTGGAAGCATGCGTGCGACCAGCGCATGGCCAATCTCGTGGTAGGAGGTGTTTTTCTTTTCCTCCTCGCTGATCACCATGCTCTTGCGCTCGGCGCCCATCATCACCTTGTCCTTCGCATACTCGAAATCGGACATGGCGACCTTTTCCTTGTTCAGACGGGCAGCGTAAAGCACCGATTCATTAACAAGATTTTCTATATCGGCGCCGGAAAAACCGGGCGTCCCCCGTGCAATAACCGCAAAATTGACATCCTCGGCAAGGGGTGTCTTGCGGGCGTGAACCTCCAGAATTTTCTCCCGGCCGCGAACATCGGGGAGGGGTACGACAACCTGGCGGTCAAAACGACCCGGCCGCATCAGGGCCGGGTCCAGAACATCCGGCCGGTTGGTTGCCGAGACAAGGATAACCCCTTCGTTTGATTCGAAACCATCCATCTCGACCAGGAGTTGATTCAGCGTCTGTTCCCGTTCGTCATGACCACCGCCCAGACCGGCCCCGCGATGACGTCCAACGGCGTCGATCTCATCGATAAAAATGATGCAGGGGGCGTTCTTTTTCCCCTGAACAAACAGATCGCGCACACGGGAGGCCCCAACCCCGACAAACATCTCGACAAAATCGGACCCGCTGATGCTTAAAAACGGGACATCCGCCTCGCCTGCAATGGCCCGGGCAAGCAACGTTTTACCGGTGCCGGGAGGTCCGACAAGCAGCAACCCCTTGGGAATTCTACCCCCAAGACGGGTGTATTTTTTAGGATCACGCAGAAAATCAATGACTTCCTGCAACTCTGATTTGGCCTCTTCAACCCCGGCGACATCAACAAATGTCACCTTTTTGGATTTGTCGTTGATCAGGCGGGCGCGGCTCTTGCCGAACGACATGGCCTTGCCTCCACCACTCTGCATCTGACGCATAAAAAATATCCAGACGCCGATCAGCAGAAGCATCGGCAGCCACGATATCAGGAGCGTCATGTACCAGGGCGAATCATCGACCGGCTTCGCGGATATGCGCACCCCTTTATCCTTAAGCAGGGCAACCACGCCTGAATCTTTGGGGGCATAGGTCTTGAAGCTGGCGCCGTTGGTCAGTTTACCGGTAATATTTTCACCCTGGATCGTCACATCGGAAACGTTCGACTTTTCGACATTGGTTAAAAATTCACTGTAGATGATCTCCGTCTGCGATACCTTGGGCTGACTGAACAGATGGTACATCATGACGAAAACCAGGCTGATCACCAGCCAGAGGGCTATATTTTTCTGTAGGGGATTCAATGCGTTATTCTCCTTGTTCGTGCGATAAACGACTTTCTCGCGGATTCACCCGGGGGGAAAATTCCTGAAAACCGCTCCTGAAGACTTCTGTCAAAACAACGTCGCATGCTTACTTCAAACCAATTCTATTTTCAACACATTTTTAGTATTTTCCGTTATTCGAACCCGTCTGCTTATCCTGTTTGGGGGAATCCAGATGACCGATTGAGAATCTGCGAGAAGCGGAATTGTCCCGCGAACACAGGAGGGGATTTTTCTGTCGATAAAGTATTTCTTCAACCTCTTTGTCCCGGTCATCCCCAAAAAATCCATCCGGTCGCCATGTTTCCAGTTTCTCACGACCAACTGCCCGTTGATCCGGTCGTAATCAATGCAGGCCGCTTCAGGGTGGGTCTTGATATCCCCGGGGTCGAACCTTTCCACCAACTCCAGAATAATCTTTCTATCCGTTCCCGGAACACTGATTGTCGCCGGGACTTCGACCTTGATTTCAAAGGAAACGATTTCTTTTCTTGAAATACCCCGGTCGGATGCATCTGCAGATTTTCTGATGATCAGCTTTCCGGCCAGTTTCTCGGCAAGGATGCCCGCCGGCAGGTCAAGTGTCCGGTACGCGGAATCGTTTTTGTGACACAAGGCCAGTACCGACCCGATATGGCGGCTCCCGATACCGTTGTGAAAAGGGGTCATCGCTTCCAGTAAAAATTTGACGATGCGCGCCTGAATAGCCCTGTGCTGCAGGGAAAATTCATCCAGCGGAATTATAAGGCTTTGGGGAGGCGCTGGATTGACCCCCCAGGACGAGAGCAGTTCCTGAACAATACCGTTCATGTAATCGTCTTCGAGACGGATGATTTCGGCGGTATGGGCAACATTTTGAGATATCCCCGGGTTGTAGCGTCTGGTCAATTCCGGAACGAGCCAGTTACGAATGCTGTTGCGTAAAAAAGTCTGGTCGTCGTTGGATTTGTCCGTCATCCAGGAAAGTCCTTCGTTCTGTAAAAACTCAATGATTTCAAATCTCGATACCTTTAAAAGGGGGCGGATGAGGACGTTGTCCCTGATCGGCGCCATTCCCTTGAGGCCATCGAGACCGGCGCCCCGGAAAAGGTTGATAAAAAATGTCTCCACCTGATCATCCCGATGATGTCCGGTTGCTATCCGGCTTGCGCCGCACCCTTCGGCAGCGCTGTACAAAAAGCGGTACCGCTCCTGGCGGGCGGCATCTTCAAGAGACCGTCCTTTTTCCCTTTGCGCAAGGTTGATCCTCTTCGAAATGAAGCCAACCTTCATTTTTTCGGCAACGGAGCGGACAAACTCTTCTTCCCGGTCGGCGTCTTCGCCCCTGATGCCGTGATTCAGATGCGCCACGGTCACGTCAAGGTTGTATTCGACGCGCAGCAGCTCAAAAATCCTCAGCAGAGCCACGGAGTCAGGGCCTCCGGAAACGGCGATTAGAAGCTTTTCGTCGGGCTGCACAAGAGAGTGCTCTTCGATGGTTTTTCGGACTTTATCGAGCATGTGCGGATTGTTATCAGGCAAATAGCGCCTTCAGTTCAGAGAGAGATTCGCATGTCATATCCGGGACAAGCTGGAGGAGTTTTTCCCTGCTGCTTATCCCGTTTAAAAAGGCGCAGCTTATCGCGCCGGCATTTTGAGCCAGAAGGACGTCATTGGGGCCGTCGCCGATAACGACGGTGCGCTCAGGGACGGCCCCCCATTTTTCCATGATACGATGCAAAAGCCGCGGATCGGGCTTCTTGAACGGGGCGCTGTCCTCTCCCAGAACTTCCAGAAAGGCGTCGGCGATTCCCAGGCCTTTGACTATTTTTAATGTGTACTTTTCCGCCTTGTTCGTTGCTATAACCTTTTTTTTACTTCCGAACCAGGCAAGCAATGCAGAGACATCGGGATACAGGGCGGTCTTGTCAAGCAGATGCTCCTCGTAATAGTCGCGAAAGAGCTGCATCGCCGGGGAAAAACAGCTCTCCGCGTGATCTCCAAGTGCCCGCTTCATCAGCATGGAAACTCCGTCGCCCACATAACTTCTGACAGCGTCCAGTGAAACAGGGGAAAGATCGAGCGACGCGAGGGCGTGGTTTACAGAGTCAGTCAAATCGTAAGCGGAATCTATCAGCGTGCCGTCGAGATCAAACACCATTAAATCCACCTGTTTCATGTCAAAAATCCCTTTCTTTTTCAGACATCCCGGCTATCTTTGCTGCTGTCCATAGCCGCGGCAATATGACGCACCGTCTGACGGTAAACACCGGTGTATATTTCCGGAGAAAGAAAGTAGTTGGGCATTTCCCGATAGACCTTCTCGATGGCCTCTCTGACCGTTTCCTCAACCGATCCGGTGCGTCTGTACGCAGCCTCGATTTGCCCGCGATGCTCTCTTGCCACCTCTATACTCTTTGCAATATACGTTCTCGCCTCGTCCCCCGTCACATAACCGTAGTGATCGGCGCAGAGATAATCAACGTCCAGTGTCGAGAGTTTCAGGAGACTCTGCTGGTATTTTGTGTAATCGGAATTGCCGGCCGGGGCAATGGTGTCCTCAAAGGGGATCCCGCCGCCATCCGAAGGAAAAAGCGCCTTCAACTCCGGGCAGTATGCGGAAAGCGAACAGGACGAATGGCCCGGCGTCTCCAGAATGCGCACAGTCACACCGCCCAGGTCGATCACGCTCCCCTCCGAAACAACCGACCCGCTCACATCGTCCCGCCACTCCAGATCAAACCCCTTCAGCAGTTCTTCCGCCTTCATCCTTTGGGCAACCATGAGGCTGGAGGCGTTGATCGTGGCAATGGCCTTCTCCATGCGCAGAATTTCCCACCCCCGGGCAAGGGCAAAAACCTCCAGGCGGGGATGCCTGCGTTTGAAAAAGGGGACCAGTCCGACATGATCAAAATGGGCATGAAGGATGAGAAGTTTGTCCATTTTGTCTTCATTGATTTTAAAAGCGCGCATCTGCTCCAGAACGACCGGCGCCAGATAACTCATTCCGCCGCTGATAATCAACGATGAATGGTCGCCCTCGAGCAGATAGACGCCCGACTCTATCCTTCCGAGATACCAGAGGCGATCGCACACCCTGCCTGCATCGCGGTTTCTCATAACATCATCCCCGCCGCTATCCGTGAATCAGTATATTGGCGTCGGACTTCAGCCTTTTGATCAGTTTTGTAAAGGCCTCTTCCTGCTTTTGACGTTCCAGATAACTGCCGATTTTCTTCTTCATTTCGCCATCGAGCTTGACGGTTGCCGATGCGATGTGTTCAAGCACCTGAATAATATGAAAACCAAAATCTGTTTTGACAACAGGGCCAATCGCCTTGGCCGCCTGGGCGAAGGCCGCATCTTCAAATGGCTTGACCATCTGTCCGCGGCCAAAAGTTCCGAGGTCCCCTCCCTTTTCCTTGCTCGGGCAGTCGGAATTTTTCGCGGCGACCTGGGCAAAGTCTTCACCGGCTACGAGTTTCTTCCGGATATCTTCCGCCCTGGCCAGCTTCCCGGCCCTGGTTTTCTCATCATCCTTCTGGTCGCTGGCAATCAGTATATGGCGGGCATGAACCGATTCAGGCTTTACAAACATCTTGTTATTTTTAGCGTAGAAATCAGCTATATCCTTGTCCGTCGCCTTCAGGCTTCCACCCGCCTCCCGGGTAATGATTTTGTTGATCTTGATATTGTTGGCAATCTCCTCGCGGAGTTTTGCCATATCCATGTTATTGTTCTTCAAAAATGCATCGATCGTCTGGCCGGGAGGCATGTTTCCCTTCAGTTGATCGATAAAGGCAGAAATCTCCTTGTCTGTTGCGTCCACCTTCTTTGCCTCTATCTCTTTCTTGAGCAGCGTCAGATGGATAAACGCATCGATAACCTCCTTGCGGATCTGCCCTTTCGCCTCTTCCATACGTTCAGGAGGTATCTGCCCCCCGACCTGGGCGATTTTCTGTTCGACCTGGGCATTGACCTCGGCATTGGTAAGTTTGGCCCCGTCAACTTCAACAGCCGCGGCATTTCCATCTACCGGGACGGTCGGCGCTGCAGATGATCCCGCCATCGGTGTGGCTGAAGCATTGCCCGACTGATTTGCCGCCATAATCTGTTTTACCGGCTGTCCGCTTCCCGCCTTGGCATCGCAACCCACCGTCAGGGCTGTTATAAGGGCAAACGCCGCCGCGACCATCACATATCTTCCCTTTGTTTTTAACACGTTAAATCCTCCAGAATTTTTTTATTTCAATCAAGCCAACAGACCGTCGTAAAAGTAAAATGACGATAACCCCTGAAAAAACGCGGCGAGTATATGCGAAAGCAAACGTTTACGTCAAGGAATAGGTGACGGCAAAAAAATCTTGACAACCGGAAATTTTGCATATAGCTGAAAGAGGGTTCCGCGGCAGGAGACAGCGGCAAATATTGACACATCCCATCAGCGCCATACATTTCTTTAACGAGGAGGATATTCCATGAATGTTTTTGAAAAGGCCTACATACCGTATAACGGTTATTATTCCACCCCCTTTGTCCGCTGGCAGGGCAGCATGCAGAATGAAAATTCCATTGAGCTTGCCGGAAGAACGGCACGAAGGTGGCTCCTTGAAAAAAAGAAAATCGATCCCGCGATTTTTGACTACATGTACTTCGGCATAACAATCACCCAGCCCCACCTGTTCTACAGCCACAACTGGGCTGCCGGGATCATGACCGACAACAAAAAAAACCTGCCCGCCCTGATGGTCAACCAGGCATGCACCACATCCACAACCATCCTGAATCTGGCAGCGCTTGCCGTTGAACAGGGGGCCATGCAGACGGCATTCGGTCTTATGGCAGACCGCTGCTCCAATGGCGCCCACACGGTTTGGCCCAACCCGATGGGACCCGGGGGAGAACTCTACTCCGAAAACTGGTTGATGGATAACTTCAACCGCGACCCGAACGTTTACCCCCCCACCAAGATGGTGCAGACCGCCGATAACGTGGCAAAAAGAGAGGGGATTATGAAGGAAGAGTGCGACGCCGTGGCGCTGCGTCGTTACGAGCAGTATCTGATGGCGCTCGCCGACGACCGGGCTTTCCAGAAACGCTACATGTTTCCGGCCGAGGTAAAGCTCTCAAAGAAGAAGTCCCTCCTGATTGAAGAGGACGACGGAGTGACCCCCACAACAGCGGAAGGTCTTGCCAAACTTGCCCCGATCGAAAAAGACGGGGTCCACAGCTTTGGCGTGCAGACCCACCCGGCCGACGGCAACTGCGGCTTCATCATCGCCACAAGGGACAAGGCAAAGGAACTGAGCGCCGATGCCAAAATCGAGATACAGATCGTCTCCTACGGTTTTTCCCGTGTGGAACCCGGCTTCATGGCCGCGGCGCCCGTGCCGGCGGCCCAGATGGCCCTGGCCAACGCCGGGCTGAAAATAACCGACATGAAGACCATCAAGAGCCATAACCCCTTCGCGACAAACGACCTCAATTTTGCCAAAAAGATGGGCAATGATGTCATGAAGATGAACAACTACGGCTCTTCCATCGTCTATGGACATCCCCAGGCCCCGACCGCGGGAAGAATCATCGCCGAAATGCTTGAAGAAACGGTCATGCTCGGCGGAGGCTACTGCCTCTGGGCCGGTTGCGCGGCCGGCGACACAGGCGCCGCAATGATCTTCAAAGTGAGCTGAAACAACAAAAAAGCCGGGTTCGCCTGCCAAAAGCGACCCGGCTTTATCTTGACCGGACAGCCCCTATCCGGGTCGGCAAATCTTCCCCTGAAACCTTTCTTTGAGCAGTATCCCATGCCCAACAAACCTCCCTGTCCAGCATGGGCCCACCGAATGACGAAAATATTGGATAGGGCAGGGGCACGGCATGCCGTGCCCCTGCGAAAACATGGTTGCGCAACTGGTTGATATTGATTGGATGACTCACCATTTTCTGAACAAGCCAGGCTGTCAGACAATCCCGATCTCCAAACCATCGGTCGCGGCAACGGCCCCCGGAAAAATAGCGGCGGCCGTCTGCTGGGCCTCCATTCTCTCTTCGATGGTCTTATAGAGAAAGGCATCAAAATGGGTAAGGATAAGCCTTTTTGCCCGGGCCTCGATGGCAATCCGGGCGGCCGTCTCGGGGTTCAGGTGGGGCCAGGCATCATTGGCCTGCCCTTTTTTAAACGCGCATTCGGTGATAAGAAGATCAGCGTCTCTTCCAATGGTTACAGCATTCTGGCAGTACCCGGTGTCGCAGCAATGGCTCAGGATGATCCCGTCAATCTCGATTCTGTAACCGAGGGTCAAGGAAGAATGTTTAAGCGGAAGGGCCTGAAGCAAAAAGGGAATATTCGCCAAATCTTCCGGCAATTCCATGATTTTTATTGGATAGGGGAGCTGTTCCGGGGGCATCGTAAACGGGAAGTTGAGAAAAGTACGGAGAATATTTCGGCTGTTTTCAGGCCCGCAAATGGTCAGGCCCTGCTGGAAATTAAATTTTCCCAGCACATGGAGCCCAGCCACATGATCGAGATGAAAATGGCTGATGAATAGAAAAACCGGTTTCGTCCCGGTCACATAACCATCGGCGCGGTGAATGCCGCCTCCGGCGTCGAAAATGATGTCAAATTTTTCCGTCTGCACAAGGGTGGAAAGGGTATTGCCCGTTTGCGTATCGTACCAGCCGTTCGTTCCCAGAAAGACAATCTTCATGCGCCTTCTCCCCATCAAAATTGCAGCAGCCAGAATTCAACATTGAGCTGAAAGTCTTCCCGCTACGGTTGGGTTGTGGGCATAGCACAACTTTGCATGAAATGTCCATGGGGGTGGATTTTCAGATAAAGCGGGACATCCCCCCCCGGGATGCCGCATCAAAAAGGCGAACCCAAAAGGGGGAGTTCTGTTTATTCTATTGCCTGTTCAGGAAGGTTTGTGTCTCGCAACGAGCGAGTCGAGCACCTGGACGAGCTGGTTTGGGGTGATGGAGTTG
>DYTH01000034.1 GCA_020726025.1 Syntrophus aciditrophicus | reverse complement strand
ATCCCGACGCCGCGGCCGTTTCCCCTGCCGTGTTTTTCCGCCCAGCCGACCTTTTTTCTGACCGTGTCGATGCACTCCTTCATCGGGCAGGTGGTGATCTTCAGCCCCATCGGGGTTGTCTCTCCGGGGAGGTTGCGGTTGATCATCCGGAATTCGGCCGGATCGATCCCCGCCGCCTCGGCGAGCCGGTCCATCGACACCTCGACGGCAAAGGCCGCCTGCGGGTTTCCGTAACCACGCATCGCCTGACAGTAGATGTTGTTGGTATAGACGCAGGTGGCGCTGAACGACACATTGGGCACCCGGTACTGGGAAGAGATCGGCATCATCATCACCGAAGGCGTCGTTGCCCCCCAGGAGGTGTAGGCGCCGTTGTCGAGAATCGCCTCGGCCTTGCGGAAGGTAAGCCTGCCCTCCTTGTCGCAACCCTGCTCGATCGTGAAAATGGTCGGCTGCCGGGGCGGAAGCGCGGTGAACTCTTCCTCCCGCGTGAACTGGATCTTTACCGGTTTGCGGGTCTTCAGCGCAAGCTGAATACAGATGAACTCGTAGATGTCCGTATCGAGCTTCGTCCCGAAGCTGCCGGCGACAATCGGGTTTACGACCCTGATTCGTTTCCCCTGGAGTCCGATCTTCGCGAAATATTTGTAAAGACGCTGTTTGGCGCCGAAAATGACATTGGTCAGGCTGTAAAAGGTCAGGTTGTTGCTGCTGTCGAACTCCGCCACGCAGCCGCTCGTCCCCATGCAGCACTGGTTGATCCACGGGGTGGTCAGTCTGTCCTTTACGATATACGCGGATTCTTTACGCGCCTGGTCAACGTCGCCGGCGTTGAGCTTCCAGGGCATAGGCAGAATATTGCTCGTCCGGGGGCGTCCCCGTGCATCGAGCGCATGGACAAGCGGCGCATCCGGTTTCATTGCCTCAAGCGGGTCAAATATCCCCGGCAGTTCCTCGTATTCGACTTCGATCAGATCGAGCGCCTCCTCGGCGATCTCCCGGCTGGTTGCCGCCACCGCCGCCACCTCATCGCGGAACTGCCGCACGACATCGCGTTTCAGAACCGTCTGATCGTCGATAAAGCCGACCCTCACATCGGGAATGTCGTACCCGGTGATGACCGCCTTGACCCCCGGCAGCCTCTTCGCCTTTTCTGTGTTGATGGATTTGATGCGGGCATGGGCGTAACGGCTGTACAGAATTTTGCCGTACAGCATGCCGGGCCTCTTAAGCTCATCAACATAGCAAGCCCGGCCGGTTACCTTGTCGATCTCGGCGGTTCTTGGGACATCCTTGCCTATATATAAGAAATCATTCATCGTCCCTCCTGAAAGCAAAGGTTCATGGTTACAAAGCAACGCGCAATGGTTACAGGCAAAGCCATAAGACCACCGCAGACGACCTTATTTCCCATTTTGCGCAGCCTGAGTGTTTTTCATGCTTCCGGCCGCGTGCTTGATCGACTCCACAATCTGGACGTATCCGGTGCAGCGGCAGATATTTCCCGAAATGCTCGTTCTTATTTCGTTTTCGGTTGGATCGGCATTTTTATCGAGCAGCGCTTTGGCGGACATGATCATCCCGCTTGTGCAGTAGCCGCATTGCACGCCGTTGTTTTCGATAAACGACTGCTGCAGCGGATGGAGGGTCCCGTCCGGCTTCGCAAGCCCCTCGATCGTCGTGACGGTTTTCCCTTCAATTTCCATGACCGGATAGAGACAGGAGTTGACGGCATCCCCCTCCACGATGACGGTACAGGCGCCGCACTCGCCAACTCCGCATCCTTCCTTGGCCCCGGTCAGCTCCAGCGTTTCCCGGAGCAGGTGGAGAAGCGTCCAGTGGGGTTCCACCTCCACAATAACCTTTTCCTCATTCAACATGAATTCTATCTCTTTTTTCATAACAGACCCCTTATCGCCGCTTTAGTAACACCCGTTCTCCGGGAATGTTTAAGGCGCTATTTCGTGTTGACGCAACCGCTCAGGTGTTCAGTCGGCTTTTTTCAGCCTTCTGTTGTGCTTTACGCGTTGACGATACGTTCGATTGACATCAGGACAGCCCTCCTGACAAGCACCTGCACCATATCCTTTCGATACCACGCCTCGCCCCGGAAGCTGTCCCTGGGCTGCGACTCCGACGCGGCAAGCGCGCCGATCTCATCAAGGAGCGCCTCCGAGACGACCTTCCCCTCGAGGGCCGCCTCCGCCTTCCTGGCGCGCATGGGCTTCGGCGAGACAACGCCCATCGCGATCCGCACGTCCCGGCAGACGATTCCCGCGGCTTCCAGCATCCCGGGCAGCGCTTCGGCATTCGGCGCATTGCGGAGGGACTCTTTCCATCCGGGGGCGCGATCCGCCGCATCCAGGGTGATCCTTGCGGCTATTCCCACCAGGGGAAGCTCCATCGCCTTGCGGCGTGTGTGCTTGATGTATGCGGAGCCGGAGTTTTCATCCAGTTTCGGGATGGCTATTGCCGTGACAATTTCACCCTGTTCAAGGATGGTTCTGTTCGGGCCGAGAAAGAAATCCTCGATGGCGACGATTCGCTCGCCCTTTTTCCCGGCGATCCGGATTTTCGCGTCCAGCACAAGGAGTGGGCAGGCAGTATCCGCCGAAGGGGCTGCATTGCAGATGTTCCCGGCAACCGTCGCCACGTTTCTAACCTGCGGGGACCCGATTTTTTGTGTCGCATCGACCAGGGCGGAGTATCGATCCCGGATCCATGCGTCCCGAACGATCCGGCTGTGGGTAACGCCGCTTCCTATCGAAAGCCCGTCCGAGGTGTCGAGAAGGGAAAGTTCGCGGATGTTGCGCAGTGAAATCAAATGTGCGGGCGAGAGTTTTTTCTGTTTGATGAGCACCATCACATCGGTGCCCCCGGCTATATACCGGGCGCCGTCAAGCGAGGCCATTAATCTGCTTGCGTCCCCCACTGTCTCCGGTTTGTAATAGTCGCAGCCTTTCAATGAACTCTCCTTTCTTTTTTTCGAAATGTGGAGCGAATGCCCCACTCTTACTCTTTTGCAGGACAGGGAAGAATGCCGTGGAAAATCATGCGCACGATATCCTCGGACACCTGCTTCACGGACAGCTCCTTTTCGGGCCTGTACCAGTGATAAATCCAGTTTATCATGCCGAGGATGGAAAAGGCTGTGGCGGTCAAGTCGCAGGTCTCTATCTTTCCGCTCTTTCGGAGCTCGGCAAGGCATTTTTTGTAGAACGTGTAAACGCCCTTCTCTTTAGCCCGGACCAGACGGTTAAACTCGCCGCTCAGAAATTTCTTGTCCTCGATCATGATCTTGGCGCCTTTTCCCCGTGTCTCCATGTAGATGATGTGCTGGGAAACGGCGTTTTTCAGTTTCTCAAGAGGGTCCGTCTTCCCCGAGATGGAGGAGTTCAGCACGGAGAGTATCTCATCCGCGTAGATCTCGATGATCGTATAGAGAATCTGCTCTTTGTTCTTGAAATGGTAGTAAATGGCCGCCTGGGTGATCCCCACCTTGAGGGCGATGTCGCGGAGCGAAGCCTTCTCGAAACCTTTTTCATAAAAAAGGTCGGTCGCTGCTTCAATGATCTCATCGAGGCGGGCTGTCACGTTTTTACCTTCACATTGGGTTCGTTGCTTCTGGACTGGCGGGGTTTATACTAAACGACCAGTAAGCTGTCAAGAAAAAATCCGGATAAAAGATGGTTAAGGCTGACCGGCCAGCCTTAACCATGATCGACGGTTACTGCTTTGCGTTTTTTTCTCTGTATTCCTTGATCGCCAGATAGACCCGCTCGGGGTTCAGCGGCAATTCGTGAATTCTGACGCCGATTGCGTCATGCACGGCATTCAGAACGGCGGCAATGGTCGGCATGATGTTCCCCTCGCCTACCTCTTTGGCGCCGTAGGGGCCATTCGGTTCATGGCTTTCCACGATCAGCGCCTCCATGGGAGGCATGTCGAGGGCTGTCGGCATCTTGTACTCGGCCAGATCGCCGTTTAAAAGACGTCCCTTGTCGTCAAATTTCACCTCTTCAAAAAGAGCCTCGCCCAGCCCCATCGCCATCGACCCGTGCATCTGGGCCTCGACCGACGTGCGGTTGATCGCCTGACCGCAATCGTGGGCATCGGTCATTTTTTCTATCGTGATTCTTCCGGTCTGTTCATCAACGGAAACCTCCGCGATCTGTGCGGAACAGCCGTACGCCGGCGACGTGCCGACCGCCGCCCCCTTGAACTTGCCTCCCAGCTCGGGGGGTTTGTACATGCCTGTCCCCACGATGGTTCCTTTGGTGAAAAACGCGATGCGGGACGCCTCGCGGAACGAAAGTTCATCGTCCAGAGAGGGGTTGTCCGTCCATTCCCGGTGCTCCTTGATGTAACGCGTCTTCAGGGCGGAGAGATCCGGCTTGTCTTTTTTGAAGACGATATATCCTTTTTTAATGTCCATATCCTCGACTGGAACATGGAGTTCTTTGGACAGAGCATCGAGCACCTGCATCTTGACGTTTTCAGCCGCCTGTTTGGTCGCCTGCCCGGTCATCAGCGTCTGGCGGCTGGAATAGGCCCCCAGATCGACGCCGAAGTCGGTATCTCCGGATTCAATCCTCACCATGCCAAGAGGAATGCCCATCCCCTCTGCGGCAATCATCGCGAAGGTCGTATCCGAACCCTGACCGATTTCCGCCGATGCGGTGGAAACAATCGCCGTCCCGCCGTCTTCGGTGACCTTGATCGTCACGGTGCAGTGGAAGGTCTCGGATCGGTAGATGGGAAAGCCCGCCCCGGACACAAAGAACCCGCAGGCCATGCCGATCCCCTTTCCCTGGGGAAGCTTGCCCTTCTTGTTTTTCCAGTCGGAGGCATCCCGCACCACTTCGATGCACTCCTTCATGCCGAGACTGCTCATATCCAGATCGTTGCAGGTTACATCCCCGGCGGTCATGATGTTTTTGAGCCGCAGCTCGAGAGGATCCATCCCCAGCTCTTCGGCAATCATGTCCAACTGCTGCTCCCAGCAACTGCGGGCAATGACGCCGCCATGCCCCCGCTGAGCGCCGCAGGCCGGAAGATTGGTGGCAATCCGGTATCCGTCGTATTTCATGTTGGGAAGCTTGTAGGGCCCGCCCAGAAGGGAGCCCGCGTAATAGACCGTGGCGATCCCGAAACTCGAATAGGCGCCGCCGTTCAGCCAGGCTTCGTGCTTGAGGGCCATGATCGTTCCGTCTTTCTTCACGCCCGTCGTCATCGTGTGGACAAACTGGTGCCGCGCCCGGCCGTGCAGGAAAACCTGTTCCCGGTCAAAGATCATCTTGACCGGTTTTCCGGTCTGCATCGCCAAAAGGCACGCCGCCATTTCCAAATGACTGGCAGACGCCTTGGAACCGAAACCACCGCCAACATACGGCTTTACCACCCGCACCTTGCCGACCGGCGCCCCGAGCGCCATGGCCAGAGAGCGCTGCACGTAGTGGGTGGTCTGCGTTGAAGAGTACAGCGTCAGATTTCCGGAAAGATCGTATGTGGCGATACAGCCCTGCGGTTCAATAAAGGCGCAGTCCTGGCGCTTGCTTTTAAGCGAGGTGGTCTTGATGAGATCGCACTCCTTCAGGGCCGCTTCCACGTCGCCGAATTCCTGATGAACCTCCGCGCTTATGTTGCGTTTGTAGTCGTCGTGTACAAGCGGCGCGCCATCAGCCAGGGCCTCTTCAATGGTGAAAACCGCCGGCAGTTCTTCATAGTCAACCTTGATCAAGGACGCCGCCTCCACAGCGGTTGCCATATCGACGGCGGCCACCGCGGCAATGTTGTCACCTACCTGACGCACCTTGTCATAACAGAAGATGGTCTCATCGTAACGCGCGGGGCTTACGCCGTACTTGACCAGGCCGGCCTCCTTGTGTGTGACGACGGCCTTGACGCCGGGCAGCTTCAGGGCGGCGGAGACATCGATGCCGCGGATCAGCGCATGGGCATAAGGACTTTGAAGAAGCGCCCCGTAGAGCATCCCCGGCATGGACATGTCATCGACGAATATGGCCCGGCCGGTGGCTTTGGCCGGTGCGTCAACCCTCGGCGCACGGGTTCCGATCACATCATACTGGCTCATTGATGTCCCTCCTTCATGCCGTCCGCCGCTGACTGCACGGCTTCAACGATCTTCTGATAACCGGTGCACCGACAGAGATTCCCCGCGATGCCTCTGCGGATTCCCTCCTCGGTCGGCTCGGGGTTTTTGTCCAGAAGAACCCTGGCGGAGAGAATCATCCCGGAGGTGCAAAAACCGCACTGGATGGCCCCTTTTTCGACGAAGGCCGTCTGCAGCGGGTGCATTCCCTCCTTCGTCTCCAATCCTTCGATCGTTGTAATTTGTCTCCCCTCGGCCTGCATCGCCAGCACCAGACAGGAGTTGACAGTGACGCCGTCCATGATCACCGTGCAGGCGCCGCAGTCGCCAACCTCGCAGCCCTTTTTCGTCCCCGTCAGTCCCAGTTGGTAACGCAGTGTGTCGAGAAGTGTCTGATTCGGTTCAACGGCCACCTCATAGTGTTCGTGATTGATATCCAATGTAATGATTTTTTTCATAAAAAATCTCCTTTATGCAGCTTGTCGCATCATTTTTACGACAAGCCTGATCAATTTCGCTCTCCGGTCGCCTCTTTCCAGGCCGTGCCCAGTGTCCTGACAGTCAACACCCCTACCATATCCTTTTTGTACCCGGCGGAAGCGCGGGAAAAAGCAGCGCCCCGGGGCGTCGCATCCTGCATCGCAAGCTCACCGGCTCTGGCGAAAATCGCCTCACCCGGCTTTTCGCCGACAAGAATCTTCTCCGCCGAATGGGCCCTTAAATGCGTGGGACCAACACAGCCCATCACGATTCTGGCGCTCTTGATGATTCCCCCGGGGCCGTCGAGTGTAATAAACGACGCCACATTGACGATCTTGATATCCTGGCAACTGCGGACACCGAGGCTTTCATAGCCCGCACCGGAATATGGCGCAGGTTCATCGATCTGAATCTCATAAATCATCTCGTCGTCCGCAAGCGTTGTACGCTTCGAGCCGGTGAAAAATTCCTCCAGAGGCAGGGTTCTTTCCCGCGCACTGCTCTTGAGCACGACCCTCGCGCCATACGCCATCAGGGAAGGGGGAAGATCCGCCGCAGAGCTTGCCGTCCCGAGATTGCCGCCGATGGTGGCGAGATTCCGGATCTGCGGGCTCCCCAGCGCCTTCGCTCCCGCCGAGAGCGCACCCCATTTCTTTCCGATCGCGTCCGACGATGCCGTATCGGAAACACTCAGGCAGGCGCCTATCTTCAGCCCGAAAGGCGAAGAATCGACCTTTTTCAACTCCTCAATCCGGGAAATCGCAATTAGATGCTGTGGGGACAGCAACTTCTTTTTCATATTGACGAGCAGATCCGTCCCTCCGGCCAGAACCATGGCGCTTGCGCCATACTCGGCCATCATCTGACAGGCTTCGTCAACCGTTTTCGGTTCATGAAACTCAAACTTGGGCAGGAGCATCTTCTTCCCCCTCTTTCAGTAAAATTTTTGTAACTATTCAGCATGATAATAAAATCTGTCATTCCCGAGGTTGTAATCGGGAATATGGCGCCGGTTTTAAAGCCATATCCCCGATAGAAGCATTCGGGGATGACAATCTTTTTTAAGTGCTGAATAGTTACAAATTTTTTTGATCATTGCCATTTATTTCTCTTTATGAGACCTGCAAACCGATGACTGTGGAGAGACTGGAAATGACTCAAAAAGGGATACCATCCACTTGCGAGAAACTCTCCGTTATTATTATTTAAACAGTATTGCGCATCAGAATCTTCATGAGAGGCTGCCTGCAGTCAAGAACAGGTAAACCCGCACATGTGCTTCCCCGTGACCTGCGAGTTATCGCTATCCTTTGAACATAAATCCCACCATACATTGCCGGATGGTAGTACAATGAAAAACATTCTGCTGTCAACTTCTTTCTAAAACATGCCATGACATGTTAAGATCTTATAATGATTAACTATTACAGGATTTCGCCGGAATGACGGTTTTTGCACTTTTGACGAGTTTATCAATTTTTATTCTTGTAAATATTCAAAATCTTGGGTATATACAACCGATAAAAATTAGATAAAGGAAATATACCGGCTTAAGATGCATGGCGTTTGTTAAACAGGAAGGCAAAGTAAATGGCAAGAGCAACAGATTTGGTCAATAGGTCGTGCAGGACAGATTCGGAAAAAGAGAGTCGCGAAGTTTCCCCTTTCCGTTTCAGCCAGATATTGAGCCCGGCGCTCAAGGTGGGAACACCCCCTCCGGCGACAGATCCCGTCATGGAAAGCAATGATTTGAATGTAGAATCCGTTTATTTGACATTGCGGGATTACATGCTGGGAATCCAACGCATCATAAAAAGGGGGGAAAGGATCGGGATTGAAATGGCCCTTCCAACCATCGGTAAAATAGTGGAAAACCCGGAAATGCTCGCCGGCATCAATCCGATGATGATCAAGCTCTCCGTTGATGATGATTACTACATTCTGCAGCCGATCCATACGATGATTTACGCCCTTAAAATGGGGCTGCTGTTAAACTACACACGCACAAAGATGACAGAAATCGCACTGGCCGCACTGCTGCAAAATGTTGGCATGTTTCTGATTCCTGAAGAAATAGTAAATAAGGCCGGGAAACTCACGGAAGAAGAGATACTCCTTATCAAAAAACATCCGGAATCAGGACGCGATATACTCACACATTTAAATAATGAATTTCCCTCCGTTGTTGAAGCTGTTTACCAACACCACGAAAGAGAAAACGGCGATGGCTATCCCCGTAAGCTCAAGGGGGACGCAATCGTTGAGTATGCGCAAATCATAGGAATCTGTGATTCCTATGAGGCAATGTCGCGTAACCGCCCGCACAAAAAAGCGCTGTTGCAATTCACATCTGTCCGGCAGTTGATTGAAACAAAGGAAAAATTGTTTGCCCCAAGAATCATTAAGGCCTTCCTCGAGGAAATGTCGCTCTACCCGGTCGGAAGCTATGTCAGATTGAACAACGGTTCTATCGGCAGGGTCATAAAGACAAGCAGACAGCAGCCGGTCAAACCCATTGTCCGGCTCATTTTCGACGGCAGGGGAAATAAAACAAACAACAACGAATACACAGATCTGTCAAAAACCGGCGTCCTGAGTATCGCGGATGTTATCACCGAAGCTGATCTGCCTGCATAAATGAAAGACCTTGTCATCGTCATCGCTGGTATATTTTTGAAGGTGCAAAGCGATGAGAAAACATCGCCCCTTCTACACGCCCTCCAGAAACTCTTCCGCGGCTTTCTGAAAAAAAAGAGCTTTGAAGGAGTATCGGTCCTCCTTTTTTACCAGCATTCGACAGCGCTGCGCAGGTTCAAGGCGGAACCCGCCGTATTGTCCCCCGGCAACGACCGTGAAACTACACGCATCATCAACCATGTTGCAAAACATTATCCTGTATCGGGCAAAACTGTGCTGATCGGGTTCCTGAACGGCGTCCTTGCCTATAACGTCCATTCCCGCGAGACCCTTATCTTTCTTTTTCGCTCAAAAGGGAAAAATCTGCTGATGGGCTCTTTATATAAACTTTTGTTTATATTAACGTCAATCCTTATGGTTGAAAATAAAAAACTGCTTTTGCACGGCGCGGGCCTGCGCATCAAGGGCCGGGGAAATCTCTTTCTGGGCGTATCCGGCGCCGGGAAAAGTACGGTATCCGGGTTTGTTCCAAAAGAGGACGTGCTTTCCGACGACGCAACGGCAGTTGAAAAAAAGGGAAAGACTTTTATCATCCACGCCTCTCCGTTTTCTCAGATAAACGTGGAGGACAAGAAAAAGCCGGGCCATCACCTGAGAAAGGCAACTCTGGCAAGGCTGCTCTTTCTGAAAAAGAGCGAAAACAACGTACTCACCCCACGCGACAGGCAAAAGGCGCTGGCGGAAATCGTTGCGCTTCACATACACTATTTTGAATTGATGGACAGGGAACTAAAAATTGCGGCCTTCTCCCTCTGTTGCAACTTATGCGCTGCGATTCCTTCCTTCGACCTCTCTTTTCAGAAAAACGACCGCTTTCTCTTGCTGTTGTAAGGAACTCCACCCGTTATCCTGCCAGGCAACGCTCATGTCTGGCATACCTTCCCGTATCTCCCTTCGCGCTCACGTCTGAAGTCTGATGAGCCCCTCTCTTCTAAACGTCCGCAAAGAAATTACCACATCGTTAAAGCAGGCGCTGGGGGAAACATCGTATTCCTTGCTCAGGACGTGAGCGATTTCCGCCGGACTGTTCTTGCCGTCGCACAACTCCCAGATTCTGGATGCGGTGTTGTTCAGCCGCATCACGTCCCGCCCGGCCTCGCAAAGCACGGCATGAGAATCATTCCGGTAAAGCGCAACCTCGTCTTTGCGCACTGGCTTTCCGTTCAGCAGCTCTCCGGTTTCATAAAAACTCCAGCAACCCCGGAGGTGTTCATAAATATTCGCCGGTGTAGGAAGCTGGGCTGTCGGCACAGTCACCGCGACACCTCCCAGAACTGCGAGAAAATTTCTTCTTGCCCTTCTCATAGACAACCCCCTGACCCCTCTGCGTTGATTCTCCGTTCTGAAATTTTTTATCCCCCGTTATCTGGATTCTCTCCATCACGATACTCTTCAGTATCCCATACCTCCTGTCTTACAGCCGGAGCTTACCCATAAACCCATACGGCATTCGTTGGATGATGCCGCCGTTGACCCAACCCTGCATTGATCGGTCGCGACACTGCCCGATCTGCATTCACCGCCGGTAGCGGTAGACCCGGCACAGCACTGGTGAGAAGGAGAGCCCCCGCTCTGGCAGTTGATCCCTGTTATCGCCGAACCTGAGTAGCACTGTTGGATTAAATTACCCCTGGTCTGGGCATGGGCAGTATTCCCGCTCAAATCAATAATGACCGGTGGTTCATAGGGCATTTTTTTTCCGTTTGTCATTGCAGAAGCTCCTTTGGCGCTGTTATGGCTTCCCTGCTGTTTCTTTGTTAAACCACGTTCTCTGAAACGCGTCAACCATACCGCTGACGGCGGCGGAAAGTTCCGCAAAACAGAGGCGGTAATGGTAAGTTGTCAGACCGTGGGGATCCCTGATGTCGGCCTCATACCCCTGAAAACCCTTCATGAAGGATTTCAGAAGAACGGTTTTTCCCTCCGCGTCGGGGTATTTTTCACAGAGTTCCCCCCGCTGAACCTGCTCCATGACGGCAATCACATCGGCCCGTTCCACCATCTCAACTGTCAGGAGCAGTGATGGACGGGACTCCGCCGGAATGCCGTTTTCCGCAAGGATTTTCAAGGCTGCGGGGTCTGTCGCCCTTCCCTTCATGTCGATCAGGGCGGCCGATGCCACCGATACTCCACCTCTCTTTTTTTCCTTCAGCCTTTTTTTCATGATGGCTTCCGCCATGAAGCTCCGAACAATGTTCGCAGAGCAGACAAACAGTACATCCATGAATGCCACCGGTCATGATCAAACATCCGGAAAATAGAACTTGCTTTTTCCCTGATGGCTTTATAGCATGATCGCAAAATAAATGGCCAACATTATTTGAGCCCGAAAACAGGAATTTTGACCATGAGCGAATCGCTGGATACAAAAATAACGGCAAACCCGTTGATAGTCTTGAGGGAAGAGTTCGACGACTGGGCGCTTCTGTTCAACCCGGACACGGGCAATACCTTTGCGCTCAATCCCATGGGGGTCTTTATCTGGAAGATTCTTGAGCAGGGGGAGCTTTCATCCGCAATAACCAGAAAAGTATGCGAATCAACGCAGGATGCCCCCCCCGACGCCGAAAAACAGGTGGAGGATTTTGTTCTGGAGATCGTGCGGCTCGGGCTTGCCCGAAAAGAAGGGGAAAGGGATTCATGACGCTTTCGTTAATGAAAATTCCCCGCTCGGTTGACATCGAGATTACCAATGGTTGCAACCTGCGGTGCACCTATTGCAGCCATTTTTCGGCCGCCGGCGATGTTGACCGCGACCTCCCGACGGAAGAGTGGCGTCGTTTTTTTGCCGAGCTTGGAAGACACGGGGTCATGAACGTCACCCTCTCCGGGGGAGAGCCGTTCTACCGGCAAGACCTGCAGGACATTGTCGCCTCGATCGTGGAAAACAGGATGCGCTTCGCGATTCTCAGCAACGGTACGCTGATCGAACCGGAAATGGCGTCCTTTCTTGCCGCAACCGGCCGGTGCGATTCCGTGCAGGTTTCGATTGACGGCGCAATCGACATCACCCACGACTCTTTTCGGGGCGAAGGAAACTTCGTAAAAGCCGTAAACGGAATACGAACATTGCAACGTTCCGGCGTGCCGGTTACCGTTCGCGTAACAATACACCGTAAAAATGTCCGGGAACTCGACTCCATCGCCTCGCTCCTCCTGGATGGGATCGGCCTTTCCTCGTTTTCGACCAATGCCGCCTCGTATATGGGTCTCTGTCGGAAAAATACCGAACTGACGCAACTAACCGCCGAAGAGAGGTCTCTGGCGATGGAAACCATGCTGGAACTCGTCGAGAAATATCCGGGGAGGATCAGCGCCACCGCCGGACCCTTGGCCGAGGCGCTCATGTGGGCCGAAATGAAGGAGGCCAGCCGCCTGAAAAACCCGCGTATGGAGGAACGGGGATTTTTGACCGGCTGCGGGGGACCCTTCTCGAATATGGCGGTGAGGGCCGACGGGGCCTTTGTTCCCTGCTCGCAACTGGGTCATATCGTCCTGGGACAAATCAACCGGGACGATCTCCTCGACATCTGGCAAAACCACCCGCTTTTGTGGCAATTCAGAAACCGCAGGCTCATCCCTCTCTCCTCGTTTGAATTCTGCCGGGACTGCCCCTATGCGGACTATTGCACCGGAAACTGCCCCGCCCTTGCCTACAATCTGACCGGCGAGATCAACCATCCCAGCCCCGATGCCTGCCTGCGTCTTTTTGAACAACAGGGCGGGAGGCTCCCGGAACGGCTGCTTCATCCCACCCCGGTAACGTAAAAATGACTGCAAATTCAGCGGGAACAAAGCCTTTTTATCCCATAGCCGAGCTCTATTTCTATCTGACGGCGGATTGCAATCTGAACTGCCGCCACTGCTGGATAGAGCCGCGCCATCTTGCAGCGTCCGCTTCATCTTCCTGTCTGGACCCGGCCCTTTTCGTGAAGATCATCGATCAAGCGGTTCCTCTGGGCTTAAACAGGGTCAAATTTACCGGGGGAGAACCCCTTTTTCACCCCCGGATAGAGGATCTTATCGATGTGGTGAAAAAAAGGGGATTGCGTCTCACCGTCGAGACGAATGGAACATTATGCACACGGGAAATAGCTGAAAAAATAGCCTCCGTGGATAACGCCTTCGTCTCGGTCAGCCTGGACGCGGCCAACCCCGAAATTCACGAATGGATACGGGGTAAAAAGGGATGCTTCGCAGAGACATTGACCGGTATCAGGAATCTCACCGGAGCAGGGCTTCATCCCCAGATTATCATGACATTAATGAAGCGCAATCCGGGGGAGATGGAGCGGGTTGTCCGACTTGCGGAGTCGCTGAAAGCAGGCTCCGTCAAATTCAACGTCCTCCAGCCGACAGCGCGGGGAGAGCGGATGTTTGCCGAGGGACAGGCCGTTGATATCGCCGATCTCATCGCTCTGGGGAAATGGGTGGAGGAAGATCTGTCCAAAACGACCATCCTGCCTCTGTACTACGACCAGCCGCCCGCCTTTCGCTCTCTGGAGAGCATGTTCAACCCCCAAAGCGGCCTTGGATGTCACACCTGCGGCATCTTCACCATACTCGGAGTTCTTGCCGGCGGCTCCTACGCCCTCTGCGGCATCGGCGAAACCGTCCCGGAGATGGTCTTCGGCAACGCGGCACGCGACAGCCTCCGGGATGTCTGGGAAAATTCCCCCGTGCTGAACGATATCCGCTCCGGTCTTCCCGCCAGATTAGAAGGCGTCTGCGCGGAGTGCCTCCTCAAAAACGTCTGCCTCGGAAGCTGCATCGCCCAGAACTACTACAGCCGCCATAATCTCTGGGCCCCGCACTGGTACTGCGAAGAGGCGCACCGGCACGGCCTTTTTCCGGAAACCAGGCTCAGGCAGACGGAAACGATAAAATAAGACGGCGCCCTGTTTTTTTGAACGAAAACAGGGCGCCGTCACAGACTCTATAAACTTCCGTTACCCGTAAAGCTCCTTTACCTTCCCCCGGTCAATCGAACCATCCTCTTTTTTCGGCAGCGACTCGACAAAGTCAACGTAATTGGGCTTTTTGTAACGGGCAATCCGGGAGGCAACAAAATCGATCAGCTCCTGTTTGGTCAGATCGGTACCTGACGTCAACACGCAGATGGCCTTGATCCCCTCGCCAAACTTCGGATCGGGCACCCCGATAACGGATACCTCGACAACATCCGGATGCTCAAGGACAACCTTTTCCACCTCTACCGGATAAACGTTCTCTCCACCCGGCTTGATCAGCTCCTTTTCCGCCTTGCGGCCGACAAACCAGAGAAACCCATCCTCGTCAAGGCGGCCAAGGTCGCCGGTGTGGTGCCAGCCCTCCCGGAAGGTAAGGGCCGTCAGTTCCTCCTCGCCCCAGTAGCCGAGAAACACAAGAGGTCCACGTACCAGTATCTCACCCGGTTTTCCCTTCTCAACCGGACGGTCGAATTCGTCACCAATCAAGATCTCGGACAGGAGTCCCGGCCGCCCCGCGGACCCTGGCCTGGTTGCGTTTCTGGCCAGGCAGGTTATTCCCATCGTCTCGGTCTGTCCGTAAATCATCCAGAAACTGCCGCAGCCAAGATCCTCGAACCTTTTGATCGTTTCCGGACGCTCCAGCCCATAGACATTCTTCAGCGAGGCGAGGGCGCCATTACCCGCATCCCGGGCATCAAGAAGCTGGGCAAGGATCGGCGGAAAATCGCCGATGATTGTCACCTTCCTTTCATCGATTATCTTCACGCACTCCGCCGGATCGAACTTGGCGACAATCACATTGAGACCGCCCGCATGCATCGTTGTGAAAGCGGCAATCAGTCCCCCTATATGGAACAGCGGCAGGATGTTCAGGTAGACATCATCTCCGGAAAGCCCCATCTCGGCCAGGCTCTGCAGGCCGCCATAGATCATGTTGCCGTGGCTGAGCACCGCCCCGCGCGGTTTCCCCTGAACCGCCGCCGTATGAATGATGACGAATGGGTCATCCTGCGCTACGTCGGCAGCCGTTACCGGCAAAGCAGCCAGAATGTCGGCAAAGGGGGCAAACCCCTCGCCAGCCCCAGTCATGCTCATCCATGTTTTGACTTCGGGGAAACTCTCACGGATGCCGTTCATCGCCGCATGAAAATCGGGATCGACAAAAGCGGCTACGGGCTTTGTATTTTCCATGGCGTGGCCGATCTCTTCGGTGGAGAGGCGGAAATTGACGGGAACGGCTATCGCACCCGATGCGGCAATGGCGCCGAACAGTACCAGAAACTCCGGGCAGTTCTTGCTCAATACTGCAACCCGGTCGCCCTTTTTGATTCCCGACAGGGCAAACCATCCCGCCGCGCGATCGACCATCTTCAGCAGTTCGCCGAATGTTATCTCCTTCCCTTCAAAAACAACTGCCGACTTGTTTTCATACAAACCGGCATTCCTTTTGTACACATCATAAACAGTAAAATCCTTCAATCCCATCGATCCACTCCTTCTTTCATGTTTTATGTGAGCCAGCGTTTGCGGCGTTTGTAATGTTTCACGTCCCTATAGCTTTTTTTCCCCACTTCGGTCAAGCCAAGATAGAATTCCTGGATATCGGCATTCTGCTCCAGCTTGGAGGCCTCATCATCAAGGACGATCCGGCCGTTTTCCATGACATAGCCGTGATCGGCAATCGACAGCGCCAACCGCGCATTCTGTTCAACAAGGAGGATTGTCATTCCCTCCTCCTTATTGATTTTCTTGATGATTTCAAAAATTTCGGCCACAAGGAGCGGCGAAAGACCCATCGACGGCTCGTCGAGAAGCATCAGTTTGGGCTGCGCCATCAGCCCGCGGCCGATGACGAGCATCTGCTGCTCTCCGCCGCTGATGTAGCCGGCCAGCGTCTCTTTACGCTGGGCAAGGCGCGGAAAATAATGGTAAACTTTTTCGATATCCTCTTTCATCTTGCGGGTGCTTTTGTTGGTATGCCCGCCGACTACCAGATTCTCCTCAACACTCAGATCGCCGAAAACCCGCCTGCCCTCCATCACCTGAAAAATACCCTTCCTGACGATCTTCTCCGGGGAGGTCTTGTCGATTCTCTCCCCACGGAAATTGATGAACCCGTCCGTCACCTTGCCGTTTTCGGACGAAAGCAGGCCGGAGATCGCCTTGAGGGTCGTCGTCTTTCCGGCGCCGTTGTTCCCGAGAATCGTCACGATCTGCCCTTCTGCCACCTGCAGGGACATTCCCTTCAGCACCAGAATGACGTTGTGGTAGATCACCTCAATATTGTTGACAAGCAGTAACGGCTCCACCTATGCCCCCAGTCTGGAAAGCGCCAGATCGGCCTGTCCGAGGTAGGCCTTGATAACATGTTCGTTGCGGCGCACCTCCTCGGGCTTTCCTTCAGCGATTTTTTCCCCGAAATCGAGGACGCAGACACGGTCGGAAATGTCCATCACGACCCCCATGTCATGCTCGATCAGGATGATTGTAACGCCCCATTCCTCGTTGATGTCGAGGACAAAGCGGACGATATCCTCCGTCTCTTCAAGGTTCATCCCCGCCGCTGGCTCGTCGAGAAGCAGTATTTTCGGCTTCATCGCCAGGGCGCGGGCCAGTTCGACCCTTTTTTGCAGGCCGAACGGAAGGGTGTGGACGACGCTTTTTCGTATATGCTCGATTTCCAGGAAATCAACGATCCGCTCCTCGATTTCCTGGCGCAGTTTTATCTCTTCGCCGCGTGTCTTTCCGTAGTAGATCCCCCCGGAAAGGAAGCCGGATTTCAGATGGATATGGTGACCGAGCTTGATATTGTCGAGCACGGTCATGTGCTTGAAGAGTTCGACATTCTGAAAAGTCCGGGCAATTCCCAGTGCGGCAATCTGGTGCGGCTTGAACGTGAGAATATCCTGCCCCTCGAAGAGGATTCTCCCCCGGGACGGCTTGTAAAACCGGTTGATGCAGTTCAGGAGGCTGGTCTTGCCCGCCCCGTTCGGCCCGATGATCGAAAAGATTTCCCCCTTCCGGATTTCCGTGCTGACGCCGTCAAGGACGTTCAGGCCGCCGAAACTCAAGTGGACATCCTCTATCTGAAGCTGAATTTCGCCCTCTGAAGGTTTTGTCATCTATCAACTCTCAACATGCTGTACTCGGACCCTTGTCTTCATCTGAAATTCCTTGCCGTCCCGGTAGCGGATATTGGACTCCACCTCCAGTTCCTTCTTATCGCCGTAAAGGGCGCCGATCAGTTCCTTGTATTTCTCGGAGACAAAGCTTCTTCGCACCTTGCGCGTCCTGGTCAGCTCCTCGTCGTCCGCGTCGAGTTCCTTGTAGAGAAGGACAAACCGCGTGACCTGGGCCACTTTCGGAAGGGTGCGGTTGATCTTCGCCACTTCCTGCCCGATCAGCTCATAGACCCGCTCCTTCTGGGAGAGATCGGCGAAGGTCGTGTAGGGGAGCTGGTTGTTCTCCGCCCATTTGCCGACGTTGTTCATATCGATGCTGATCATCCCCGTGATGAACGGCTTCTCCTGCCCGATCACTATCGCATCGATAATGTAGGGGCTGAACTTCAGCTTGTTTTCTATCAATTGCGGAGAGAACCGGCTGCCGTCCGAGAGTTTCATCACATCGGCCATCCGGTCGATGATGAGGATCTGGCCGTCTTCATCGACAATCGCCGCGTCGCCGGTATGAAACCAGCCGTCGGTCAGCGCCTTTTTTGTTGCCTCCGGGTTCTTGTAGTACCCCGTGAAATTGGTGGGCCCCCGGACGAGCATCTCGCCTTCGTCCGAGATCATGACCTCAAGACCGGGGAGGGGCTTTCCGACCGTGTCGAGACGGATGGCGTCCGTGCGGTGGATGATCACGCCGCCGGAGAGCTCCGTCATCCCGTAGGCCTGCTTGATATTGACGTCAAGCGCCTGAAACATCTTGAAAATTTCCGGGCCGAGCGGCGCCCCGCCGGTATAGACATGGCGCACCCGGGCAAGGCCCAGATAGTTCTTCAGCGACCGGAACAAAAGCCAGTAAGCGGCCCCTTTCAAAAAACCGAGAAAGAGAGGGGGCTTTTCGCCGTTCAGCTTGCAGTCAACCACCCTGTAGCCGACCGGGAGAAAAAACTGGTAGGCCTTTCTCTTGATCCAGGCGGCATCCTGGATTTTCACCTGCACATCAGAACACATCTTCTCCCAGATCCGCGGCGGCGCGAGCATGATATCCGGCGCTATTTCACGCATATCAAGCTGGGTTGTCTCCACCTTCTCCGGGAAATTGACGGTGAATCCGGCGGCCAGGCTCCAGTAAATCGCGTAGTGCTGCTCGCCGATCCAGGAAAGGGGCAGAAACGAGACGTAGTTGTCCGTTTCCCGCGCCTGGTCAACCTCATCGAGCAGCATCCCCGCCGCAACCATGCTCCGGTGGGTGATCATGCTCCCCTTGGGCAGTCCGGTCGTGCCGGATGTATAGATGAGCAGACCGACATCATCCGGATCAACTCCGTCCAGAATACCGTCAAAAAGATGCGGCTCTTTTCCGGCCAGGTCCATCCCCGATTTCTGAACATCCTTCAGGAAAATAAGTCGGGGATCATCGTAGCTCCTCATCCCCTTCGGGTCATCGACAATGAGCTTTTTTACGCCGGGGCATTTATCGCCGATCGCCAGAATCTTGTCGGCCTGTTCCTGATCCCCCGCGGAGACAAATGTCGAATCGGAGTGGTTGATGATGTACTCAACCTGTTCCAGGTGGCTGTCCGGATAGATGCCGACCACGACCCCTCCCAGGGATTGCGCGGCCAACTGCGCGTAGAACCATTCGGGACGGTTGTCGCCGATTATCGAAAGCTTGTCCCCTTTCCGGAATCCAAGCTGATGCAGTCCCAGGGCCAGCCATTGAACATTTTCCCAGTATTTCCGCCAGGTCACTGTCTGCCAGATGCCGAACTCCTTCTCGCGGAGCGCCACCTTTTTGTCGCCGAAGCGCAGGGCGTTTCTCTTTAACAATGCCGGGAGCGTTACGTTTTCTACCATCCGATTACCCTGCCCTACCGGGCCCGTTGCAAAATAAGCTCATCCGCCGCCCGGCGAAAACGAAGTTTGATGGTCTCGTCAAAAGTCGATTTTGTCCCCTTTTGTCATTC
>DYTH01000033.1 GCA_020726025.1 Syntrophus aciditrophicus | reverse complement strand
GAATTTTCTTGACAACTGGATACGCGCGACGGACGTCCATCGGCCAGTGGCCTTAAGTTTGACATTTATATCGGCATCATCTATAAGGCGCTGTCCCGACAATTCCGCCTGCGTCACTCCGGCGGCACGTCGCGCCAGAAAGAGGAGAATGAACATGCAGATGCAGGATGTCTTTCATGATTTCGAAAGTGATCTGAAAAGGGCCGGGGAGTACATGGAAACCTACCTCCAGTCCGAGGTAACGCTGATCCCGGAGATCGTCCATCACCTGATCGGAAGCGGTGGAAAACGTTTTCGTCCGCTTTTACTTCTGGCTTCCGCCGAACTCTGCGGCTACCAAGGGGAGCGCCGCTATCCGCTGGCCGCGGTAATCGAGTTCATACACACCGCCACGCTTTTTCATGACGACGTGGTTGACCACGCGGAAACAAGACGCGGGAGGATTTCCGCCAACCGCATCTGGGGCAACGAGGCCAGCGTCCTCATCGGCGATTTCCTTTACTCGAAATCCTTCAAACTGATGACCGAAGACGGAAGCCTTGACATCCTGAAACTGATCTCGAAGACGACAAACATGATGTCCGAAGGCGAGGTCTTTCAACTGATGAAGGCCGGCGACGCCGGAACAACCGAAGAAGACTACCTCTCCATTGTCGAAAAGAAAACGTCGATTCTCATCTCCGCCGCCTGCGCCATCGGCGCGATACTTGCCGATGCCGACGAAAAAAGTATCGACGCGCTTTCCCGTTTCGGGATGGGTCTCGGCACGGCCTTTCAGATAACCGACGACGCCCTCGACTACGTCGGCAAAGAGGAGGAGTTCGGCAAGGCAATCGGACAGGACATCCGCGACGGGAAAATGACGATGCCGCTCATCCGCACCCTGAAAAACTGTACTCCAGAGGAAAAAAACATCCTCGAAAACGGCGTTAAACACAGAGACGCGGATTCCGCCGCGGAAATCATGAAACTGATTAACCGATACGACGGCATACAGTACTCTCTGCAAAGGGCAAAAGAGGGCATTGAAGAGGCAAAGGGCGTTCTCTCTTTTTTCCCGGAATCCCGCGCCAAAGAGGCGCTCTTCGCCATTGCCGACTATGTCGTCGCCCGGCGCATGTAGCAGAAAAAACAAGCAGGCAAAGCGCGGGATGCCTGCATTTAAAACCAACCAGAATTGTCAAGGAGATTTTTATGAAAAAAATATTTTTATCCCTCTTAATCGTTCCCCTGCTGGGGATCCTTTCTGCTGTAACGGCCATCGCGGCAACCCCGGAAGAATCCTTCAAAAAGAGCTTCCCCGGATTCCCGGCCGACAGCGTTACCCCCACCGCGGTAAGCGGCCTGTATGAAGTCGTGGTGGGCAGCCAGATCGTCTATTACGCGCCCGGACCGGAGTACCTGGTTTACGGGCCACTGGTGAACAGCAAGAGAGAAAACATCACGGAAAAGAGAACTTCAGAACTCCTCGGCAATAAATTAAAGACCGTTTCCCTTGACAAAGCCATCCGCATGGGAACGGGAAAGCATCAGGTCATCGAGATAACCGACATAGACTGTCCGTTCTGCAGGAAGGCCTCGACATACCTGGCCGGCAGGAAGGACGTGACACGCCATGTCTTTCTCTTGCCGGCGCAGAATCATCCCAATGCCAGGGCAAAGACGCTCCAGGTATTCTGCGCCGCGGACAAGGCGAAGGCCTATGAGGAGGCGATGTCCGGCAAGCTGGACGACATGAAATTCACCCCCTGCAAATCAGCGGCTTCTGAAGAAATCCTGAAGGCGCATCAGGAGATCGGCAGAAAAGTCGGGGTAACCGGAACACCTCTTTTTCTGATTGACGGCCAGGTTGTCCTGGGGGCCGACATGGCCCGGATAGAAAAGATACTGAACGGAAAATGAAAAAAGGAGCCATACCCAACATGAGAAAAACAGCGGATGTCCTGAGTGAGGAGTATCTGGGAAGATACGCCGATGTACTGGTGTGGGGGCTCGAAACGGCCCGGAAAAACCGTTTCCGCAAAAAAGACCTCATCCTGATCCAGTACGAGAAGGCAGCGCTGCGTCTGGCGGAGATTCTCTATGAAAAGATCCTCGCAGCAGGGATGAACCCGGTGCAGCGGATCAGCCTGTCTCCTGTCATGGAACGCTCGTTTTACGACAAATCCGTTGACAATCAGCTTGTTTTTCTGCCGCCCGGAGAGAGGGAACTCTACGAAAACCTCAACGGCCGCATTTACCTCCATGCGCCGGAATCGCTGACCCACCTCAAGGATGTCGATTCCGCGAAAATCGGCAAGTCGCTCGTCGCGCGCAAACCGCTGCGCGACATCATGGAAAAACGCGAGCAGAAGGGCGATTACGGCTGGACGCTCTGCACATTCCCGACCGAAGAACTCGCCCGGCAGGCCCGCGCGACCAGAAACGCCTACGCAAACCAGATCATCAGGGCCTGTTATCTCGACCAGGAAAATCCGGTCGAAAAATGGAAAGAGATCCGGCACAACGCGGCGGCCATCAAAAAATGGCTGGGAAGCCTGCCCGTCGCACGGTTTCATATCGAATCGGCCGGCTGCGATTTGTGGATAACGCCCGGGGAACAGAGGCAGTGGATCGGGATTTCCGGCCACAACATTCCGAGCTTCGAACTCTTCATCTCCCCGGACTGGCGGGGGACGGAAGGGACGTACTACGCTAATCTGCCTTCGTATCGCAGCGGCAACTATGTTGAAGAGGTAAAATTGATCTTTGAAAAGGGGGAGGCCGTCTCCATCAGCGCCCGGACAGGCGAGGATTTCACCATGCGTCAGCTCGCCATGGATCAAGGCGCCCGGCGGCTCGGCGAGTTTTCACTGACCGATCGGCGGTTTTCCCATATCGACATGTTCATGGCCGACACCCTCTTCGACGAGAACTTCGGCGGCAAGTACGGAAACTGTCATATTGCCGTCGGGGCCTCCTACACCGACACATTTTCCGGCGACCAGTCCCTGATGACGACTGCCCTGAAGAAAAAGCTCGGGTTCAACGACTCGGCGCTGCACTGGGACATGGTGAATACGGAACCAAAGACGGTCACGGCCCATTTGAAGACGGGAGAAAAGGTTCTGATTTACGAAAACGGACTTTTCCGGCGCTGACGAAAAGCTTTTTCTTTCAGCGTGAACTCTGCCGTCATTTCAGGTCTTCGCGACAGACCCCCGCTCGGATTCTTCCGCGTGAAAATTCCGCACTGAACCACCGGTACGACGGAAGAACGTAACCCGGATTTTACTTGAGGAGCACGAAAGTTCAATGGATACTGTCGCGGCAATTGTTCTCGGGATTGTGGAGGGCTTTTCGGAATTTCTGCCGATTTCATCAACCGGCCACCTGATCCTCGCCGGGAAACTGCTCGGGCTCGCCGAAAGCGACTTCGTCAAGAGCTTCGACATCGCCATCCAGTTCGGGGCAATCCTGTCTGTCGTTGTTCTTTACTGGCGCGATCTGCTCGTCCGTTTCGAGACCATCAAAAAGGTAAGCGTTGCCTTTCTGCCGACCGGAGCCATCGGCTTCATTCTCTACAAAATCATCAAAAACATCCTCCTCGGCTCAACCGCCGTGGTTCTCTGGTCGCTCTTTATCGGGGGAATCATTCTGATTCTCTTTGAACTGCGCCACCGCGAAAAAATCGACGCAACCAAAGACCTCTCCGACATCACCTACCGGCAGGCGTTTCTGATCGGTGTTTTTCAGTCGCTGGCCGTCATTCCCGGGGTGTCGCGGTCCGCGGCGACAATTGTGGGCGGCCTCATCCTCGGCATGCGGCGGAAACTGATCGTGGAATTCTCGTTTCTTCTGGCCGTTCCGACAATGCTCTCCGCAACCGTTTACGATCTGTACAAAAACGGGGCCGTCTTCTCCTCCTCACAGTTTAATCACCTTGCCATCGGGTTCGTGATCTCCTTTATCGTCGCACTGGCAAGCATCAAGTTTCTGCTCCGTTTCGTCCAGAGTCATACCTTCATCCTGTTCGGCGTTTACCGCATCGCCCTTGTTCTTCTCTGGGTGGCGGCCTTCCATGGACTTATCGCAAAATAGGATTGCATGAAAAATCATGCATTGGCATGGTTGAACCGCTTTTCACAAAGCGATGTTTTCATGATTCTTTTTCTCCCTTCAGGAGGTATCGCCGTGAAGAAAACAAGCTTCTGCAAAGTTTCACTGATAAGGCGCCCCCCTGAAGACATGCGCCGGTCTGGCCGACTTCTGCCGAGTTCATCAGGTCATCATCCTCCCCATTACCCTGCGTAATTATTTTAGTTGACAAAACGCCCTATGTAAATATATTTGCATCCAAATAATAACTTATTCAGGTTTGTGGATGGAACTAAACGTTTTTGATTATCGCCCGGCAGGTTACACGTACCTGCTGGAAAAGTTTGAGCTTGCAGGCATCCCTCATTGGCACGGGTCATCGGTTTCCACTACAGGCAATCACTATTTAAAGATTCGGGATGGCTTTGTTGATGAGGCGTTCAGAGCTCAATACTGGCCGGGAGAAAAAGTCGGCGACCATCTGGAGTTTGCGCTGAAATATGACGGCGTCAACCTGGGGTTGCTGGCTCGCATTTTCGAACATGTTCCCCAGGAAGAGTTCACAGAATACATCAATTCCAAACCAACGGGGAAATACGCCCGAAGGATCTGGTTTTTCTATGAGTTCCTGACCGGAAAACGGCTGCCCATCGATAATATTGCTTCCGGCAACTATGTCGATGCACTGGATGCAAAGGAATATTACTCCGTTCAGAAAGGGGAGAAATCCCCGCGTCACCGCATAATCAACAACCTCCTTGGCCCCCCGGCCTTCTGTCCGATCATCAGAAGAACAGAAAAGCTTTCCAATTTTGAGTTCGCTGATTTGCGCAAAAGATGCGAGGATATCGTCGCTTCGTATCCACCAGAGCTTCTTCGCCGGGCGCTTGGATACCTCTACAACAAAGAGACAAAGTCGTCCTTTGAAATAGAGCACATAAAGCCCACTGCCTCCCGAACTGAAAAATTCATTGCATCCCTGGAGCTTGCCGAAAAAGAGGACTTCTGCGAGAAGGAACGGCTGATTGCGCTTCAGAACCGGATTGTAGATCCACGGTTTAAAGACAGTGATTATCGGATCAGCCAGAATTATATCGGGCAAACCGTCGTCGGCCGCAAGGAGCTTATCCATTTCATCTGTCCGAAACCTGACAACCTTTCAAATCTGATGTCGGGCCTGATCGAGTCCCACGGGCGGATGAAAAAGGGGAAAGTTTCTCCCGTCATCCATGCAGCGGCGATTGCCTACGGTTTTGTATTCCTGCACCCGTTTGAAGATGGGAATGGCCGTATCCATCGCTTTCTGATACACAACATACTCTCGTTGCGGGAAACGGTTCCGCGTGGACTCATGTTCCCGATTTCGGCAGTCATGCTCAAGAATCCGGCGGATTACGATGCCTCGCTGGAGGCTTTCTCCCGGCCCTTGCTTCAACTCATCGAGTACCGGCTGGATGAAATGGGCCGAATGACCGTTGAGAACGATACCGCGATCTGGTATCGGTATATGGATATGACTGCCCAGGCAGAGGCTTTGTACGAGTTTGCAACCAAAACCATCGAGGAAGAACTTGTGGAGGAACTCAGCTTTCTGGCCAGCTATGACAATGCCAAAAAGACGATACAGGACATCATCGACATGCCTGACCGCCTGATTGATTTGTTCATCCATCTGTGCCTTCAGAACAACGGGCGCCTTTCTGCCGGAAAACGATCCGCTCACTTTGCTTTTTTGACTGACGAAGAGCTTGCGGCAATGGAGCAGGCAGTCATTCATGGGAAGCGATAAAAAAGGGGTTGATTCCCGGATTGAGAGGATCGCCCAGGCCCTGGCCGATACCCCGATTCGAAATTTCTGGATCAGCATCGACTCCGCGGTTCCCAAAGTCCATGAAGCCATGCGGGGTCTGCCCGGTGTTATTGAAGGCATTGCCCGAGTCCTGCCGATTTTTCACGGCTGCGAGATTTATCCATCCGCCAATCCGGGCATCAACCGGAACCTTGCCGGAGAAGGCGCGTCAACCGGAGATCAGCGTCTGACCTGATGAATCACCCGTTGCGGCTAATCAAACGCCTGGCGACTGACCGGGATTATATGCGGTTGTGGCTGGAGGACCTCCGATATTACCAGGCATGCGGTTTTTTCGATGGCCTGAAGGGGAATGGACGGAAGCAACCCCGGCAGGATCAATTATGAGATAAATCTCGTTCAGTCCGACGAGAATTCGACCATGGCGCTGGCAACATCCCTGCTGTTTTCTGCTTTACCCATGGGTCAATTCCCCCTGAAAATCCCGGAGGTCGTCGCCGCCGATCGGGATCACCTCTTCGGGGCTGACGATCAGCGCGCCGTTTCCGGTAATTTTATCTGTCTTTACAGTGCAAGTTCATGTCCTCTCTCACACAAGGGACAGGAAATCAAGCCCGTTTAACGGTCCGTCGGCCTCCTTTCTGTCCTCCTTGAGCGCGTAAGGCAGATGCTCAAGGAGATCGCCCGCGGTCATCCCGTCCTGCCCCTTGTCGAGGGCGGCCAGGTCGCCGGCCAGTCCGTGCAGGTAAACACCCTTGCGCACAGCTTCCTCGAGCGGCAGCCCTTGCCCGAACATGGCGGCTATCGTCCCTGTCAGCAGGTCGCCGACGCCGGCGGACGCCATCCCGGGATTGCCGGTCAGATTGATGAATACCCGGCCATCCGGCGTGCCGATGAGCGAATGGGCGCCCTTCAGTACGATATATGCATGCATATTCAGGCATGTCTCCTGGAGAATCGCGATCCGGTCTGCCTCGATCTCCGGCACGGATTTCCCGGTCAGTCGCGCCATCTCGCCCGGATGGGGGGTCAAAACCGTCGGCGCCCGGCGGCTTCCGACAAGATCCGGATGGCCTGCAACAGCGGTTATCCCGTCGCCGTCGATCAAAAGCGGTTTTTCCACCGCACAGACCAGCTCACGGATGAGCCCCGCTGTCTCTTCGCACATGGAGAGGCCGGGGCCAATCACAACCATATCGACCACGGCAGCCAGCGCCAGCAAAGACTCCCGATTTTCCATCGCGATGCTGCCGACATACGTCTGCTTCTGCGGGACAAAGACGATTTCGGGCCCGTTTGCGGCCACAAACGGCACGACCGATTCGGGCGCGGCCAGCCGCGCATAGCCTCCGCCTGCCTTCAGAAACGACATCGCGCTGAAATACGGGGCGCCGTAATAGCCGACGGCGCCGGCCACGAACAGCGCGTCCCCGACCGACCCCTTGTGGGCGGTCATCGCCCTTTTCGGGAGGGGCAGCCAGCCGTTCGTTTCAATTTTGATTCCTTCGTCCTCGTAGAGCAAAGGGGGAAACGAGATGTGCGTGACGCTCAGTTTTCCGCAGAATTCGTATCCAGGATAGAGCATGTTCCCGATCTTCGGCAGACCGAATGTCACCGTCTGATCCGCCCGCACCGCCGCGCCGAGGACCGCGCCGGTATCGCCGTTCACGCCGGAGGGTATGTCGAGACTGAGAACCTTTAGGCCGCTTTGGTTGATCAGTTCGATCACCTCCCGGTAGAGGCCGCTCACCTCCCGGGCAAGGCCGGTCCCGAAAATGGCATCGACGATGCCGTCCATGCCGAGGACAACCGACTTTAACGCGGAGACGTCGGTCACACGCTCCATGGGGATGGATAATTTTGAAGCTATGATACGGTTGTTCTTTGCCGCTCCCGACAGGCGCTCCGGGTCGCCGACAAAAAAGACAACAGGGCTCCCGCCGTTGGAAAGGATATGGCGGGCAACGACCAGTCCGTCGCCCGCGTTATTGCCCGACCCGCAGAATACCGCATACCTTTTCCCCTTCACCCCCCATTCCCCGGCAAGCGCCCCAAAGGACGCCCTTCCGGCGTTTTCCATCAGGATCTGGTCTGGAATGCCAAACTGCTCGATGGCGTTTCTGTCCATGGCCCGCATCCGGGCAACACTGCTTATCTTCATATCTTCACCCTCCACTCAATGACTTTTAAAAAGAACCCCCATGCCCGGGGCGGGCACAACGAATAATGAAAGCGAAGCTTGATGTTCTCGTAAAAAGTACATTTTCCCCTCCCCTTGCGGGAGGGGATTAAGGGGAGGGGAAAACTACATCCCGAAATACAGTCACTTATCGCCCCCACCCTGACCCTCCCCCGTGAAGGGGGAGGGAATTTCAGACTTTTGACGAGAGCATCAAGCTTAATGTCCACAATTGCCCCTGCGAAAACATGGCTACGCAACACGTTGATATGGTGAGCAAATTTTCTATTTTCATATAAATCTTTAAAAGGTTCCGGGGTACTTGCCGCCGTCAATCAGCAGGTTCTGCCCGGTGATGAACCCCCCGTGAACGCTGCACAGAAAGGCGCAGCAGGCCCCGAATTCCTCCGGTCGGCCGAACCTCCCCGCCGGATTTCCGGCCATTCTGATTTTCCGCATCTCCTCATAGTTCGTATTCTGCATCTTCGCCAGAGACTCCGTGTAGGATTTCTGACGATCGGTCTCAAAATCACCGGGGAGCAGGTTGTTGATCGTTACATTGTGGATGATTGTCTCGCGGGCGAGTCCGGCAACAAACCCTGTAAGCCCGGAACGCGCCCCGTTGGAAAGTCCGAGGATCGGAATCGGCGCCTTGACGGCGCTGGATGTAATATTGACGATCCTCCCGAAACGGCGGGCGATCATCCCGTCAATCGTATCGCGGATCATGAAGATCGCCCCGAGCATGTTGCCGTTCAGCGCGGCAATCCAGGCATCTCTGTCCCAGTCCCGAAAATCGCCGGGAGGCGGGCCGCCGGAGTTGTTGACAACAATATCCGGCTCCGGACAGGCGGCGAGAACCGCCCTTCTCCCCTCATCAGTGTTGATGTCCACGGCAACCGCCGTCACCTTCACACCCGTCGCGGCGGCTATCTCCGACGCAGCCTCCTCAAGTTTGTCCCGTGTGCGGGCGACGATCGTCACATCCACGCCTTCACCCGCAAGCGCCATCGCGCACGCCTTGCCGAGCCCCGCGCTCGCCCCGCCGATAATCGCCCTCCTGCCCTCCATTCCAAACTCCATAATTCGCCACCCTCATTGATCTTTTTAAAGATACGACGATTTGATGGTCTCGTCAAAAGTCGATTTTGTCCCCTTTTGTCATTCCGTGTTTAATCGTTTAACCGGGGACAGCCACGGATTACTTTTATCGGCGCCTGACCCTTTTGACCTTCCGACGAAGCAATACCATCAATTAGCCGCTGATTAAGAGATTGCCGGCTTCGCTCGCAAGGACCAATGCGGAGTTTTTCAAAGTTCCGATATCGCCGGGTGTGATATCAACGGCGATCGCCGTCACCTTCACACCCGCCGCGGCTGTTTAACTCACTTTCGACCGGCATCTTCTCCATGGAGAGCATTACGGATTTGACCAGGTTTTCCATGCTCACATTCCCGCAGCAGAGCAGCTTGATCTTCCAGACCTCCTTCAGGTGCAGCTCCTTCATGACCGCTCTGGAGTCCATCCCCTTTGCCGCCAGCTCCGCCGTTTTCCCGTATATATCCTCGAGATGCTGCAATTTTTTCGGATAAATTCCTTCCCGTTTACCGGCTTGGGGTGATGGGCGCAGAAAAGGGCATCAAAATCAAGCGTAAGCGCCTTCCGGAGAGAATCGATCTGCTGCCGGATGTTTTCGTCGGCGCGGAAATACTTGATCCGACTCGACAGGTAAAGATCGCCGGGAAAAAGCCACCCCTCTTCGGGAACCAGATAGCTGATATGTCCCTTGGAATGGCCGGGCGTATCGATCGGAACAAACCGAAAGCCCGATTCCTCCCACACATCAGGCAGAATATTTACCTCCAGCGGGTCGGCTGCCCCCCAGATAAGGCGCTGGTACGGAAAAATCCTGAACGGCCGGGCGAGTTTTTCCGCCGTCAGTTTTCCCCCATAGACGGGAATGCCGAACGCGGCCTTGATCGCCGCGGCATTCCCGCTGTGATCCTCGTGACAGTGGGTCAAAAGAACGGTCTTGATCCCCTCATCCTCGACCATCCGCAAAACGACCGGGCGCATGCGGGAAAGCGCCGTGTCAATCAGCGCCGTCCCCACCCGGTAGCAGATAACCGTCATCAGCGGACGGCCGACGGGCGACCATCCGAACTCCCAGCCGCGAACCTTCCCGAATTCATGTTTCTTTACAATCTTCATCAGACCAGAAACTTGGCGAGGAAAAAGAGCCCTACAACGTATGTGGAAACCGGGACCTCTTTCATCCTGCCGGTCGCAATCATCAATACCACAAAGGAGATCAAGCCAAAGGCAAGACCTTCGGCAATGCTGTAGGTAAGAGGCATGACAATCAGGCAGAGAAACGCGGGAATCGCCTCCGCGTAGTCGGTAAAGTCCATTTCAAGCACCGGCTTCATCATGAAAAACCCGACCAGAATAAGCGCCGGTGCGGTGGCGGCTGCGGGGACCAGCAGGAAAAAAGGCGAAAGGAACAAGGCTACGCCGAAAAGGACGGCAACGGTCAGAGAGGTAAGTCCCGTTCGCCCACCCTCTTCGACACCGGCCGCCGATTCGACATAAGTTGTAGCGGCGCTTGTCCCGAAAACGGCGCCGGCGATTGTCCCGCAGGCATCAGCGATGAATCCCCTTTTCATGTTCACGATAGTGCCGTCCGGCTTCACCATGCCGGCGCGCATCGCCACCCCGACAAAGGTTCCGACCGTATCGAAGACGTCAACAAAGAAAAAGGAAAGCAGAACAACGAGAAATTGAAAGCTCCAGATCGACGAAAAGTCAAACTTGAAGAAGATATCCCCGATCGGGGCAGGCGCGGAGACCGGCCCCCAGCCGGCCCATCCTCCAAACGGCACAGTGATACCCATCGGAACGCCGATCAGCGTTGTGACAATTATGCCGACCAGAAGGGCCCCCTTAATCCGGAGCGCCAGCAGGACTCCGGTAGCGAGAATCCCGATAATCGCCAGAAGCGCGCTTCCGGATGTCACCTTCCCCAGGGCGACCAGCGTGGCATCATTGTTGACGATAATTCCCGAGTTCTGGAAGCCGATGAACGCGATGAAAAGACCGATGCCCACCGAAATCGCCTTCTTGAGGTTGTCGGGAATGGCCCTGACAATTCCTTCCCGTACGTTGAACGCGGAAAGAACCAGGAAAATGAGCCCCTCGATCAATACCGCCGTCAGGGCAAACGAGAACGGCTTTTTCATCCCGATGCAGACGCTGAACGTAAAAAAGGCGTTCATCCCCATCCCCGGAGCAATGGCGAAGGGAAGATTCGCCAGCAGCGCCATGGCCAGCGTCGCGATAAGGGAGGCAAGCGCCGTCGCCGTAAAGAGCGCCTCCTTCGGCATGCCCGGCACATTCGACAGGATCGCCGGATTGACCGCCAGAATGTAGGCCATTGTCATGAAGGTTGTAATGCCGGCGATAATCTCCGTGCGGATGTTGGTGTTATTCTCTTTCAGTCTGAAAAATTTTTCCATTGACGCCTCCAGCGTGTATTTGATGCGCGCATTCTACGAAAACTATCCTGTCGCCGCAAGGGGAAATTTGCGGGGAAAAAAGTGGAAAAGGGATCGGCAATGAGCTATTAGGGTTCCAGCGCCTGCCGCAGCAACGGAAGGCGGCATAATAAAATCAAGAGAGGCAAAATGGACAAAATAAAGGTGGTCAATCCGGTGGTGGAAATGGACGGGGATGAGATGACCCGGGTAATCTGGGCCATGATCAAGGAAAAACTTATCTATCCCTGGCTCGATATTGACCTTGAATACTACGATCTCGGCATCCGGAACCGCGATGCGACCGGCGATCAGGTAACAATCGACGCCGCCGGGGCGACTCTCCGGCATGAGGTAGCCGTCAAATGCGCCACGATTACCCACGACGAGGCCCGGATGAAGGAATTCGGCTCACCCGCCATGTTGCGCTCTCCCAACGGCACAATCCGGAACATCCTTGACGGTACCATCTTCCGCGAACCGATCATCTGCAGGAATGTTCCCCGTCTTGTCTCCCACTGGGACAAGCCGATCGTCATCGCCCGTCATGCCTTCGGCGACCAGTACCGGGCCAGCGAATTTCAGTTCAAAGGAAAGGGCGCCCTGCGCCTGATCTTCGTCCCCGAAGACGGCGGCTCCGCCATCGCAAAAGAGGTCTTTAAAACCACCGGCGACGGCATTGCCATGGCCGCTTACAACACGGACGACTCGATCGCCGGATTTGCCCGCGCCTGCTTCAACTACGGCCTCAACCGTAAATATCCTGTCTATCTTTCCACGAAAAACACGATACTCAAAACCTACGACGGCCGCTTCAAAAACATCTTTCAGGAGATATTTGACGAGGAATTTGCAAAGAGATTCAAGAGCATCGGGCTTACCTACGAACACCGCCTGATCGACGACATGGTGGCCTCCAGTCTGAAGTGGACGGGCGGCTACCTCTGGGCCTGCAAAAATTACGACGGCGACGTCATGTCCGATCTGGTCGCGCAGGGGTACGGCTCACTGGGGCTGATGACCTCCGTGCTGATGAGCCCGGATGGCAAGGCCTTCGAGGCGGAGGCGGCCCACGGCACGGTTACCCGCCACTTCCGCGACCATCAGGCCGGGAAGGAAACCTCGACCAACCCGATCGCCTCGATTTTCGCCTGGACGCGCGGCCTTGCCCGCCGCGGCGAGCTTGACAACACGCCGGACGTGGTGAAATTTGCCGTCACGCTGGAAAAGGTCTGCGTGGAAACGGTCGAAGCGGGGCACATGACCAAAGATCTGGCGCTTCTTGTCGGAAACGGCCAGAAATGGGAGACAACCGACCAGTTTCTCGACACGCTCAAAGACGCACTCAAACTACGGCTGGTTTAAAATGAAGACGAACGCACCAAACCTTGAAAAAGCGCTGCGCAGCTTCCTTGCTGAAAGCAGCGTCATCGGCGGGGTTGCCTCGATACTCGAGTTTGCCTCACTGAAAGGGACAATCTACTACGAAGAGGCACGGGACATCGCCGGGGGAGATCCCGAAGAGCCCCTGCTTGCCGCCGAAGAGTGGCGCCTGCTTCTGCCTGTACGGACGATGAAAAGCATGGCCTGGGAGGACAGACTCTTCATGCCGATGGACAGGGAACTCTTCGAGATACCGAATATCATCCTGAAGCTGGTGAAGGATGCCCTCACAAGCGCCCAATGGCGGACAACCGAAGCCATCGGCGGGATATTCCGGGAGATGGGCGATCCCGCCTGGCAGACCATCCCGGAAATGGTCGCGGCAATGGCCGCCCTTGCCTCAAGCAACACGGTAAGCGCCAATCAGATCACGCGGGTCTGCCTCGCTTTCGGCTTCAGCAACAAGACCGACTGGCTGATCGCCGAGTTGAAGGGCGCAGGCGTCATCAGCCCCAGGCTCTCCTCTCCCGCGGACGTCATGAGGGCCGGCTCCCCCCTCTATGAAATGAACCCCTCGATAACGTGTGGCATACACCCCCATTGATTTCAAGCATAGGCTCAACCCATGACAAATCAGCCCCGGCTCCAGGCTTTCCCGTCGCTTCGGGAACGTGATTACCGCATCTTGTGGACTTCCATGCTGCCCGGTACGCTGGCGATGCAGATGAATTTCTTTGCCAATGGCTATCTGGCCTTTGAACTCACGGAAGCGGCCTCCTCGATCGGGCTCATCTCGCTCGGATTCGGCATTCCGATGATTTTCCTTTCGCTTCCCGCCGGCGTCATCGCCGACCGTTATTCAAAACGCATGATACTGCTTCTGTCCCAGGCAGTTACCGTCGCCGCCTCACTGGTCATGGCGACTCTGGTGCTTTCGGGAACCGTCGGCGTCTGGCAGATGGCCGTCATCTCCTTCTTCCAGGGAACCGCCTTTGTCTTTCAGGTTCCGGCCCGCCAGTCCCTGATAACCAGGATGGTGCAACCCGCCAACATGATGAACGCCATCGCCCTGAACAGCGCCGGGTTCAACGCCTGCCGCGTGATCGGCCCCCCTTTCGCCGGGTGGATCATCGGCCTTCCGTGGCTGGACGTCAAAGGCGCCTACATTTTGATGTCCCTGCTTTATGTGCTGGTGATTCCGGGTCTCATGAAAATACCCGATCTTCCGGACGGCGCAAGAAAGGGCGCGAAAGGATGGGAATCCTTTGTGCAGGGCATTTCCTATATCTGGGGCCATCCTGTGCTGATGGTTCTTCTGGCTTTGAGCCTTGCGCCGATCATACTGGGCATGCCGTTCCAGGCTCTGATGCCGGTCTTCGCGAAAAAGATATTCGCCGTAGGCCCCGCCGGACTGGGAATGCTGATGATGGCCAACGGGGCAGGCGCCATCATCGGCTCCATAGCGATCGCTTCGATGAAAAGCCTGAAGCGGCCAGGCATGGTTCAGCTTACGCTTGGCGCACTCTTCGGCGCGACGCTGGCGGTCTTCGCCTTCAGCAGCTCCTTTTACTTTGCAATCCCGATGCTGGTCCTCGTCGGAGCCTCCTCGGCGGCCTATCTGGCCCTCAATTCCACGCTCATCATGGGGCGGTCAGAACAGCGCTACCACGGCCGGGTCATGAGCGTGTATATGCTGATCTTTTCCTCGATGCCTCTGGGCAACATGGTCATGAGCCTCTTTACCGACAGCTTCGGCGTACAGGCAGCGGTCGGCACGGGCGGGATTCTGCTTGCCGCCGCGGTCATCGCCTTCGGCCTTTCGAGCCGCTCTTACCGGGAAATCTGAAACAAAAAGACATTGCCCATGTCAACTTACCATGACTGTTTGAGTGCCGACAAATTCAGCTTCCATTTCAGGCTCCCCGTCCTCCAATAGCATTTCAATGACTTCATGAAGATTATTTTGTAATTCATCCAAAGTTTTGGCTTGGGAATGGGCTCCAGGAAAACCCGGAACAAAACCGACATATAATCCGGTATCAGAACATTTTTCGATGACTGCAGTGTATCGTTTCATAATTCCCCCTCTTCAATCGTCATAAATTTCTATAGGATTGTATCAGAAACGGAATATATTATCACCATTTTCCCGCTGGATACTTTTTACTCAAGCGAATCACTGCCAGGATACTTAGTATCCAGACATTTCAGAGGGCATACTGCCTTCTCATTTGCAACAATTATAAAATCATATATTTACAATAATACACATGCATACTTGTTCATGGCACGGCTGTTGCTTAGATCAAGCGCCGGAAAGCGGTTTTTGGGCAAACATTTGTTTTGCATATGCTCCGCGTTTGGGGTATGTTCCGCGCGTTGCCGGAACGGTTCAGGCCGAATGCGGCAGGATTGGGTGATGTTTTTTGCAAGGAGATAAAAATGTTCAAAAAAACGGCGCTGCTTGGCGTTATCCTGGCGGCGATAGCGGCATCCGTCAACCAGGCGCAGGCGCTGACCCTTGAGGAAGCCAGGGCGTTGGCCCGGGAAAATCTTCCCTCCTGGCAGGCGGTGAAAAAGAAGGTGGAGGCAGCGGATGCCTCGTACAGGGCGACCCTCGGCGCATATCTGCCATCCCTCGACGCGTCGGCGCAGACCGAGAGAAATTTCCGGAGCGGCGGCGACTACAGCACAAAGGGATACGGCGCGACGCTCTCTTACGACCTCTACGATCCCCGTCGCAAACCCAAACGGGACATCGCGGAATTAAACCTGGAAACCCAGCAGGAGGAGCTGAAAAAGAACCTGCTCGAACTCGACTATCGGGTGAAGGTTGCCTTCTACACGGCCCTCGCGCAAAAGGATATCCTCGATCAGAACAGAATCCAGCTTAAAGACGCCGAAAAGGATTACGAGGTGGCCGAAGGACGGCGCAAGCTCGGCGCCGCCCGCCTTTCCGAGGCGCTGCAGGCCTCCGTCCGCCGGGAGCAGGCACGCTTCAACGTCGTTCAGGCGGAGGGGAACCTGAACAAAACACTCTCCGAACTCTTTTCACTGATCGGGATCCCTTATGAAAACAGCGGTAAAACCGAAACGCCGGAGGGAAAACTGCCCGCGGGAGACGTCCTTCCCGCATGGAAAATGCTGAACGGCGCCGTTCTGACAAGACCGGAAATAAGGCAGATGGAGATCGCGCTGGAGACGGCAAAGAAGAACCTCTCCCTCTTTCGGGCCGATTTCTACCCGACCCTCTCCGCCAATCTTTCCTATGGCCGGAGCGACGCGGGTACGCTGGGCGCAAGAATGGACGAGGATAAAAGCGCCGGGGCGACCGTTTCATGGAATATCTTTGAGCTCGGCAAGTTCTACCGGAAGCAATCGGCGGGGATCGAGGTGGGGGTTTCGGCGGAAAACATCAAAGAGATGAAACGGCAACTCCTGCTCGACTGCCGCAAGGCGTGGGAAGATCTCGCGACGGCGGTGAAAAACAGCGCGGTTGCCGACGAGCAGCTCCGTCAGGCAAGCCAGAACTACGAGCAGGCCTTCGGCGAGTACAAGGTGGGCGCGGGCGACATCCTGTCGCTTGTGCAGGCGGAAAGCCTGCTCGCCGGGGCGCGGGAGCAGCTCGTTTCCGCGCAACTGAACGTCGCCCTGGCCCGGGCGCTGCTCGAAAAGATATCGGGAAAATCGTTGTAGTTCATAGAGACTTACGGGGAAATAACGTGAAGAAGAAACTATTGTGGGCAATTGTCATTGGTGCAGCGCTGATCGCGGGGGGCGTCGCGGGCTACAAAAAGCTCAACCCGAAACCGCAGACGCGGGTGCTCGAGACGGGCCGGGTCGAAAAGGGAAATATCCGGGGCGTTCTCGTCGAAACGGGGATCATCAAGTCCCAGGTGGGCGCCGTGGTGAAAATCGGCACCCGCGCTACGGGCAGGCTGGACAAGATGCTCGTCAAGGTCGGAGACCGCGTCCGGGCCGGACAGCTCATCGCCCGGATCGACAGCCGGGAGATCGTCCAGGCCATTGAGCAGCAGAAGGCATCCCTCCAGGTTGCAAAAAACACGCTCCTGCAGATTCAGCAAACCTACCCGCAGAAGATCGCCGAGGCCGAGGCGAATCGGAACTACGCCCGCATCGCTTATGAGCGCCAGCAGGAGCTGATCAAAAAGGAGTACACGACAAAAGACGCACTCGACCGCGCGCAAAACCAGTTCCAGGCGGCCGATGCGATTCTGAAGCGCCTCCGTGAGGAGTTCTCGACACAGGAAAACATTACCAGAGCCACGATCAAGGAGATTGCGGCGCAGCTCGAGCAGCAGGATATCCGGCTTTCCTACACGCGCATCTACTCGCCCTTGGCCGGGATCGTCGCCGACGTCACCGCGCAGGAGGGCGAGACGATCGTCGCCGGGCTGCAGGTGGCGAACCTGGTGACTGTTCTCGACCCGACGCGCCTCGAAATGTGGGTCTATATTGATGAAACCGACATCGGGCGCGCAAAGAAGGGGCAGAAGGTTGAATACACCGTCGATACCTACCCCAACCGCACCTTCACGGGCGCCATCGAGCGGATCAACCCCCAGCCGGTCGTGAAGGACAACATCGTCTATTATCTCGCGACGGTGAAGGTCCCGACCGACGATGCGGCCTTCCTCCGGCCGGAAATGACGACGCATGCCCGAATCATCCTGACCGAAAAAGAAGGCGTCTTGACGGTCCCCAACGCCGCGATCAAGTTTGAAAAGGGGCGACAGATCGCCTACGAGGCGGCCAAAGGGGCGCAGACCGTCAAAAAGGTGGAGCTGAAGCTCGGTGTCCGCGGCGAGGATCGCACGGAGGCGCTCTCCGGGGTTTCCGAAGGGACGGAGCTTGCAACCAAGCTGGTTCTCCCTGTTCCCGCCTCTTTTCAGGGCGGCGGCGCGATGAAAAACCCGTATGGAAAGAAGCCATGAGCGCGCTGTGCCTGATGGAAAATGTGAAAAAAACCTTCAGCCTCGGCGCCGATCTCTCCGTCGAGGTGCTCAAGGGGGTCAACCTGAGCGTTGAAGAGGGCGAGTTCATCGCCATCATGGGAACTTCCGGTTCGGGAAAATCCACCCTGATGAACCTGATCGGCTGCCTCGACGTCCCGACCTCCGGCCGTTACCTGCTCGCCGACAGAGAGGTGCTGGGGCTTTCGGACGATGAGCTCTCCGAGCTGCGCAACGCCCATATCGGCTTTGTCTTCCAGAGCTTTTACCTTCTTCCGTATGCCACGGTGCTCGAAAATGTCCTGCTGCCGACGCTTTACCGCGAAAAGGCGGCAAGCCATGTCGAGCGGCGCGCCGTCGAACTCCTCGCCCTGGTCGGCCTTGAAAAACGCATGCATTTTCGTCCGAACCGCCTCTCCGGGGGCGAGCAGCAGCGGGTCGCCCTCTGCCGGGCGTTGATGAACGACCCGGAGATGATCCTCGCCGACGAGCCGACCGGCCAGTTGGACAGCAAGACCGCAGGCGAGATCATGGCTCTGCTTTCCGAGATGAACAAAAGAGGAAAGACCGTGATCCTTGTCACCCACGACGCGGCAATCGCCGCCAACGCCCGGCGGGTGATCCGGATCAGTGACGGCGTCATCATCGATGCATAGGATTTTGAACATATTTTCCCAGGCCCTCGAGGCGGTGATCGCCCTCAAGCTGAGGAGCTTTTTCTGCACGCTGAGCATCGCCATCGGGATATCGGCGATCACGATTATCGTCGCCACAACCGAGGGCGCCTTCAAAAAGGCCTTCGACATCGTTGACGTCTTCGGCCCCGACGCCGTTTTGATCGTCGGCGGCTCCGAGGAGTCGCGGGCCATCGCCCGGCGCGTGAAAACCCTGACCATCGGCGACGCCGACGCGATCCGCACCTCGTTCGGCACCGCCTACATGGTGGTCCCGATGAGCACCGTCCGCGACGTCAACGTCTCGTACCTCGGAAACCACTACGCATCGCAGGTTATTGGAACAACAAACGATTACAGCGTTGCCTGGAGCTGGCCGGTCGTGGAGGGTTCCGATTTCACGAAGGAAGATCTGAAACGGGCCGCGAACGTCGCGCTGATCGGCGCGGAGACAATGCATGAACTCTTCGGCGACGAAAACCCGGTCGGCAAATTTATTCAGGTGAGGACGCTCCCCGTTCAGGTGGTGGGAGTCCTTCAGGAAAGGGGCGGGGGCGCCTCGATGGGGGGCGGCAACCTCGACAACCGGGTCGTCATGCCGATTACCGCCGTCATGAAAAAGCTCCAGAACGAGTCGAAATACATCGCGGTGATGCGGGTGCGCTTCGAGGATGTCGAAAACATCGACCTGCGGGTGGCGGAGCTGAAGGAGTTTCTCCGGATGCGGCACCGCCTCCCCGACGGCGAACCGGACGATTTTCAGGTCT
>DYTH01000007.1 GCA_020726025.1 Syntrophus aciditrophicus | reverse complement strand
TCCGGAAGCTGGTCTATGTGGCCGCAACAAGGGCCAGAGAACGGCTGTTTATCCCCTGCTGTGATGCAAATGAAGTTATCAAAATGATTCTTCGTTAAGGTCGGCGTTTGAAGATATTGGCTTAAGATCGCGAAAAAACGGCAGCCTGGGGACAGTATGGATTCTATAATGCGCGAGTTAAAGAATTGCTTGCATATTGTGGTTTAACAGGGAAGATGACTGCTCATAGTGAGTTACATTGCCAACGGACAGGATGGGTTGGAGGATCAGTTCACGTTTCGGGTTGAATAAGAAATTCAAGGAGTCTTACGATGAAGACCGTTCAGGCTGAAGTGCCCGAGGCACTCTATAACAAGGCCGTGGCCCTGTTGAACGAGGGATGGCGCCGCGACGAGAAAGACGTATTTTTGGAAGCAATCCGACGCTTTCTCGACACCCACCAATCGGAATTGATGGAAAAGAATATCCGCGAAGACGTCGAGTGGGGTCTTCACGGCGATGACTGAGGAACCCAGGTCTATCGTATGCGATACCGGTTCCATCATCCATTTGGACGAACACGGAAAGGACGCATCGGCAACGTGGTCACTGTCCTGGGCGAGATGGCAGAGAGGATCAATCCACAGCGCCTGGTGAAGCTCTTTACACGATTTCAGGCGCCCGTAATTACCGGATTTTGATGAATCGCGTTGCGCGTCCTGGGGCAGATGGCAAGAAAAAACCCGCTATTTCTAACGGGTTTCTCTTCTTCTCTGGACTGTAAAAAACGTGGTAAAACTACCTATTGGCGGAGGGAGCAGGATTCGAACCCGCGAACCTTTCGGTCAACGGTTTTCAAGACCGCCGCCATCGACCACTCGGCCATCCCTCCGGGCCATTCTAATCACTATCGGGCGCTTATCACATCCACCCCGCCCATGTACGGGCGCAACGCGTCAGGAATCACAACGCTTCCGTCGGCCTGCTGGAAGTTCTCCAGAATGGCGACGACGGTTCTGCCGACGGCCAGCCCCGAGCCGTTCAGGGTATGGACCAGCTCCGTCTTTCCGGTTTCTTCCCGGCGGAAACGAATCGAGGCCCGGCGAGCCTGAAAATCCTCGAAATTACTGCATGAGGAAATCTCCCGGTACGTATTCTGACCCGGAAGCCACGCCTCTATATCATAGGTTTTGGCGGATGAAAAGCCCATATCGCCGGTACACAGACTGATGACCCGATAGGGGACATTCATCCTCTTGAGAACCTCTTCGGCATTTAACGTCAATTTTTCCAGCTCGTCGTAGGACTCTTCCGGCTTCGAGAACTTCACCAGCTCGACCTTGTTGAACTGGTGCTGCCGGATCAGCCCCCGCGTATCCTTTCCATAAGAACCCGCCTCCGCCCGAAAGCAGGGGGTATAGGCCACATAACGGATCGGCAGTTCCGCCTCATCAAGAATATCCCCGCGATGGATGTTGGTAACGGGCACCTCCGCCGTCGGGATCAGAAAATAGTCGAGACCTTCCAGCTTGAAGAGGTCCTCCGCGAACTTGGGGAGCTGCCCTGTTGCGGTCATGCTGTCGCGGTTGACGATAAAGGGGGGCAGCATCTCGGTGTATCCGTGCTCCGTTGTATGAAGATCGAGCATGAAGTTTATCAGCGCCCGTTCCAGGCGGGCGCCGAGCCCCCGGTACAGGGTGAAACGCGCCCCCGTCAGCTTTGCCCCCACGGCAAAGTCGAGGATCTTCAATTCTTCGCCTATTTCCCAGTGCGGACGGGGCTTGAAGGCAGGACAGGCCGTGTCTCCCCAGGTACGGACAACCGGGTTGTCGTTTGCATCCCTGCCGTTTACCACCGACGCATGCGGAATATTCGGGATTGTCATGACAATCGCATCGAGATCCTCGTCTGTCTTCTTGAGTTCTTCATCGAGAAGCTTGATCCGGTCCGAAACATCGCCCATCCGGGCAATAATTTCAGACGCATCGTCACCTCGTTTTTTCTTCTCTCCGACCAGCTTCGACACGGCGTTCCGCTCGCCGCGGAGCTGTTCCACCTCCTGAAGCAGCTCCCGTCTGCGGGAATCAAGGGAAGAGAACCTTTCAAAGTTCATCTCCTGCCCCCGCTCGCGCATCTTTGCGACAACTAACTCCATGTTTTGTCTGAGGTATTTTATGTCGAGCATCTCTGTTTTTCCCCCTGTCAAGGGGGTGATTTTTATCATTTTGACCATGTGAAGTCAATCTTTAAATGGATCAGCCAAAAAACATCCGTCAGGCATGACGGGCAGATGTGATTTTTTGCGAACTGTTCTGGAAAAAAACGGCCGTTTATATTAAAGGGGCTCAGTTTTAAAGTGAAGGTGGTCGCTTGTTTGCGGACTTCAGGGAATGGATTATGGCGAGCAGCAAAAAATACTATGCCGTCATGCGAGGCTTTCACCCCGGCATTTACACTGCCTGGTATGGACCCGCCGGCGCCGAGGAGCAGGTGAAGGGGTACGAAAATGCCCTTTTCAAGGGTTTCACCAGCCGGGAGGAGGCGACACGCTGGGTTCAGGAAATGGAGTCCTTTTCCCGCGATAACAAATTTTCAGGAAAAATGGCCAGCCGCAGCTCCGGGAAAGCCGCAAGCGGGACATTTCTGAAGAAGCAAGAAACACCGCCGGGGACGTCTGCCGACGCGCCGGGGGCATCACCCCTCGCCCAGACGGTCATTTACACCGACGGCGGGTGCAAAAGAAATCCGGGACCGGGAGGCTACGGGGCGGTGATCCTCGAAGGCCGCAGCCGCCGGGAGCTTTCCAGTGGGTTCCGCTTGACAACCAATAACCGCATGGAACTGATGGCCTGCATCGCCGCGCTTGCATCGCTGCCGCGCCCTTCCGATGTTGTCCTGCACAGCGATTCCCAGTATGTGGTGAAGGGGATCGAAAAAGGGTGGGCAAAAAAATGGAGGAGAAATGGCTGGATGCGGACAAACGAAGAGCCGGCGCTGAATGCCGATCTCTGGGCGGAACTTCTTGATCTCTGCGCCCGTCACCGGGTCCGCTTTGTCTGGGTGCGCGGTCATGCGGGAAACAGGGAAAATGAGCGCTGCGACACACTGGCAACCGAAGCTGCGCTCAGCCGGGAGCCATCCGAAGATGACGGTTATCTGAAGCAGCAAAGACAAACAGACCATGGATCACATGGATAAAAGGGGTATGCCTTTGATGACGCAAACTGCTGCCAAAGAACAAGAAACGTATCTGCGCCCGACGGAGTTTATCGATTCCGACAACCCGGTCGTCGTTGCATTTGCCAGGGAGGCGGCCGACGCGGGAAGTCCCCAGCAGCAGGCGGTCCGAATTTTTTACGCGGTTCGCGACCGGATCAAATACGACCCGTACCGCATTGATCTGGCGCGGAACAAAATGAGGGCAAGCGTCATTCTCCAGAACGGATACGGCTATTGCGTGGCCAAGGCGATGCTGCTTACGGCGGCGGCACGGGTACTCGGGATACCGACGCGCCTGCGTTTCGCGGACATACGCAATTTTTTGACGCCGGAGCGACTCAGGGACGTGATGAAGACCGACCTCTTCACCTGGCACGGCTATACGGAGATGCTCCTTGACGATTGCTGGGTCAAGGCAACCCCGGCCTTTAACCTTGCCATGTGCAAAAAACTGGATATCGTCCCGGTGGAGTTTGACGGCATACATGACGCCACGTTTGCGGAGTTTGACAAAAAAGGGCGTCGCCATATTGAATACGTGCGCGATCACGGACATTTCCCCGACCTTCCCTACACCCTGATCGTGGAACACTTCAGAAAGGATTATCCGATCTTTTTCACGAAGGAAAAAGACGATTTTCTTGCCGATCTCGAACGCGAGGCGATGATAAAACAGGGGAAAATGGCATAATGGGCATCAATTTTATTTTCACTAACCAAATGGAGGGAAAAGATGGAAAGATCATTAGTTTTGGTAAAACCGGATGGCGTTCAGCGCGGGCTTGTCGGCGAGGTCATCGCCCGACTGGAGAAACGGGGGCTTTTGCTTGTGGGGGCGAAGTTCATGCAGGTGAGCAGGGAGCTTGCCGAGGAGCATTACGCCATCCACAAGGGAAAGCCGTTTTATGAGGGGCTCATCGCCTATATCACCTCCTCGCCGGTGATGGCGATGGCCTGGGAAGGGCCGAGCGCGATCGCGGCAATCCGTCAGACAATGGGGGCCACCCGTCCGCTGGAGGCGGCGCCGGGGACCATTCGCCATGATTTCGCGCTCGAGGTCGGACGCAACCTGACCCACGCCTCGGACAGTCCCGAAAACGGCTTGAATGAAACGGCCCTCTGGTTCAAAAACGATGAGCTGACTTCCTGGAAACGGGCAACGGATCCATGGATATTTGAGGGCTGAAGTGTTTCAATCGCTTACCCTCTGGATCAAGACATCAGCGGCCTTTATTCTGCTGCTGGCGCCTCTGACTTCGGTTGCCGCAGCCGGCGACAAGGCCGTTTTTGCCGCACACAGGGCTTTTATGGCCCGTGATGCGGCGGCTCTTTCCCGCCAGGCGGAAAAAACAGAGGATCACATCCTTCACAGCTATGTCCGCTACTGGGAAATCAGCCTGCGCCTTGAAACGGAGGAACCCGACAAGATAGCCGATTTCCTTGATCAAAATGCAGGCACGGCCCTTGAGGAACACCTGCGTCAGGAATGGCTCGTGGAGCTTGGCAAAAAGGGCAAGTGGGAACTCTTTCGCAAACAGTTTCCAAAGCTTCTGAAGGTTGATGCCGAGACAACGTGCTACAGCCTGCAGGAACGGATGCTGCGACAGGGGATCGACAGCAGCTTAACCGAAGAGATGAAAACCATCTGGAAGACCCCCCGGCCATTGCCGGACGGGTGTCTTCCTGTGGCCTCCGCCATGGCTGTTTCGGGCCATCTCACTTCCGATGAAGTCCGAAAGCGGCTGCGGCTGCTGCTGCTGGAAAATCTTGTCCTGGAAGCCCGGCGCACGAGGGAGCTCTACCCGCACGATGATTTGCCGTCGGCGAAACAGATAGAGAAGGTCTTTCGCACCCCGTCCGATTTTTTGAACAAAGATGCCGCAATCCTGCAGACCGCGGAGGCAAAAGAGCTTGCTTTCGCGGCTCTTGTGTCGCTCTCCAGAAACGACCTGTCAGGCGCAGCGGAAATGGTTGCAGGAAAATTTCTGAAGATCCTTCCGCTTACGGATCAGCAGCTCCTCTGGGCACATATCGCCGCCAGGGGGGCGCGCCTCCACAGACCAGAGGCTTTGGAGTGGTTTAAGAAAGGCCTGTCCTTCTCCGGCGACCAGCTTGTGTGGAGGACCCGCTCCGCGCTCCGGCAGGGCGACTGGACAGAAGTAAAAACCGCGATAGAGGAGATGCCCGCGTCGATGCAGGGCGAATCCGCCTGGACGTACTGGCTGGGGAGGTCGCTGTGCGCGACGGGCGAGAAGGACGCCGGGAAAAAGGCGCTGACATCGATTGCCGGACAGCATGATTTCTATGGGATTCTTGCCGCCGAGGAGTTGGGAATTCCCCTTCATCTTCCATCGGCCAGGGGACCGACGACACAAGAAGAGCTGTCGATGGTCGCTGGGTTGCCCGGCATCGCGCGGGCGCTGGCCTTCTACAGGATCAATCTGCCGGGATATGCCGCCCGGGAGTGGAGATGGTGTGTGAAAGCAATGACGGACAGGCAGTTGCTGGCCGCTTCAGAGCTGGCCCGGAAAAACGGGATATGGGACCGTAGTGTTTTTACGGCGGAAATGACCGATGACGAACACGACTTCACGCTCCGTTACCCGTCGCCGCACAGGGAAATCATCCTGAAACACGCCCGCGACCGCAACCTTGATGAAGCGGTTGTTCTCGGGCTGGTGAGGCAGGAAAGCCTCTTCAACACAGAAGCCCGCTCTTCGGCCGGGGCAACCGGCCTGATGCAACTGATGCCGGAAACGGCCCGGAGGGTGGCGCTTGGAATCGGGCTGCGCGGTTTCAAAAAATCCAAACTGACGAAACCGGACGTCAACGCCCGCCTGGGAACATCCTATCTGCGTCAGGTGCTGGACCGGTTTTCCGCCAATTACGCCCTGGCGGCAGCCGCCTACAATGCCGGCCCGAACCGGGCACAGCGATGGAAAAATTCCCTGCCCATGGAAGGCGCTGTCTATGTAGAATCCATCCCTTTCACGGAAACGCGCAACTACGTAAAGAAGGTGCTTGCCAACTCCGTTTACTACGCGGCCCTTGCCGGGGGGAAAAAGCGTTCGCTGAAGCGTCTGCTCGGCACAATCGACGGCAGAGACGATAGCGCCGCGGCCGTACGTTAAACACCTGTAGATATCCGCATTTTACCCTTACAAACCGCCATGCCCGGTGCGAGCACAACGCATGATGAAAATTTCAGATACGGGGTCGCCGAGCAGGGCAATTCGTGAAAGCGAAGCTTGATGTTCTCGTAAAAAGTCGTCACACCGGTGAAAACCGGTGTCCAGTGTTTTTGTAACACGTTGAAATCTCTGGATTCCGTGTCAAGCACGGAATGACAAAAAGGGGCAAAATCGACTTTTGACGAGTTCCTCAAGCTTAATGTCCACAATTGCCCCTGCGAAAACATGATTGTGCAATGTATTGATATTGTGCGGAAAAATCATATTTTATACAAAAGGATGGAGATGCTGCTTGAAACCGGGATGATCTGGATGTAAAAAAGGATGCGAACGGGAGGTAATTTTTGGAACACGCCTCGCCGTTCGCATAAGATTGTCCTGCCTACACATGTTCGTCAAGCATGGCCTTGATCTTCGATTCCGGCACGGCCCCGATCACCTGGTTTACCTTGTCCCCGCCCTTGAAAACCATCAATGTCGGGATGCTTCTTATGCCGTAATTGATTGCAACTTCCGGCGCTTCGTCAACGTTTATCTTGCAGAAATGGGCCTTGCCGACATATTCACCGGCAAGTTTTTCCACGACCGGCGATACCTTGATGCAGGGACCGCACCAGGGCGCCCAGAAATCAACAAGCGCCGGCAGTTCGGCACTGAGCACCACATCTTTGAAATTGCTGTCATTTACCTCGTGAACCATCTGTTAAAACCTCCTTGCAACCTTTCATTTGTTGTTCCGTTTACGCTGCGGACCGCAGCGAACTATCCTGCTCAGGAAAAACGGCCCGATGAGGCGCAGGATGACGTAAAACCGCCCGCGCTTCCTCCCGACGATGCAAAGGTGGATAACTGGATATCCGTCTTTCCATGTCCGCAATCCGGACAGACCACGTGGTATTTGTCGTCGCTGCGAAGGCACAGATATTCAAAAACATTTCCGCATTTCTGGCACTTGAACTCGTGAATCGGCACCGCTTACCTCCTTGACCTCTGAAAAAGTATTCCTCTTGCGTTTCGTGCATCGCCGGGGAATATAGGGGCGGCCATGCCCGATGTCAAGGCCCGGGAAAAAGAATCATAATCTTCTTGACATGAACGCCGCAAGTCCATATAGTCCCGCGCCAATGTCAATTTTCGCACAAAAAAAAGGAGGACGTAAGATGGAGAAAAACAGAGCGGGCTTTATGAAGATGTTGTTGAGTACCTGCGTTTCTATACTGCTGATTGCTGGAACAGCCGCAGGGGTCGGAGCGGCCGGCAATAACCTCGTGCTGGCAACAGGGGGAACTGCGGGAACCTACTATCCGTTTGGAGGCGCCATGGCAAAGATATGGAACTCCAAAATACCTGGCATGAATGTTACAGCGCAGGCGACCGGCGCCTCCGTGGAAAATGTGCGCCTTGTAAACCGCAATGAAGCGGAGCTTGCCATCGTCCAGAGCGATACGGTCGATTTCGCCTTCAACGCCAAAGAGGCCTTCAAGGAAAAGCTGACCAAAATGGCAGCCGTGGCGGTTCTTTACCCGGAGGTGATCCAGGTAGTTGTCCGGGAAGACAGCAAAATCGACAGTTTTGATGATTTGAAGGGGTTGAAGGTTGGGGTCGGCGCACCGGGGAGCGGCACCGAAGCGAACTTCCGCCAGCTCTGCGACATCTACGGTCTCAAAAAAGAGGACGTGAAGGCCCAGTACCTTTCTTTTTCTGAGAGCGCCGAGCAGTTCAAGGACAAGCACATTGACGCTTTCATTGTCACGGCGGGCATCCCCAATGCGGCGATCATGGATATAGGCGCTCAGCGCAGCGTCAAGATAGTCAATATTTCCGAAGCCAAGGCGTCTGCAATCGTCAAAAAATATCCCTTTTTGAGTTCCTTCACCATACCGGCCAACACGTATAAAAATCAGGCATCTCCGGTGAAGACCGTTGCCGTCAACGCAGTTCTCATCGCAAGCACGGATCTTTCGACCGATGCGGTGTACGGTATGGTTAAAGCCATTTTCGAAAACCAGGGCGAGCTTGCCGTCGCCCACGCCAAGGGAAAAGAGCTGAACATCAAAACCGCATCGTCCGGGGTTTCCATTCCCTTTCATCCGGGTGCGGCGAAGTACTATAAAGAAAAGGGCTTAATGAAATAACAGGTGAGAAACGAAGATGGAACAGAAAAGTTCCCATCTCTCCCCTGTTTTCGTTGGACACTTTAAAAGAAACATGCCGGGGGCGTTTATAGCGGTCATCGCCCTCGGCATGCTGTATCTGTTGCTGGCCCCCACACAATCTGCTCTGGTCGTAAAAACACTCAACCCGGAAACAACCGTTTTATGCGCCCGCATGACCGAAGGTGAAGAGTGGGCTGTTTCTTATATACACTCGGTAAACAAGCGCCCCGTTTACGATTATCTGCGGATTCAGGGGACACAACTGCTCATTGCCCGCTCCCGTTATGATGCCTTCGGAGCAGGAATGCCGGAGACAACCACCCCGGAAAATCCACTGCGGGTTGGGAAGGATGGGTGGCTTGAATACACGGTAAACCGACTCGTTTTCGACGTCAGAATATTCGTGGGAAGGGTCGCAAAACACCAGCTTCATCTCAAAGGGCGTGAAATCCCCTTCGCGTCTCTCGCGAATCCGGGAAGGACCCTTTGTTTTTCTTCTGAAAAAAAGTCTTTACTCCAAATACTTACACAAGGATGTCTATGGAAATGAGCAATGATCGGGAAAAGGCGGGGGAACAGCTTCCGCTGCAGACAATCGGCAGCACCAGCGAGATGGTTTCCGAGGTGTCGCAGGAAGAGCTGGAGGAGCTGCTCAAAAAGGTTGACAAGGAATCGAACTTCCGCAAGCTTGTCGGCTTCGACCACTGGCTTGTTTTCTGGATTGCCGTCGCCTTCTCATGCTTCCATATTTATACGGCAATGTTCGGGATGCTCCCCGCCCAGATGCAGAGATCCGTGCACCTCTCGTTTGCGTTTGCCCTCGTCTTTCTGCTCTACCCGATGACTGCAAAAAAAACCCTCAACAAACTCCAGTGGTACAATTATATCTTTGCCGCTTTTGCCGTTTATGTCGGCGCCTACATGACCCTAAACTATACCCGCATCATGGAGGCAGGAGGCGATTATACCCAGATGGACTTCATCGTCGGCGCCTGCGGGGTGCTGCTTACGCTGGAAGCAGCCCGCCGCGTCGTGGGGCTTCCCATCGTCGTCATTGCCTCCATTTTTCTTCTATACTCCTATTTCGGCCCCTATTTCCCCGGGTTTCTCGCCCACCGCGGTTATCCAATCCGGAGAATCGTCTCGCACATGTACTTCACGACAGAGGGCGTCCTGGGGATACCGCTCGGCGTGTCGGCCACTTTCATTTTTCTTTTCATACTTTTCGGCGCTTTTCTTGAAAAAACGGGGGTCGGCAAGCTCTTCATCGACCTTGCCGACGCGATAGCCGGATGGGCTTCGGGTGGCCCCGCAAAGGTCGCCGTCATTACCAGCGCCCTGGAGGGCACTGTTTCGGGAAGCTCTGTCGCCAATACGGTCGGCTCGGGAAGCTTTACCATACCCATGATGAAAAAACTGGGTTACCGGCCGGAATTTGCCGCAGCCGTTGAGGCATCCGCGTCAACCGGCGGGCAGATCATGCCTCCGATCATGGGAGCTGCGGCCTTTCTGATCGCCGAGTTCACCAACACCCCCTACGTAACGATTGCCAAGGCCGCTACCATTCCGGCCTGTCTGTACTTTCTCGGCATCTTTATCGAGGTTCATTTCGAGGCCAAGCGGTGCGGTCTCAAAGGTATGAGTCGCGATCAGTTGCCCCGATTTTTCAATGTCATGAAGGAAAGAGGTCATCTTTTTGTCCCGCTTCTTGCCATCATCTACGTCCTCACCGAGGGCTACACGCCGACATTCGCCGCCCTGGTCGGACTGGGATTATCCATCGTGGCTGGGATGATTAACAAGCTCACCCGCATGAGTCCCTGGGACATCATCACCGCCCTGCAGAACGGTGCGCGTAACGCTGTAGGCGTTGCCATTGCCTGTGCAACAGCGGGAATCATCGTCGGCGTTGTTACGCTTACCGGAATCGGTCTCAAAATGGGCAACGGCATTGTTGAGATAGCAGGGGGCAATCTTTTCTTCACCCTGTTTTTCACGATGATTACCTCGCTGATTCTCGGTATGGGGGTCCCGACGACGGCCAATTACGTCATCACCTCGACGATTGCCGCCCCCGCCCTTGTCATGCTCGGGGTGCCGCTTCTGGCCGCTCACCTTTTTGTCTTCTATTTCGGGATCGTGGCGGACATCACCCCACCGGTTGCCCTCGCCGCCTACGCCGGAGCGGGCATTGCCAAATCGGATCCTTTCTGGACGGGCGTTACGTCCACCAAACTGGCTATCGGGGCCTTCATCATCCCGTACATCTTCGTTTACAATCCGGCGATGATTCTGATCGGGACGACGCCTCTTTTGCTTATACGAAATCTGCTGACCGCCTCAGGGGGAATGCTGGGGGTAGGCATCGCAATGATCGGGTTCTGTTTTACAGACATGAAGTGGTGGGAGCGAATCTGGTTTGCGGCCGGAGGACTGCTTTTGATTGATCCTGGCGCTTTTACCGATCTGATCGGTCTGTCCATGCTGGCGCTGGGATTTCTCTACCAGTGGCGCAGCCGCCGGTCTGCACAAACCGCCACCGTTTAACCCCCGCCGCAGGAACGTTGAAAACGCCGTCAATTTCCACATCACGGAGCCGAAGTCAGCGAGATATTTGGAAATATTCCCGTTTGCGTCGCCCCGGCGAAGACCGGGTTTCAGAAGATATTAAAAGGACTGGACACCGTCTTTCGACGGTGTGACAATTTGGCTGATTTCATGAAAAATGCAAGCTCTCACAACGGGTTATCGAAAGATGAACGCCTCAGCGGGACACACGTTCGATTGCGGAGTGGATTTTTTTACCGGGAATTGCCCCCTCGCGGAGAATCCGGGGGGGAAATACAGTGACGTCAAGAATGGTTGAGCCGGGCTGACCGGGGGTTTCATCGCCATCGATGATCGCATCGGGAAGATCGCTGAGTGATTTAACAACCCCGCTTGCGGAGGCGTTTTCCGATTCCCCGGAGCGGTTGGCGCTTGTTGCGGTCAAAGGGGCGCCGAGAGCCTGGACCAGAAGTGCGGCAATCGGGTGGCTGGAAACGCGGATACCTATTTTTCCGCTTCCCGCCGTCAGGAGATGAGAAACACGGTTAGATGCCGTGAAAACCAAAGTTAGAGGCCCCGGCCAGAATGTTTTCATCAGTATCTTTGCCGTTTCAGGAACTTCCGAAACGAGAGGGAGAATATCCCCTTCCGTGGCAATAATGACCGAAACGGGATTTTTAAACGCGCGCCCCTTCACGACAAATATCTTCTCAATAGCCTTCTCGTTGAGCGCATCCGCGCCGAGACCGTAGAAGGTCTCCGTGGGATAGGCAATGACGCCGCCGCCCTTCAAAATGGCAACGGCCTCGGCGATTTTATCCGGGGCAGGACTCCGGGGATCAATCGCGATCAGGGTCGTCATCTTGAGAGATTCGCCTGTTTTTTCTCCACATCTTCGGCCATTTTGGCAACATAGCCTTCAAGCCGCAGGGCAAGCTCCCTGTTTTCACCAGCCAGGATGCGCACGGCAAAAAGGGCGGCGTTTTTCGCCCCGGCCTTGCCGATCGCCATCGTCGCCACGGGAATGCCGCCGGGCATCTGCACCGTTGCCAGAAGCGCATCCAAACCCTGGAGGGCTGTGGCGTCGATCGGCACGCCAATGACCGGCAGGGGCGTCTGGGAGGCGATCACGCCGGCAAGATGGGCGGCGGCCCCCGCCCCGACGATGATTACCCGAATCCCCCGTCCGGCGGCGCCGCGGGCAAACGTTGTCGTCCGCTCGGGGGTCCGGTGGGCCGAAGTGAGAAAAAGCTCATACGGTACAGCAAAAGACTCCAGAATCTTTGCCGCCTCTTCCATCACGGGCAGATCAGAGTCGCTGCCCATCACGACACTCACTAAAACGTCCGATTTTTCTGGCATATTTTCACCCTGTACAAAATGGATGAACTCGTCAAAAGTCGATTTTGCCCCTTTTTGTCATTCCGTGCTTGACACGGAAAGCGAAGCTTAATGTTCATAATCCAGTGAATTTAGGTGCTTCTGGATTCCGGCTTTCGCCGGAATGACGGTTTTTGTACTTTTGACGAGTTCATCAAAATGTTAATCTCAAAAATGCCTGCATTTTACGGCCATCAATGCCGGAAATGCCTCATCCCGGTAAACAGCATGGCGATCCCGTGCTCGTCCGCCGCCTGGATCGCCTCATCGTCCTTCATCGATCCGCCCGGCTGAACAATGGCGGTCACGCCCGCCCTGGCGGCGATGTCGATCCCGTCGCGGAACGGGAAAAAGGCGTCCGAGCCGACAACGGCGCCCGTCGTGGGGAGGACTGCCTTCATGATCGCGAGCTTCACCGAATCGACCCGACTGGTCTGGCCGGCGCCAAGGCCGACGAGCTGGTCGTTCGTCGTAAAGACAATCGCATTGGATTTCACATGCTTGACAATTCTCCAGGCAAAATCGAGCGCCTGGTATTCGGTCTCGGTCGGGGCGCGTTTTGTTGCAACCCGGGCTTTTCTTATATCGTACGCGGCCATATCGCGCTCCTGCAAGAGGAGCCCTCCCATCACCCGCCGGAAATCGTAGCCCGAGGCGCGCCGGTCGCACGCGGAGGGGATTTCCAGCACCCGGACGTTCTGTTTTGTTTCCAGAATTCTGGTCGCCTCGGCTGAATAGGCAGGGGCAAGGATCACCTCGAAAAAGGTTTTTGTCATCTCCTCCGCCGTTTTCGCATCGACCGGGCGGTTCAGGGCGACAATCCCGCCAAAGGCGGAAACCGGGTCGCCGGCAAGCGCCTTCCGAAAGGCCTCCGCCATGTCGCCTTCCGACGTCGCCGCCCCGCAGGGATTGGCGTGCTTGATAATCACCGCGCCGGGAAGATCAAAATCGGAGACAACCTGCCAGGCGGCGTCTCCGTCCATGATGTTGTTGTAGGAAAGCTCTTTCCCCTGCAACTGCCGTGCGTTGGAGAGGGCGGAGATTTTCGGGTCGTTCTCCCGGTAGAAGGCGGCCTTCTGGTGGGGGTTTTCCCCATAGCGGAGATCCTGCGCCCGTGAGAACTGCACGGTAAATGTGTCCGGAAACTCCCGCTTCTCCTCGACGTCGGCCGCAATCAGTCCAAGATAGTTGGAAATCGCCCCGTCGTAGCGGGCGGTAAGCTGGAAGGTCTTCTTCGCCAGTTCGAAGTTGGTCGCCTCGGAAATCCGGCCCCCGTTTTCCTTCATGGCGGCGAGGATCATGCCGTAATCGACCGGGTCGGTGACAACGGAGACGAAGCGGTAGTTCTTCGAGGCGGCGCGCAGCATCGTCGGGCCGCCGATGTCGATGTTTTCGATAGCCTCCGCAAGCGTGCAGCCGGGCTTGGCCACCGTATCCTCAAACCGGTAAAGGTTGATGACCGCCATGTCGATGAGCCCGATGTCATGTTTTTTCAGCGCGTCGAGGTGCTCCTGCTTGTCCCTGAGCGCCAGAAGCCCCCCGTGAATCTTCGGATGGAGCGTCTTGAGGCGGCCATCCATCATTTCCGGGAACCCTGTGTAATCGGAGACATCCACGACTTCCACGCCGGCTTTGCGCAACTGCGCCGCCGTTCCACCGGTCGAGAGAATTTCGACGCCGAACGTCTGAAGCCCCTGCGCGAATTCGACGATTCCTGTTTTATCGGTGACGCTGATGAGCGCCCTTTTTATCAGATTCTGCTGCATTCCAACCTCCTGAATTCTTCAGGGACACGGCATGACGCGCCCCTGCTATGTGTTTGTCAATCTTTTCATGTGGTCCACGCGTTTCTGGATCAGCTCCCGGCTTCCGATATCAGGCCGGTGATCGACCGGCCCGCCGATTGCGCCCGCGGCGCTCTCGGCCATTCTTTCCGCCGCGTCAAGATCGTCGGCGATTCCGACAACCCCGATCGCCCGGGATGAGGTCATGTAGAGACCATCCGCCCGCTTGTCCACGGAGGAGTAGTAGAGCCTCGCCCCCTTCGTGTCGCCGATTTCTATACGGGATGAAAGAGAAGCATCACCCGAAGAGCCCTCCGCCAGACCATAACCCTTCGGCACGACATACTTGCATACCGTCGCCTTGTTTGCAAATTTGACGTCAAGGCTGTCCAACCGGCCTTCGATGATCGCCCTCGACACCTCGATAAAATCGGTCTCGAGGAGCGGCAGGATGTTCATCGCCTCGGGGTCGCCGAAACGGGCGTTGTACTCGATCAGCCTTACCCCCGCACGGGTCGTCATGAACCCGCCGTAGAGCACGCCCTTGTAGGGAACCCCCGTTTCCACGCGCAGCGCCTCGGCCACCTTTCGGGTAATCTCCAGTCCTTCGGCAACGGCGGAGGCGTCGAGAAAAGGCAGCAGGTGATTCGCGTCGGAGTATGACCCCATCCCGCCGGTGTTCGGCCCGCGGTCGCCGGCAAAGCGACGCTTGTGATCCTGAACCGGCGGGGTGGCAACAACCGTAAAGCCGTCGCAGAGACACTGCAGCGAAAACTCCTCCCCCTCGAGCTTTTCCTCGATGGTTACACTTGGATGAACAGAAAGAATGTCCCGGCAGAGATCCATCGCTTCCTGCTTTGTCTGAAAATGGTCGCCCTGGACAAGCACCCCCTTGCCACCGGTCAGTCCGTCCGGTTTCAGAACAATGTCGTTCAGTTCGTCCACAAAACCCGCGATGCCATCCAGGGACGGGAAATTACGGAAACGGGGATTGCCGGCAATGCCGTATTTCTCCACCAGATTGCGCGTAAACGACTTCGACGTTTCGAGCCGGGCCAGTGATCTGGTCGGCCCGACCGCCGGGATTCCCCTGGCCGTCAGCGCATCGACGACACCGTTGCTAAGCGGGTCCTCCGGGCCGACAAAGGCGAAATCAATCCCGCTTTCGCGGGCAAACTCCGTGATCGCCCGCAGATCATCATAGCGTCCCAGACGAACCCCGTCCGCCAAGGCTGCTATTCCCGGATTGTTTGTCTTCATGAATGCGTAGAGAACGGGGTTTTGTTGCGAGCGCATAATCGCCTCGGCAATCGCATGTTCTCTCGCCCCGTTTCCGATGAGCAGTACTCTCGTCATAGGGAAATCTCCTTACCGTCAAAGGACTATGCAGACTATTGCAACTTGCGGCGTTACATAGCGTAAAAGTGCTTTTCAGTCAAATCAAAGCGACAGAGAAAAAAATTCATACGTATCGTGCCCGATGGCGAACTACCTTTTCATTCCGCATTATCAGATGATGAACGATTTTACCGGACAAGGATGTCCTTCCCGGACACTGTCTCACCGGGGCAAGGCGCGTGAAAATTTCGTTGGACATTTTTTCGCTTTTACATATAAAGGTTCCCCGCTCCAGGCCTTTATGTCTGTTCATAGAGGAGCGGTCGGGAACGGGTCGATGCATCTGCATACATTCGAGGCAAGCGACAGGGCAGCATACAATGGAAACAAAAACCGGGATAGGCCATCAAAAAAGACCGATACGAACGCGACGCGCGCTACAGAGACGAGGTGGGGGATATGGTCGATGCCTGTGGAAAATGCGCCGTGGCCGCCTGCGCTCTTAAAAATTTCAGCCGGACTGCCCCGCGACGGTCGGGGAAAACCCGTGACACACATTGAACAGGACGTAACGCGGAGGTCATCAATGGAAAAAATCAGTGCACCCTTTTCTACAATTATCCTCGCCGCCGGCAAAGGAACCCGGATGAAGTCGGACATCGCCAAGGCGCTGCACACGCTCAAAGGAGAACCCCTTCTGGCGTGGCCGCTCCGGGCGGCGCGGGCGGCAGGTTCCACGAGAATCGTCGTCGTCATCGGCCATCAGGGGGAGACGATCCGTGAACAATTTTCGGATCCGGAGCTGATTTTCGTTGAGCAGAAAGAACTGCTGGGCACCGGTCATGCCGTGCTTCAGGCGAAAGAGGCGTTTGAGGAACGAAACGAGGAGATCGTCATTCTCTGCGGGGATGTCCCGCTGATCAAACCAGAAACCATCCGGGCGCTTTACGAAAAACGCAAAAGCGACGGGGCGGCGGTGACCGTCCTGACAACAATCGTCGAGGAGCCGAAGGGATACGGACGGGTGATAAAAAGCGGTGACGGTCGCGTGGAGAGAATCGTCGAGGAGAAGGACGCGACCGCCGACGAAAGGCTCGTTCGGGAAATCAATACCGGCATCTACTGCGCCCTGAGCCCGTTTCTCTTTGCCGCCGTTGCCTCACTCGGCGACAACAACGCCCAGCGGGAGTACTATCTTACCGATATCATCGAAATTGCATGCAAAAATGGATTAAAGGCGACCACCATGACGGTTTTCGATCCGGCCGAGGTGGCGGGGATCAACACCCCGGAGGATCTCGAACGAGCGGCAATGGGGGTCAGGTCTTGAAATTCAGCATCCCGGGCGGCGCTTGTCCACGAACTCAGGGTTGCCCCGTATGAAAATCGGCAGCCTGGAATTAAAAAATTCCATCTTTCTCGCCCCGATGGCGGGGATCACCGATCTGCCGTTCCGAACGGTTGTACGGTCGTTCGGCTGCGGCCTGGCCTACACGGAGATGGTAAGCGCCATCGGACTGGCCCGAAAGGCGGATAAGACGCTCCGTTATCTCTCCACCAGCCCCTCCGACCGGCCGCTCGGCGTGCAGATCTTCGGCAGCGATCCGGAGACGCTGGCAGACGCGGCCCGAATCGCCGAGCAACATGGCGCCGATTTGATTGACTTGAACATGGGCTGTCCGGTGAAAAAGGTGACGAAAACGGGGGCCGGGGCAGCGCTTATGACCGATCCGGCGCTTGCGGCGGCAATTATGCAGGCGATCCGAAAGGCCACGGCGCTTCCCTTTACCGTCAAGATCCGTTCGGGCTGGAACGCCCGACAGGCCAACGCCCTGGAAATCGGTAAAATAGCCGTGGAGTCAGGCTGCGATGCCGTCACACTCCACGCCCGTACGGCGGATCAGGGATACAGCGGCCACGCCGACTGGACGCTGATTGCCAGGCTGAAGGGGCATATCCGGATTCCCGTGATCGGCAGCGGGGATATCCGCAAGCCGCTGGATGCCTCCCGCATGTTTCAGGAGACGCGATGCGACGGCGCGATGATCGGCAGGGGGGCGCTGGGGAACCCCTGGCTGATCGGGGAGGCTCTCTCCTTTATCGACGATAATCACAACCATGAGCCAACCCTGGCTGAACGGGAGGAGGTTATCATCCGCCATCTCGACATGTCCGCGGCCTTTTACGGAGAACGGGCCGGCGTCAGGGATTTTCGCAAGCACCTCTTGTGGTACACCAAAGGGCTCAAAGGGGGCGCCCGCTTTCGTGAGGCCGCCGGCCAGATAACCGACCGCGAAACGACCATCACGGCCATGCGCGACTATTTCCACGAGATCGCACACGAAAGCGAAGCTTAATGGTCACAAAGCGAAGCTTGATGAACTCGTCAAAAGTCTAAAATTCCCTCCCCCTTCACGGGGGAGGGTCAGGGTGGGGGCGATAAGTGACTGTATTACGGGATGTCGTTTTCCCCTCCCCTTAATCCCCTCCCGCAAGGGGAGGGGAAAATGTACTTTTGACGAGAGCATCAAGTTTAATGGTCACAAAGCGAAGCTTCCTGGCCAGGAAGCGCTATGGCATGCATTACGCAAATAACTTCTTGACTTTCCAGAGGCATCCCGGCATAATCGCGCGCAAATTCGTGGCGCCTGTTTGTGCGGGCATCACGTTAATATAACGATGAAAAGGAGATTTTAGAACCGTGGAATTTCAGAAATTTTCAGAGCTGGAGAGCAAGATAAACGGTCTTTTGGGTGATTATGCGCTCTTGAAGAAGAGAAACCTCGAGCTGGAGGAAGAACTTCAAAATAAAAACAGAGAACTGGAAGAAGCCAGCGTAAAGCTTGAGGGATTAAGGGAAGACAAGGATGCCGTGCGCTCAAAAGTGGATTCGCTTCTTGATTTACTCCAGGAAATAAAAACGCCCTGACGGCAAATGTTCATGATTCGTTGAGGGGAAGGCATTGCACAAGCGCTTTGAATGTACTATTTTGGGGCAGGAACTGTCTTTGGTAAGCGATTCCGGGGATGAGCATGTAGAGAATGTTGTCCGTTACGTCAGCAGCAAGGTGGAAGAGGCAAAAGATTTTGCCGGCGGCAATACCCTGACCGTTGCCATACTGGCTGCGTTGAATATAGCGGATGAGTATTTACAGATTGCAGAAAAAAATGAAAATACTTACTACAATCTGGAGAGCAAGGCGGAACGGTTGATTCGTTCGATAAACGACTCGCGGTAGCCAGGGTTCTGCAAAGACAAGGGTTATCACCATGGATGCATAGAAAAATTCGGCCGTGCATTTAAAAATACGTACGCGCCGTTTTCATAAAGCTATGTGATATCTTGCGTTCACTCTCCCGATACGTTCAACCCCATTGCCGATTAGAACAACGAACCGTTTTTCTTCCACAGGCACCCCACTTTTCAAGGCGCATTTCCCGGACCGTGACCGCTTGACGGCGGCTTCTCTATTTGTCCGGGCAACCATTAAGGAGGTGGCACTTTGATATATAAAATCATCATTTCCCTGCTGGCAGGACTGATCGCCGGGGGAATCATCGGATTTTTGCTGCAGCAGAAACTGGCAAGAAAAAAGCTTGAATCTTCCGAAAGCCTCTCGTCAAGGATTCTTGATGAGGCCAGAAAAGAAGCCGAAACCATCAAAAAGGATTCGATTCTTCAGGCAAAGGAAAATCTGCTGAGGGTCAAATCAGACTTCGAGAAAGATGCCAAAGAGAGAAAAGAGGAACTTGAGGCGCTGGAGAGGCGCCTGCGCTCCAAGGAGGAGAATCTCGAAAAACGCTCAGACGCTTTTTCCCAGAAGGAAAACGCCCTGGAAGGCCGGGAGAAGGCAAGCCTTCAAAAAGAGGCGCAGATTAACGAAAAGAACGAAAAAATTGAGCGTCTGCTTCAGGAGCAAAGAGTGAAGCTTGAACAGGTCGCAGGCCTCACTGCGGAAGAGGCGAAGAACGTCCTGATCCAGTCCATGGAGGCCGAGGCCAGGCGCGAAGCCGCGCTGATGATCCGCAAGATAGACGAGGAGGCCCGGCGCACCGCGGACAAGTCGGCGAGAGAGGTCATTGCCTACGCGATTCAGCGCTACTCCAACGATTACGTTGCGGAAAACACCGTTTCAGTCGTCAATCTGCCCAATGACGAAATGAAAGGGCGCATTATCGGCCGGGAGGGAAGGAATATCCGGGCCATCGAGGCGGCAACCGGGATCGATCTGATCGTTGACGATACGCCGGAAGCCGTTGTTCTGTCCAGTTTTGACCCGGTGAGACGGGAAGTCGCCCGACTGTCTCTGGAGAGGCTGATCACGGACGGCCGCATTCACCCCGGCCGGATCGAGGAAATCGTCAAGAAGGTGCGGTCGGAAGTGGACGTTATTATCAAGGAAACCGGCGAGCGGGTCTCTTTCGACGTGGGCGTTCACGACCTCCATCCGGAGCTTGTGGCGATGCTCGGCAGCCTCAAGTACCGAACGAGCTACTCCCAGAATGTCCTCGAGCACTCCATCGAAGTGGCGCATCTGGCCGGCATGATGGCCTCGGAACTGAGGATGAACGTCAAGGAGGCCAAAAGGGCCGGGCTGCTCCACGACATCGGCAAGGCGATCGATCACAAGATTGAGGGCTCCCATGCCGCGATCGGGGCCGATTACGCCAAGCGCTTCGGGGAACATCCGCGCATTGTCCAGGCGATTGCCGCCCACCACGAAGATCCGATGATCAACACCCCGCTCGGGGTCCTGATTCAGGCGGCGGACAGCCTGTCGGCCGCGCGGCCGGGGGCGCGCCGGGAGATGCTGGAAAACTACGTCAAGCGTCTGGAAGAACTCGAGAATATCGCCAATTCGTTCAGCGGCGTGGACAAGTGCTTTGCCATTCAGGCCGGTCGGGAAATTCGCATCATGGTGGAAAACGAGAAGATTTCCGACAGCGATGCGGTCATGCTCTGCAAGGATATCGTCAAGCGGATCGAAGCGGAATTGACCTATCCGGGACAGATCAAGGTTACGGTAATCCGGGAAACGCGCGTCTCTGAGCTGGCGCGATAGGAACTGTCATGAAAATTCTCTTTATTGGCGATATTGTTGGAAAACCGGGGCGGCTTGCCGTCCGTGAACTCCTCCCGGAGATCATCGAAGAACGCGGCATCGATTTCGTGATCGCCAACTGTGAAAACGCCGCCGCCGGCTTCGGGGTTACCGCCGAGATCGTCCAGGAACTCTACAGGTCAAATATCGACGTCCTGACATCAGGGAACCATATCTGGGACAAAAAAGAGGTGATGGGCTTCATCGATCATTTCGAAACGCTTCTGCGTCCGGCCAACTATCCCGAAGGGGCGCCGGGACACGGCAGCGTGCTGGCCCATGCTTCAGACGGAACGCCCGTCGGGGTCATCAATCTCCAGGGGCGCATCTTCATGAGCCCGATCGATTGCCCGTTTCGCACGGCCGACCGGGAGATTGAAAAACTCAAAAAGGCAAAGATCATTATTGTGGATATGCACGCGGAGGCATCTTCGGAAAAGATCGCCCTGGGCTGGTATCTCGAAGGCCGGGTAAGCGCCGTTTTCGGGACGCACACCCATGTGCAGACGGCCGACGAGCGGATCCTTCCCGGCGGCACCGCCTGCATCACCGATGTCGGCATGACAGGCCCCCTCGATTCGGTGATCGGCATGCAGAAAGACGCGATTGTGCAGCGGTTTTTGCTTCAGGTTCCCAACAAGTTCGACGTCGCCAAGGGCGATGTCCGGCTGCAGGGGGTCATTGTGGATGTCGCGACGGATGGCAGGGCCACCGGCATTGAACGATTGAGCGTTCCCTTCCAGGGACGCTGATATGCGAAGGCAGGAAGTATCGGGAGGAAAAGAGTTTTGAAGAGCGTTTACGAAACATTCAGGGAACGGGGTTTCATCGAACAGATCACCGACGAAACGGAGATGAGCGAATTTCTCGGAGAAAAATCGATCACCTGCTATATCGGGTTTGATCCGACGGCGGCCTCGCTTCACATAGGCTCACTTGTCCCGATCATGGCTTTGGCCCACATGCAGCGGCACGGACACCGCCCCATTGCGCTGGTCGGCGGCGGGACGGCCCTGATCGGCGATCCGTCGGGAAAAACAGAAATGCGCAAAATCCTCTCACGGGAACAGATTGACGCCAACGCCGAAGGACTGAAGAGGCAGCTCTCCCATTACCTTGATTTCAGCGAAGGCCGGGCCCTTCTGCTCAACAACGCCGACTGGCTGGTTCCACTGAATTATATTGAATTTTTGAGGGATATCGGTCGCCATTTCAGCGTCAACCGGATGCTCGCCGCCGAAAGCTACAAAATGCGTCTTGAAAAAGGGCTCAATTTCATCGAATTCAACTACATGCTGCTGCAGTCCTATGATTTCCTGCACCTGTTCAAACACTGGGACTGCCTGATGCAGATGGGCGGAAACGACCAGTGGGGCAACATGGTCGCCGGCATCGATCTCATCCGCCGGATGGAAGAAAAGAAGACCTACAGCCTGACATTCCCCCTGATCACCACCGCACAGGGGCACAAGATGGGAAAGACGGAGAAAGGAACCGTCTGGCTGGACGCCGGGCTTACCTCCCCCTACGAATACTACCAGTTCTGGATCAACACGGAAGATACCGATGTGGCAAGGTTTCTGGCCCTTTTTACGTTTCTGCCGATGGAAGAAATAGAGGCGGTGAAATCTCTTGCAGATGCCCGCCTGAATATGGCCAAAACGGTGCTGGCCTTTGAGGCGACCAGAATCACCCACGGCGAGGCGGCCGCAGTCGCTGCATGGAAGTCTTCAGCCGGGGCATTCGGCGTGAAGCCCATCGAGAATGAACTCTTCCCCTCCAGCGCCATCCCGCGCGCGTCCGGCGAGATGGACACCGACGCCATCCCTTCGTGCAGCAAAAGCAGGGCAGAGCTGGAATGCGGGGTGCCCGCCTTTGAACTGTTTCATGAGGCCGGTCTCTGTTCTTCCCGGAGCGAGGCAAGGAGGCTGCTGTCGCAGGGGGGCGGATACATGAACGACCGGCCGATCGCGGCCTTTGATGAAAAGATCACCCTCTCCGACATGAACGCCAAAGGGGAGATACTGCTCCGGAAGGGGAAGAAAAATTACGTGATCGTTACCGTCTCTTCCCCCGCACGCTGATCAGTTGTTCAGCCGTTCGGAAAACTCTTCGGGCGTGAAGCTGTATTCCTGGGTCCCGTAGCACTCGACGGCAAATGACGCGCAGACGCTTCCCATTTTCGCGCTCTGCGCGATATCCCGTCCCCGGACAAGGCCGCTGATCAGCCCACCCCGGTAGGAGTCGCCCGCGCCGGTCGGATCAACGACCTTTCTTGCCTTTGCCGGAGCGATGCTTATTTCACTTTCCGTCGTAGAAATCTGCGAGCCGACTTCCCCGAGCGTGGTGATGAGAGCCCCGGTCATTTCAACCAGCTCTTTCTTCTTTTTTCCGGTTTTATTCATGATCAGTTCAAGCTCGTAGTCGTTGACGATCAGTATTTTACTCCCCTCGATCGCCTTGAGCAGCGCCATCGGATCCCAGACGGGAAGCGACTGACCCGGGTCGAAAATGTAATCAATTCCCCTCTGTCTGCAGACGGCAGGGTAGTTGACCATGTCTTCCATATTGCCTGGCGAGACAATGACGATCGACTTTGCGGCATCAAGGTTGTCAAACGCCATCCCGGCGGCAAATTGCATTGCCCCCGGATTGAATCCGGTAATCTGGTTGTCCGCAAGGTCCGTCGTGATGTAGGCGCCGGCGGTGAATTCGTCGTCGATGATTTTTATGCCGTCCGTCGATATCCCGTTTTTTTCCAGCCAGGCAAAATATCGCGGATAATCCTGTCCGATCGTAGCCGATATCACCGGCTTTTCTCCAAGGAGCCCCAGCGAGTAGGCGATGTTGCCCGCCGTGCCGCCGTACTTCTCCTTCATTCCGTTAACCTGAAAACAGACGTTCAGGACGTGAATCTTGTCGGGCAGAATATGATCGGAAAAGTGTCCGGGAAAGGACATAATCCTGTCGTAGGCAAGCGATCCGGAAACAATGATGTTCATGGTTGACCCTCTCTTCGTGCGTTTCTATGTGCAACAGGACACGTCTCTCCTTTTTACCGCTGGCTATATAGAGAAATAAGCCTTTGTCAGTCAAGTCAATTTTTTATAATGGACCCCGAAATCTGGATAGTGTGATAAGTTACACTTGATGAACTCGTCAAAAGTCCAAAAACCGTCATTCCGGCGAAAGCCGGAATCCATAAGTGGCCAAATTCACTGGATTCCGTGTCAAGCACGGAATGACAAAAGGGGACAAAATCGACTTTTGACGAGACCATCACACTTGGGAGTAAAAAAGAGGAGAGCGGGATCGGGAAGAGTTGATCCAGGAGCTTTATCTTCAGCTTGGCCAGTTGAATGAGTACCTTAACTGGCTTAAAAAAATCTGGGCTTAAGCCATAAAGAGAAGTTACAGCTCATTGACAAGACCAATAGTGAAACATCGATAAGCCACCAGTCCGATCTTCTTGGGATATCGTGATCCAGCATTTACTATGAGCCCGTGGTAGATGAATGTGAATTGCAATTTCATTCGCCGTCACCCCCTTCGATTTCATTTTCCTGCTCGTAATAGTAGGAATAATCTACGCCTTTCATAAACATTTCACGGTCGTTGATTTTATCTGTTAAGGAAGACCGCAAAAGTGCTTTTATTTGTTTGGGATTTGTTACGCTCTTTTCCATAGCGGGGAGATAGTCTTTTTTATTAATTTTGCTCCAATCCACGCACAATTTCAGGTTCTTTTTCAGAATCAGGTCAAGCCAAATGCGCGTGCTTCTGCCGTTGCCCTCCATAAAAGGATGGGCAACATTCATCTCCACATATTTATCCGCAATTTCACCAAAAGTGCTTTCGGACATTTTATCAATATTTTTCAGCGTTTCGGGTAAGAAACGAGCTATGGCAAATTGAAAGTCACCCTTTGCTATATTGAGTGTTCTGATTTGCCCTGCAAAGTCATAAAGCCCACCGAACAAATAGCCGTGAATCTGCTGCAAGCCTTTGACTGTACCGACTTCTATTATATCAAGCAAGGAACTGTCGAAAAGGGCATACGCCTTGGATTTGCTCTTTCCGTCAATCATTTCATCGCTGTATGTGAACCATTCGATAAAGCGATTTGCCTGTTTGCCTGGAAAATTTTTTGCAAGCTCAATAATGTCGGCATAATCAAGAACATTTGCCGCATGCTTTTTCCCATCAGGCGCAGTGAATTTGAACTGGGTAGTCACACTACCCAGTTGATTGTTCTCTCTTTTCAACTTTGCTTTTAGATATTTCCAGTAGTTTCTATTTTTTTCGTATTCATCCACGCCGCGAAGGACGCCGACTATATCAAGCACAGAAAACCACCATTTGGATTCCTTCAAGTCGTCCTTGACAATTTTACTCATATTATCGAGCATCTCTGGGATCTGCATACTATTGATTCCCTGGATTTTCATTCGATTTACTCTTTAAATTTGATGGTCTCGTCAAAAGTCGATTTTGTCCCCTTTTGTCATTCCGTGCTTGACACGAAATCCAGTGAATTTAGTCACTAATGGATTCCGGCTTTCGCCGGAATGACGGTTTTTGGACTTTTGACGAGTACATCAAATTTTACCCTCACGCACCCATGCGTCAACTTCAGAAATTTTAAATTTATATCGCTTCCCTGCCCGATAGAACGGCAGCTTTCCTTCTTTGACCCATGTGCGAACGGTGTCCTCGCTCATGCTGAGATGAACGGCAATATCCTCAAGGTTTACCCACTTCTCTGGCGTTGTGTTTTCAGGTTCGTTGCTCATCAGGGATCCTCCATGCATCCTTTTTACTCGCATCGCATAACAATTTTTGGGTTGGATTACAAGTATTGATAGTATTTTAATTGGGTTTGGTAAGGATTATGTTGGGGCAAGAACGCTAATCTCATCTGCATTGCCAGGACATTGAGCTCCTTGAAGGCCGACGCCAATTCCTCGAATCCGGACACGTTCGGCTGAACAACCGCCATCTTCCCCTTGAGCAAACCGGGCGGAATAGTGCTGATGAACCATTTTATGGCGCTGCTAAGATTATCGATTTATATCACGTTCGGGAGCATTGCTTGAATGTGGGCGGGGAAACTTCGCGGCGAGCAGCAGATGCTGGCAACAGGCCGGGTGCTGATGCAGGAACCTCGCCTGATCATGTTCGATGAGCCCAGTCTGGGCCTCTCTCCGATTCTCGTTCAGGAAATATTCACAATCATCAAAGAGCTTCACATGCAGGGACTCACCGTTTTCCTCGTGGCGATGAACGTCAATCAGACGCTGAAGAGCTGAAGATTGCAGACTACTGTTAAGTCCTGAAAAATGGTAGAAGGACAAAAGAGGGGACCGGCGAGATGGAATCGAACTCTCAAATCCGTGAGGCGTACTTGGGCATTTAGAATGAGAAGAGCCGAAAAGAAAATAACCGATCAGGCGCTTGTCGATCTGGTCATCCGAAATTCCCTGGTATGCCGCATCGCCATGTGCGACGGCGGGATGCCTTACATTGTCCCGCTTTCTTTCGGCTATGAAAACGGACATATCTACCTGCACAGCGCCCGCGACGGGGAAAAAATTGACATTCTGAAGCGCAATCCCCGGGTCTGCTTCGAGTTCGAAACGGACTGTGAGGCGCTTCCCGCCGAACAGGCGTGCGCCTTCACCATGCGCTACAGAAGCGTCATTGGATACGGTACGGCATCTTTTATCGAAGACGCCCCGGAAAAAATCCGGGCCGTGCAGACTATCATGAGTCACTACACAACCCGCGATTTCACCTTCCTCGAATCAGATGTTGACAAAATCGTCGTCATCAGAATAGACATTACGGAGATTTCGGGCAAGCAATCCGGATTCCGTAACGCAGCCGGAAGTTAATAAAATCTCGAGGATATCTTCATGCACGGATTTTACAACCGCGTTTTAAAAATAGATGTGGGCGAACGCTCTTATTCCATCAGGGAGCTGTCCGACCGGGAGCTGGAAGAATCCCTGGGCGGGAAGGGGCTGGGGACAAAACTGCTGCTGGAGGAAAACCCGCCGGGGGTCGATCCTCTGGCGCCGGACAACAATTTGATCATCGCGCTCGGGCCTGTGACGGACACCCCGATTTACGGCTCTTCACGGTACGGAATTTTCACAAAGAGCCCCCAGACAGGGTTTTACTCTGAATCATATTCCGGCGGCAAGGCGGCGGAGGTAATCAGCCGGACAGGTTACGACGCAATCGTTATCCGGGGCGCGGCAACAACGCCGGTTTTTATCGAGATCAGCGACGACGGGGTCATCTTTCACGACGCGACCGATTTATGGGGACTTGACACCTGCGCCGCGGAAGACCGGGCGCTCGAAAAGATCGGCAAGAAGCGAAACGGCGTACCATCGGAGCGGGCCGCGGCGATCGTCATCGGGCCGGCGGGGGAGAATCTGGTCCGCTTCGCACTGATCGAAAACGACTACTGGCGATCGGCCGGACGAACGGGAGTCGGCGCCGTCATGGGTTCCAAGAAAATCAAGGCGGTTTGCTTTCACGGCAATCAAAGACGCACCGTTGCCTTTCCCGAAGAGGCCGCGATCTTTGCAAAAGAGATACTGGAGAGGGGCAAATCCAACGCCGGTGTCGCCAACTACAAAAAATTCGGCACGCCGATGATGGTGGCGGCGCTGAACAAGGCGCAGGCGTTTCCTACGCAGTACTGGTCGAAGGGGGTGCGCGACAACTGGGAAGAGATCAGCGCCGAGTCGCTCAACGAACGCTGCCATGTGACGCCGCGGGCCTGTGCCCGCTGCTTTATTGCCTGCGGCCGCCTGACGACTGTCAGAAATGGCCCCCATGCGGGGTTGAAAATCGAGGGACCGGAGTATGAAACTCTCTACTCTTTCGGGGGGTTGTGCCTCGTTAAAACCGTCGAGGAAATCATTTACCTCAATGACCTCTGCGACCGTCTCGGCATCGACACAATCACCGCCGGCAACCTGGCCGGGCTGACCATCGAGGCCTCCCTGCGTGGAAAGATCGCCGAAAAGATCGCCTACGGCGATACTGAAGCGATTGCGCAATTGCTCGAAGACATCGCCCATCGCCGGGGGCTCGGGGCGGTTCTTGCCGAAGGGATACGCCATGCCGCCGCCCGGTGGGAACTCGAGGATATCGCCATTCATGTCAAGGGGATGGAGCCGGCGGGATATGACCCGCGGGTGCTCAAGGGGATGGGTTTGGGTTACGCTACGTCCGACCGTGGGGCCTGCCATCTGCGCGCCACCTTCTACAAACCGGAGCTGTCAGGAATGATCCCCCCCGATCAGATAGACGGCAAGGCGGAGCTGTTCGTTGATTTCGAGGACCGTCTTTTGATCGCCGACTGCCTGATCGTCTGCCGGTTTTACCGCGACCTCTACCCCTGGGAGGATCTGGCCCGCATAATCCGCATAACAACTGGATTAGACTGGGGCAAAGAGGAGCTTGCCCGTTACGCCGGCCATGTGCTTTCCCGCTGCCGCGCGTTCAACCTGCGCGAGGGGATGACCCCCGCAGACGACGCGCTTCCACCCCGTTTCCATAACGAACCGCTCCCCGAAAGCGGCAAGGCCATTTCCGAAGACGATCTGAAGCGGATGATCCAGGATTACTACCGTCTGCGGGGCTGGGATGAAGAGGGACATCTGCGGGAAACATCAGGTTGAGCGATTCCGACGAATCAGCTTTTCAACCTCTACCGCTAAAAAGACCACCGTTGACAACGCAAAAGCCGCGGCCAGCTCGGTTGGCGTCAGCGGGACGGTGTGGAATATCCTGTTCATAAACGGCAGGTAAATGGTTGCAAGCTGCAGTCCTGTCGTCAGGAGTACCGCGTACAGAAGGGGCAGGTTGGAGCGGATTCCCATCGTGACGAGGGAGCGTCTTTCCGCCTGCCCGTCCCGTATCGCCACGGCGTACGGCGCGGCCATCTTTTTCAGCGCCTCCATCGCCTTCTGGGCACGGTTTTCCTGGATAAAACCCATCACCGCGTTCAGAAAGACAATGGCGAGGATGATGAAGGTATCCAGCAGCTCGCCGATCGCGCCGGAGACAACCGCTGCGGCGATCAAGACCAGAATCATGAAATCCTTGAACTGATCGAAAAACAGCGCCAGCGCGCCACGCTTCGGTTTCTCCTTGAGGGCGTTGGGGCCGTATTTTTCCAGACGGGCGGCAGCCTCGTCAACGCTGATGCCGGAAATAGAGGAACCGAGTTTTTTCATTGTCTCTTCAGCCGTTTTTTGATGCCAAACGACCTTTTCATCACGGGGATGGTGCATTTTAAAAAACTCCTTTTCAACAAAAACTGATGATGCTGGATTCGTCAAAAACCTGAATCCTTGAAATGACGCATCCCATCGGCCTGCATGATGACGCGCCCTGTCCCCTGAATCGGGTCAGACAGGGCGCAAATTGTACCTGATCCGGATGCGAAGAAATATTTAGCGACTTACTCCCCAACTCCTGCATAAAAAAACAAGAAAGCGAAGCTTCATGTTTATAAAATTATCGGACATGGCAAAAAATGCAAGCAAATTAAAAGCTTTAAACAACAAATTTTCAAACGACAACTTGGAGAAATGGGTTGCGGGCGTAAGCCCGCGTTAGTTTACGGTTGGCTGCTATTTTCCGGCAAGCCCGTTGCACAACATGAAAATTGATCAGATGGCCCCCCGAATTGTGCCTTGTACTAACATGAAAAGAACGTCTTGCAAAGGGCGATAGAACCTCCCCTGGTTGACGGGAGGGACTTGAGGGAGTGGGGGGATTGGGTCGCGCACGCCTGACAACCGTCAATAGCCGTAATCGCTGCATGCATTTTCAGACGGTCGCTATCCGCGTCCGGGTATTAGCTGCCGGAAGACGCCCACAGGCATCGGCAGAGTTGTTGCCTGCAGACGCCTGTGGGATTGTGTTTTACCAGGAACGGCGCGCCGGTGAAGACGCGGGAAGCGATTTGCGACGCTGCGGGGCGGCGGAGTTTCGCGAAGGGCGGGAATCAGACGGCGCGGCGCTTCTTTGCCTGCCTGCGTCTGACGACCTGCCTCCGCTGGACTTATAGCCCGATGAAGGGCGACCGGCAGCCGGACGCGGGCGGCTTGTCTGCGGTCGGGGCTGCTGGATCCGGGCCGGAACAAACGCCTTTTCCTGCATCTCGTTTCCGTAGTCGAAATCGGGGAGACGGCGGCGCTCTATCCTGCTGCCAAGCACCTGCTCGATCTGCCGGATGATGATCTCGTCGGCGGGTGAGGCGAAGGTGAAGGCCTCGCCGGTCTGCAGGGCCCTGCCCGTCCTGCCTATCCGGTGGGTGTAGGCATCAACCGTATCCGGCATATCGTAGTTGATGACATGTGATATTTCAGAGACATCGATGCCCCGCGCGGCGATGTCGGTCGCGACGAGAATGTCGTATTTGCCGCCCTTGAAGCCGTTGATTGCGTCCTGTCGGCGATTCTGCGTCATGTTTCCCTGAAGGGCCGAGACGCGATAGCTGTTCTTTTCCAGATGGCTGGCAAGATTGCGGGCGCGGTGCTTCGTGCGGGTGAATATCAGAACACGTCCGGTCGCCGTTTTTTCCAGCATTGCCATCAGCAGGTCGGTTTTACGGCCATCCGGCGCCGGATAGAGGGCGTGGGTGACGGTCTTCGCCGGGGCGATCATACCGATCTGGACGTTTACGGGATTGCTCAAAATTCCATCCGCGAGTAAGCGGATGTCGTCCGGCATCGTCGCCGAAAAGAAGAGCGTCTGGCGCTTTGCCGGAATAAAACGGATAATCCTTTTAATATCCGGAAGAAAGCCCATGTCGCACATCCGGTCCGCCTCGTCGAGAACGAGCATCTCAACATGACTCAAATCGATGGCGCCCTCGCCGATGTGGTCGAGAAGTCGTCCCGGACAGGCGATGACAATCTCCACGCCGCGCTTGAGGGTTATGACCTGCGGCCCCTTGCTGACGCCGCCGTAGATCGTGCAGCTCTTGATGCTGGTGTTGCGCCCGAGCGACACGGCTGTCTGGTGTATCTGCTCGGCAAGCTCGCGGGTGGGGGCGACAATCAGCGCGCGGATGCGTCGCTTCTCCCCTGCCCCGGCGCGTCTGCTGGCGACAGGAACCTCCGCCTGGATAAGGCGCTGGAGAATGGGCAGCATGAAGGCTGCCGTCTTGCCAGTGCCGGTCTGCGCCAATCCGAGGACATCCCTGCCGGCAAGCACCGGGGGAATCGCCTTTTCCTGAATGGGGGTTGGGTTTGTGTACCCTTCCGCGCGGATTGCGGACATCAAATGGACATCTAACTGAAACTGTTCAAAATTCACTAAAATACTCCTCATCATTTTTTCTACGTTTTAGATGCAAAAAGGGGTCAAGCTCCCGCTTAACCCCTCATAGAATCTCTATGAAACCCGGCAGGCGTGATTGTCCGGCATCCCTGCCTTTTTTCCCCGCGCCGCCGGCACTGCAAGTCATGCACGCCCGGTATTCGCTAAATAGCGGACGCTGTTTACATTTTATCGCACCTTGTGTCAACACATTTGTTCGTCCTCAAGACAATCTCCGAGGCAGAAACAAGCCCTTGACAAAATTCCAGAATCTATCTATCAACCCGCTTGCGCATCACCTCTTTTGTTTTTTGGTTCGCTAATCCCAATCTACCAAATTGCTGATGCATTTTAATCTCAAAATCCTGGGTTACGGGCGGCAGCCCACGTTAGTTCGCCAGGATTATCGCTCTTTCCATTGGTATGCCGCCCGACAGGGAGACGATAGGATTCCGCTTTGCGATGCGTGATGGCGGAAGCTGAAAAGACAGCAAAAAAAATGAGGCAGGGAGAAATTGATGATGGATAACCCGTTTGATTCACGATCGGCAGAGCGCCGGATGGAGCTGATTTTTGAACACAGTTCCGGTATGCTCTTTGTCATTACCCCGGATTTCAAGGTATTGCGCGCCAACAAAAAGCTTCTGTCCGCACTTGGCCTGACCGCGGAGGCGGTGGTCGGCAGATACTGCTACGAGGTTTCCCGGAGGCGCGACTCCCCCTGCGAGGTATGTGTTCTCCGAACGGTAATGCAGACCAACCATCCTGCCCGCGAGGAACATGCCGTGCCGCTTCCGGACGGTTCGCTGCGCTGGTTTGATGTGAGCGGCTATCCACTCCGGGATGAAAGCGGCGCCATCATCGAGCTGGTGGAGATGGCGATCGACATCACCGAGCGCAAAAAAACAGAACTGGCCCTGCGGGAAAGTGAAGAAAAATACAGACGCATCTTTGAAAACATTCTGGACGTGTATTATGAGGCCACGCTTGATGGAGAAATCCTGGAAATAAGCCCCTCCGTCGAGAAATTTTTAAAATACCCGTGCAGTCAGGTCATCGGGAAACGGGTGACGGATTTTTATGCCAAACCTGAAGAGCGGGCGGCGTTTTTAAGGCAATTACAGGCCCAGGGAGAGGTCTCTGATTATCCCATCACCTTGAATGACGCAACCGACGTCCCGGCGGTGGGATCTGTTTCCGCCAAACTGCTGTTCGATGCCGCGGGGAAGCCGGTCAGGATCATCGGCAGCATTCGCGACGTGACCGAACAAAAGCGCGCGGAAGCGGCGCTCAGACAGAGCGAGGGGCTCTTCCGGGCCCTGGCCGCATCGACGGCTTCGGCGATCATGGTTCACCAGGACGGGAAATTTGTCTATGCAAACCCGACCGCTCTGCGGATTATAGGATATTCGGAAGAAGAATTGTTTCGGATGAACTTCTGGGAATCGGTTCACCCGGATTTTCAGAAACTGGTGCGGCAGCGGGGGGAGGCCCGCCAGCGCGGCGAAGATGTCCCGGAGCGTTACGAAATCCAGCTTGCTCGCAAGGACGGCGCCGCGATCTGGGTGGACATTTCTTCCGGCGCCATGACCTGGAAGGGAAGACCGTCCGTCATCACATCCTTTTTTGAGATCACCGCCCGCAAGGAGCTTGAGGAGAGGCTCCGCACGCTCTCCACGGCCGTTGAACAGAGCGCCAACACGATAGTTATCACCGATACCGACGGAAACATCCAGTACGTCAATCCGAAGTTCACGGAACTTACCGGCTACACGGCGGTCGAGGCGCAGGGCTTGAACCCGCGGATTCTCAATGCCCGTACGCAGCCCGCCGCGCTCTACGAAGATATGTGGGGCGCCATCTCCGCCGGGCGTGTCTGGAGTGGCGAATTGCACAACAAAAAGAAAAACGGCGAGCTGTACTGGGAGCAGGCGACCATCTCCCCGCTCTGGGACGAGGAAAATAAAAAGATCACCAATTATCTGGCGGTCAAGGAGGATATCACCGCCCGGAAAAATGCCGAGCAGGCGCTTCTGGCAAGCGAGGAGAAGTTCCGTCTGCTTACGGAAAGCAGCTTGGATGCTGTCCTCCATATTTCCCTCGATGGGACGATTCTCTACGCAAGCCCCGCCGCAGAGGTGTGGAGCGGACACTCCCCGGCCGAGGTCATCGGAACCAGTGTCGCAAACTATTTTGCCCGCGAAGAGGACATGGAGCGGGGCTTCGCGGAGATTCAGAAGATCATTGAAACCAGGCAATCGGGCATGTTCGAGTTCCTCCTGAAAGGCAAAAAAGGAGATATCCTCGAAGTGGAGAACAGCTACGCCCCGCTCATGGAGGACGGCCGGGTCGCCTCCCTGCTGCTTGTCCTGCGGGATGTAAGTGAACGCAAACAAGCGGAGAAGGAGCGGGCCAGGGCGCACAGACTCGAGTCGGTGGGGATTCTGGCCGGTGGGATCGCCCATGATTTCAATAACATCATGACCGGCATCTTTGGCAATCTCCAACTGGCCAAACTCAAGATTGCGGAGGATCACCCGGCGCACAAATACATCTTCCGGGCCTGGGAGGCGACGGAACGGGCAACGCATTTGACAAAGCAGTTGTTGACGTTTTCCAGAGGAGGGGAGCCGATTCTGGAGGCGGTGGGGGTGAAGGAGGTCATCGAGAAGATTGTCTCCTTCAACTTGACTGGAAGCAGCGTGAAGGCCATTCTCGATTTTCCGGAGAAGCTCTGGCCGCTGAAGGCGGATAGCGGACAGTTCGGCCAGTTAATCGCGAATCTGGTGATCAACGCCCGGCAGGCGATGCCCGACGGGGGCGTTCTTCACATTGCGGGGGAGAACGTTGAGCGCCTGAATTCGGTGGGGACGTCCGGACTTCCAGCGAGCGGTTCTTTCGTGAAGCTGACTCTCAAAGACGAGGGTGTCGGGATTGCGCCCGACCATCTGGGGATGATTTTCGACCCCTATTTCACGACGAAAGAGACCGGAAGCGGACTGGGGCTTGCCACGGTTTACAGCATCGTCAAGAGGCACAACGGCCATATAGGGATAACTTCGGAGGTGGGTCGCGGGACGACCTTCACCATTCACCTGCCGGCGGATCGTTCGGGACAAACCCCAAACGCCGGTTCCGGGGAAGAGCCGGACGGCGCCCGCCCGGACGGTGGGCGTGTGCTGATCATGGACGACGAGGAGCTGGTAAGAATGGTCGTGGGCGACATGTTTGAGGCTTTGGGTTATTCTGCTGATTTTGCCGGGGATGGCGAAGAGGCGACGGCCAAATACCGCGAGGCTCAGGCCAGCGGCGCCCCCTACGCGCTGGTGGTGATGGACCTGACGATTCCCGGCGGGATGGGCGGTAAGGAGGCGGTGCAAAATATCCTGGAGATCAACCCCGAAGCGAAGGTGATTGTGGCAAGCGGTTACTCCAACGACCCGGTGATGGCCCATTTCGAGCGGTACGGCTTCCGGGGGCGGATGGTAAAGCCCATCAGCCTGGAGGCCATGAAAGCGGAGCTTGCCCGTGTGATGAAATAGGCTGTCGGAAAGAAGGCTGAAGAATGACGAGCATCCTTGACCGCATCTACGCCAGCCATTCAAATAAGCTGCTTTTTTTCAAGGATGGCTGGGGCGACTTGCCCCGCCTTTGCGAGATGATTCGAAGGGGCGATCAGCCAGGCGCCCCCCGGCCAATCGATGTCGTCTGGAGCCAAACACGGGAAACACCGGACGCCGTTTTCCGTCAGGGCGCGTTTCTTTCTCCGTACAGCGACATGCCGCTTCCCCGTGAAAGTGAACAGGCCTTTTTCGAGATGGTTATGCCCCGGAAGGCCATGCCGGAAACCCCCGTATGCATCCATCTGGCCGCAACCGGCGATGAGGGATTTTCCCGCCGCAGACAGTTTTTTGCCCTGCCGCTTTTGAAATACGGCATCGGTTCCGTTATCCTGGAAAATCCCTGGTACGGGCGGCGCCGGCCTGCCGGACAGCAGAAGAAGATGCTGAATCACTTCAGCGATCTGGCGGCGATGGGCGGGGCTGCCGCCGAAGAGGGGCGTTCCCTTTTATTCTGGCTGAAGAAGCAGGGGTACAAAAAAACCGGCATCTGCGGCGTCAGCATGGGGGGAAGCATCGCGGCGCGGGTGGCGGCGCTTGAGGAATCGCCGGTCGCCATGATCGGCTGCCTTGCCGCCCATTCGGCCAGCGCGGTTTTCACCGAGGGGCTCTTGAGCCGTTATCTCGCCTGGGACGTGCTGGACCAGGAACTCGGCAGCGGTGAAAAGGCAAGGGCATTCATGCGGGAGTTTCTTGACGTCACAAATCTGACGCGGCTTCCCGCGCCCCGGAAGCCCGAGGCTTCCTTTCTTGTGGGGGCAAAAAACGACGGATACGTGCCGCCGTACTCCGCCCATCTGCTTCACTCGCACTGGCCCGGCTCCTCGATGCAGTGGCTCAAGACCGGTCATGTCGGCGCTTTTTTGTTTCACCGCCGCCATTTTCTCGAGGCGATTCGAGACGCCTTTGCCCGTCTTTAGCTCCTGTAGAAAAAATCGGCCCGGGCATGGGGCTATTCAAACGGAATCGCGTTCCATTTCTGCCCTGCCCTGTCCTTCGCGGAGAGGTTTGGTTCATCCGTGAGGGGCCAGTCGATGGCGAGGGTGGGGTCGTTCCAGAGGATTGTCCGCTCATGGGCGGGCGCCCAGTAATCGGTTGTTTTGTAGAGAAATTCAGCGACATCGGAGAGCACCAGAAAGCCATGGGCGAACCCCTCCGGCACCCAGAGCAGACGTTTGTTTTCGGCGGAGAGGATGACCGCCTCCCATTTTCCGAAAGTCGGCGAATTTTTTCTGATATCCACCACAACGTCATAAACCTCGCCGATGATGACGCGCGTCAGCTTGCCCTGGGGCTGCTTTTCCTGGTAGTGCAGCCCCCGCAGCACATGACGGGCGGAGCGGGAATGGTTGTCCTGAACAAATTGCGTCTTCAGCCCCGTTTTCTCCTCCCAGATTCTCTGGTTGAAACTCTCGTAGAAAAAACCCCGTTCGTCGCCGAAGACATCCGGCTCGATGATCAGCGCTCCCGGGATGGTTGTCTCCATGATGTTCATGTGCTTTTCCCCCTTTTTTGTTTCGTGCGGTATAGGGGAGCTGTTTTTTCTTGTCAAGTCCTGTTTTGCATAGTAAACGGCGCCAGCGCTTCACTGATGCCGATCATGCGATGGAATGGACGGACGCCAATATTGATGCTCTCGTCAAAAGTCCAAAAACCGTCATTCCGGCGAAAGCCGGAATCCATAAGCACCTAAATTCACTGGATTCCGTGTCAAGCACGGAATGACAAAAGGGGCAAAATCGACTTTTGACGAGTTCATCAATATTGCACCGCTGATAAAGGAGAAGAAAAAATGGATAATTTCCCCGAAAATGCCGTAGAAATGCTCAACGACATCATGGGCGGCTTTAACAGGTCCATGGGGCTTCGCTTCGTCAAGGCCGTACAGGATGAATACATTGCCGAACTGGACATCGAAGACAAACATCGCCAGCCCTACGGAATTGTTCATGGCGGCGTTTACTGCGGCATGATCGAGACGCTCTGCAGTACGGGCGCGGCGATGAGCGTCTATTCCGAGGGCAAGAGCGCCGTCGGGCTCGATAATTCCACGTCCTTTCTGCGCGCCGTGCGATCCGGCGTTCTGCGCGGCACGGCACGGCCCGTTTTCATGGGCAGACGTTCCCATGTCTGGGAAGCGGAGATAAAAGACGACCGGGGCCGGGTGGCGGCGACGGGGCGGGTGCGGTTGATGATACTCGAGCCCGGCTCCGCGGCGGACGGCGTCACCGTCGAGCTCAATAGAAACGGCGAGGGCTGACCATTGCGCCGGGGCCTTTGCCCTGCGCCTTTTCATGCGCCGCGATGTACATCCCCTTGCGATCGCGGTGGTTGTAGCGAAAAATTGTATCGACCAGCGGCATGTGCAATGTGCCGAATTTTTCAAAATAGAGGCGGCTCAGCCATCGATAGTACTTCTCCATGCTCTTCATGTTCTGCGGAAAACAGATTTTGATAAGCTGATTGACGAGCTCTTCCGCCCGATCGTCGAAGAAAGCGGGATTTCCGCCTTCGCCCCCCCCGGGAATGGGCATGTACTCCTGCAAAAAAACATACCCCCCAGACAGCGACCGCAGAAATTGAAAACGCTCGACATCCCCGGCCAGTGTCGTATCAAACCCGTACATGCAGACAAATTCGACGTTGTCTTCTCTGTTTCTAAAACCCGGATAATCGTAATTGCGCCGCAACAGATCAAGATTCCCCGTTCCGTTGAGGCTGAAGTGGTAGTTGACGCGGGAAAAACGGTAATTCCGGCAGGAAATGCGCCGAAGCAGCCCGGCCCGGGTTCTGTCCACAAGCCGCAGATCCAGTGTCTGATTGAAATTGACCTCCAGCTTTCTTGCGGCCATCTCCTCCAGAAATTGATCCGCCCGGGGGTGGGAAAGGATGTTGTCGTCCAGAAGAACAAGTTTTGTTCTGCCCTGAAGCAGATCGTCAAAATCGCTGACCTGTTTCGGTAAGCCTTCTTTGATGGGAACAAGGCAGAAGGGGCAGGCAAAGGGGCACCCACGGGTGAGAAAGCCGACGGCCTTTTCCGCCGTTTCGTCGTACAGGCTGTAATCGGCGGGCATGGCTTCGATTCCGGCGGGAAGCCGCAGTTTCAGATCAAGCCCGGAGCCGCCTGCCCGCAGACGTTCCCCGAACCTTTTTTGAAGCCGCGCCATCCGTTTACGCGATGTGTCGCAGTGGAAGGTGCAGCTTGCAAAAACCTGTTCCACCGACTCCACATCCCAGCGCTCCCGCCGCGCCAGCCTCGTTTTAAAGCCCTCGCGCCGGTAAAAGGCGCTCAATTTCATCAGCGCGACATTCGGAATGTTTCCATCCACATCGATCAGCAGAATCTCCCCGGCGCCCATGCGCCCCAGATGAAGGGGCCTCGTTTTTGCGTTTCCGGCGACGACTGCGGGCAGCATCAGCCTCTTTTCCCCAGGCTCGCGGGGAAGCGTCTCCTTTGCATCCGCCGGAAGCGCAACCACAAACTGCATGGAGGGAAACAGGCGATCCAGCGCCTTGAGCCACTCGTTGAAACGGAGATCGCGGCAGAATGACGGAGAAAACCGCCACAGCATGACGCCCGGTCTCTCCATCGGGTTCAGATCATGGGGCGTGGCATCCAGCAGATGGCGAACGGCGTCGATGACGGGGGCGACGGCCTGTATCTGCCAGGGGGACAATTTTTTCCACTCTTCGGCAAAAGAAACGTCTCCGTCCGTCCACCGTTCCGTATCCACCCCGCAATCCGTCCGGAAAAAGGCGCGCAGCAGTTCCATTGTCCGCACGGCAGGCAGACGCCCCTTGCGCACCCGGTAGCGGAGTTTTTCAAGAAAAAAAACGGGATCGGTTAAACGGGCCCCGCTGTCGAAAAGGGGCAGCAGGCGGTCGGAGGCATCGGTTGTCCGCGAAAAGTCAAAACAGTCCGTGCCGTCATGGAGCTGCCACCGGGGTCCGTAGGCCAGCGCGATATTTTTACGCAGGCTGATTCCAAGCGGGTTATTGCGATGCGGGATGTCGCTGTCGCAACGGCAGCAGGCCTGTTTTGTCAGGGTTCGCAGACCGCCTTCAGGCAGCGTCTCCAGGCCCGACGAGACGAGGGGAAATCTGCCCGCCGAATATCGCGGGGGGCGTGTCGGGCAAGGACGAATTCCAGTTTGAGGATGTTTTTGTCCGGGCTGCCCGCCGCGGGTGAAAATGCCGTGAAAAGGCGCGGGGATTTATTGCCGCCGCAGATCAAGGCAAGCATCCTCAGACGTTCGGCGGCCACGGGGGTGTCCGGCCAGATCGTCCATTTCCGGAGTTCCGATTCCCCCAAGCGAAAATCGATATTTCCCGTCCCGTTGTGTTCGGCGCCCTCAAAATAAGCTGTCACGATGTGCATTTTTACCCCTGCGCCCTGTGATTTTCGATGGCTCATTCGTCGCCATATTCCGTTCAAAATAGCAAGAGAAACCTGCCGCCATTTTCATAAGCCGCATCGCAAAAATGCATGCAGATTACAGGGGCTGCCTGCATCCTGGTTGTCGTCCGTCATTTTTTGATGGGGCTGTGATTGCGCGGCAATTGCGTGCAAAGGTCGGCGCGCACCGGGACAGACAAAGACGCCTCACCGCGTGGAACTGTCCCGAACCATGCCCCTGTTTTTTCTGACCGCCGGTCATTTACGGAAGAGGCAAATTTTCAAACTCGCGTGAAACGCTTAATTATATCATGCAGTTCTGAATGCCAGAATCTGGCGCCGCAAAAAAAATCAGGGTGCTCGGATTTTTAACGTTCAGAGAAAACAGAACGAACCATCATCAGGACGATCCGTGGAAACATTAGCTTCCCCGGGTTTCGCCCTCGGCTATAGTGACTTAGCCCTCAACTTCCGCATAAAAAAACAAGAAACCGAAGCTTCATGTTCATAATCCATACTTTTCATCCCGTTGGGGCCCCCGGCTTTCGCCGGGCGCTTTCCGGCGACCAACTTTTCCGAGCCATGCTACTCCTTTTCCCTGAATATCCTCTCCAGATAGTCGCGATAGCTCGAGCGGGGTGTGTTGTCGATCACCTCCTGCATTTTCGCCCGGTCAACGAACCCCTTGCGGAAGGCGATTTCTTCGAGGCAGGCAATTTTGAGCCCCTGCCTCGCCTCGAGCGTGCCGATGAAGTGGCTTGCCTCGAGGAGACTCAAATGGGTGCCCGTGTCGAGCCAGGCGATCCCCCGGCCGAGCGGGACGACATGCAGTTGCCCGCGCCGCAGGTACTCCATATTGACGTCTGTTATCTCCAGCTCCCCGCGCGCCGAAGGCTTGAGTTCCCGGGCGATCCGGGTGATCTGTTCGTCGTAGAGGTAGAGCCCGGGCACCGCATAGGACGATTTTGGCGTTTTCGGTTTTTCTTCGATGCTGACGGCCATTCCAGCCGCATCGAATTCGACGACGCCGTAGCGTTCCGGGTCGTTGACGTAGTATCCGAAAACGGTTGCCCCTTGTGTGAATTCACCGATGATCGCATCGAGCCCCATCTTTCCGTAAAAGATGTTGTCGCCGAGAATCAGACAGACCGGGTCCCCCGCGATGAACTCCTCGCCGACGATGAATGCCTGGGCAATCCCCTGCGGCCTGGGCTGCACCTTGTAGGAAATCGCAATTCCCCAGCGCGAGCCGTCGCCGAGAAGCGCCTCGAAACGCGGCGTGTCCTGGGGCGTCGAGATGATCAGGACATCCCGGATGCCCGCGATCATCAGTGTTGACAGCGGATAATAAATCATCGGTTTGTCGTAAACCGGCTGCAACTGCTTGCTTGCCACCAGCGTCAGGGGGTAGAGCCTGCTCCCGGCCCCACCCGCAAGAATAATCCCCTTTTTAATGCCGGCCATAATCAATCTCCGTAATCGTTAAAAATATTCAGTGCGTTGCCGTCGCTTCCATGATCCCGTTTCCGCCGTAAAAAGGGGGCAACCGGGACGTCGCGTTCACTTAACACAGGGCTGGGTTGTGTCAAGAGATTATTCTTGTACGTGGAGCCGTTTAGCCCAGGACACGATGGAGCGCGAGCAACCCCTCGAATTTTCTGATGGTCTTCAGGACGCGTTCGTGCAGGGCATCCCGCCGGCGCCTGTCTCCCCTTTGCGTCAGAAACGGCAGCGCCGATACGCCGGTTTGAAATACGTCCTCCAGGACGGCTTTTGTGTCGATTCGGCGCTCCCGGACGCGGGAGAGCATTCCGTAACCGGCGACGTCCGCCTCGTTGAATCCGAAATCGTCTATAATAACAATATGATGAAAGTTGTAAGGCAGGCGCTTCCTGACGGTCTCCCAGAAGGGTCTCTCCGCCTTCCAGAAACCAAGATCGGCCGAATTGGCGACAAGGAAAGGCGGGGGCTGAGTTGGCGCTGCGTCGTTTTTCAGCCGCTCGGCTGGTATCCCCCAGTCGCGCAGATAGCAGACAATGGCCGGTGTCGCCTCGGCGTAGTGATCGGTTGCGACAATAACGGCAAGCCTGTCGTCTTTTCGCAACCTCTCGAGAAAGGACCGCCAGAGGGGCTCCGGGCGGGAATGGGCGAGGTACATGGAGACGAACCGCTCTGCCGCTTCGGCAATCGACGCAGGGGGCAGTTTGCTGGATGAGGGACGAGAGGGCCGTTCCGGGCGGGAGGGGGTGTTTCCTGCGGCGGGGATGGCAACGGGAAGGTCGAGTTCCGCGATTCGGTCTGCCATCGATCGGGCGAAGCCGACGCCGGTTTTCCCCGCTTCGTCCCAGGTCGGAAAGACGATGCTCTCCCAGAAGACAGCGGGGGTGGCAACGCCGCAGGCGGCAAGGCCGCTTTCGGCAAGGGCCCGCACAAGGTTGTCCGGTCTCCCGAAGGCAGGGGCCTCGACGCTCAGTGTGCCGGAATAATCCAATATTACGAGATATTGTGGATTATACTGTCTGTCCGTCATTTTTGATGCTCTCGTAAAAAGTCCAAAAACCGTCATTCCGGCGAAAGCCGGAATCCAGAAGCACCTAAATTCACTGGATTATGAACATTAAGCTTGATGAGCTCGTCAAAAGTCAAAAATGTCCAGGAATCGTCATTCCGGTGAAAACCGGAATCCAGAGATTTCAACGCGTTACAAAAACACTGGACACCGGTTTTCACCGGTGTGACGACTTTTTACGAGAGCATCAAGCTTCGCTTTCCGCGTCAAGCACGGAATGACAAAAGGGGGCAAAATCGACTTTTGACGAGAGCATCATCCTTGTCTTTTCAGTCTGTTCCAAACCTGAGGCTTTATGAACATGGCGCTTTATGTTCAAAAATGGACGGCCAGCCAGATGGTGTCTTGCTCCGGGTCGGTTTTTTCCACGCGGTGCCGTGTGTGTGCCGGGATAAGCAGGTGATCGCCGGGAAGAAGGGCAACCCGGCGGCCGTCTGCGAAAGAGAGTTCCGCTGTCCCCGCAACCAGCAGAACCCATTCATTTTCCTGTTGATCGTACCAGAATCCGTCCGGCGATTTGTGAACATTAAGCTTCGCTTTCTCTCCATGCGAGACGATTCTCTCAATTCTGACATGGTCGCTCCGCAGGATGTCCTGGAAGAATTCCCCTCTGATTTCAGCCGGTACGTCGGAGAAAATGTTGTGGGTGGCGGTCATGGCGTCTCCTTTTTAGATTACCTTCGCACGCAGTTGGTCTTCCGGAAAGAGCCGCACAAGGCCAAGGCTCAATACCGGAAGTGTTGCCAGAACATAAAGAACCGTCGGAATGGAAAAGGTTTCGGCGGCCATTCCCACGATGGGGGTGAGCATCCCCCCGATCCCCTGACCCAGCCCCATCATCAGGCTGGAAACCATGGATTTTCCATCCGGCGCCAGTTTCTGCGCCATCACCAGCCCAAGCGGCAGCGTCGCGAAGATCAGAAAACCGGCGACGGCTGACGCCGGGTAAATCCATTTTCCGGGAAGCAAAAGCAGCAGATACAGCGCCGGGGTGGCCAGAATGAATGCGAAGGTGAAAATCGGCCGGTACCCAATGCGGTCGGAAAGACGTCCGGCAATAAGACCGCTTACGGCCCCCGCCGTGGTAAAAAGCGATATGACCAATCCTATGGAGACGAGGGAATACCCCTGACGGGAGAAATGGATCGGGGCAAAGGTCAGAAAAGACTGGGTGACGAAGGTGCGAAGAACCATAACCGCCCAGATGAGAAGAACCATTTTCCACGCCTTGCCGAAGGCCGCCTTGATCGCGGCGGTGAATCCCTGCCCCCGGAGCCCTTCGCCCAGCGGACGCGGCGTTATCCTGTAGAGCGCTGCCATCAGCAGCATTCCGGGAGCCGCAGTCCAGAGCATCGATTCCAGCCCGTACCGGTTGACCAAAGCAGTGATAAAAAGCGGGCCGACGCCGAAGGCGAGGGTTCCTCCCATGTTGAAGATGGAAATGCAGAAGCCGAAATGGCGGCCGGCATAGTTGGCGATCATGCCCGCCGTGGAGGGGTGAAAGAGGGAGGAGCCGATGGAGGCGATCATTACGAAAAAAAGCAGTCCGTAAAAGGATTCGGCGCGCCCGGCCAGGGAGACGAAGAGTATCGTGAGAAGCGGCCCTCCAATGATGAAAATCCGGGAGCGGTAGCGGTCGGCAAAATAGCCCACTGCCGGCTGAACGACGAAGGCCATGACCCGCATCGTTCCGGCGATGAGGCCTATCTGGGCGAGGGAGAGGGACAGTTTGCCGACAAATGCCGGATAGAGGGGCGTGATGAAGGAAATATAAAAATCCGCCATGAAGTGGAGCATGGTCAGCGTGAATATCGTTTTGACGTCGGTGCGGCTGCTGTCGGTCATGTTTTTTTCCCCACTATGATCAGGATTTGCGGAACAATAAACCATTGCATGGTTTCGCGCAACATTGAAAAAGGCCTTGCTGGTAAATACAAGTTTGCACTCTCGACGGTGAAGTGAAAGGGGGACTGTGGATAAAAAGGTTGACAAAAAGAGCTTGACAGTGTCCCTGATATATTTTAGGATTGCCGCCACCTGGAAAGACCAGGAGGCACGGTGAGAGGTTTTCTTGAAATGACAGCAGCGCAGAGAGTGAACATAATCAGCATAATTTTGTTGCCCAATCTTTTGGGCCTCGCTCTTATTCGCCTGTCAAACAGGCCCCGCCACCCGTCGCATCCAGGATTTTCCTGACAACCGATCAAACGATCAAAATCTGAAGGCCATGGGTGGAAAACCCATGGCCTTTTTTATTTTTGGGGAAAGGAGTCAGCTATGGAAGAAACAAAGGGGAAGGTTTTTATTTTTGATACGACGTTACGGGATGGAGAACAGTCGCCGGGGGCAAGCATGAACCCGGACGAAAAACTGCTGGTCGCGCGCCAGCTCGAGAAGATGGGCGTGGATATCATCGAGGCCGGGTTTCCGGTGGCGTCGGACGGTGATTTTGCCTCCGTTCAGCGAATCGCACGGGAAATCCGGGGGTGTCAGATCGCGGCGCTTGCCCGGGCGAATGCCGCCGACATCAAGCGGGCCTGGGAGGCGATCTCCGGGGCGGCGATGCCCCGGATCCATACCTTCCTTTCGTCGTCGGACATCCACCTTAAATACCAGCTACGGAAGACCCGGGCAGAGGTTCTCAAAGAAGCCGTCGCGGCAGTCAAATGTGCCTGTGGATACACCGGGAACGTGGAGTTCTCGCCGATGGACGCCACCCGGACCGACAGGGATTATCTCTGCGAGGTGGTTGAGGCGGTGATTGCCGCAGGTGCGACAACGATCAACATCGCGGACACGGTGGGCTATGCCATCCCGGAGGAGTTCGGTGAACTGATCGCGACGCTCTTCGCACGGGTGCCAAACATCCGCCAGGCGGTCGTTTCGGTCCATTGCCACAACGATCTGGGCCTGGCTACGGCCAATACGCTCGCCGCAGTGCAAAACGGCGCCCGCCAGGTGGAGTGCACGATCAACGGGATCGGTGAGAGGGCCGGCAACTGCGCGATGGAGGAGGTGGTCATGGCGATTAAGACCCGGAAAGACCTCTTCGGTTTCCATACCGGAATCAAGAGCGAGTATATTCATCAGGCATCGCGCCTTCTCACGCAGATTACCGGGATCGCCGTCCAGCCGAACAAGGCGATAGTCGGCGCCAATGCCTTTGCCCATGAGTCAGGCATTCACCAGGACGGCATGATCAAGGAGAAGACAACCTACGAGATCATGACCCCTCAGTCCGTGGGGATCTCGGATACGCAAATTGTCATGGGCAAGCATTCGGGCCGTCACGCCATCGCCAACCGCCTGCAGGAGATGGGATATGAGCTGGGGGAGGAGGAGATTAACAGCATTTTCGTCCGCTTCAAGGAACTTGCCGACATAAAAAAAGAGGTCTTCGACGAGGACATCGAGGCAATCCTCTATGAGGAGTCATCCCGGCAAGAGGAAAAGTACCGTTTTCTCTACCTCAACGTGGTCAGCGGGAATGCCGCGGTGCCGACGGCGACGATGCAGATGGAGGTGGACGGACAGATGGTACAGGAGGCAGGTTTTGGCGTCGGGCCGGTGGATGCCACCTTCGCGGCGATCCGAAAGATCACCAGGACCGATTACCCTCTTTTGAAGTATGCAGTAGCTGCGATGACGGGCGGAACCGACGCCCAGGGGGAGGCGACGGTGCAGCTCAAGTTCAACGGTCGTTCCGCTGTGGGGTGGGGCGCCCATCCCGACATTCTGGTTGCGTCGGCCAAGGCCTATATCAATGCCTTGAACCGTCTGGAATGGTTGGGCAAAAACCCCCGGCAGGTGAAGGTTATATAAACAACCAGGTAGCCGCGGTTCGCGGCGACAGACGAATCATTCAAGGAGAATACAGACATGGGAATGACCATAACGGAGAAGATACTCAGTCGGCACGCGGGACTTGAAGAGGTGCGGCCCGGGATGCTGATCAACGCCAGGGTGGATATCGCCCTCGGAAACGATATTACAGCGCCGATTGCCATCGACGCATTCCGGAAGGCAGGGGGAAAAGAGGTGTTCGATACGAAGAAGGTGGTTCTTGTTCCCGACCATTTTGCCCCCAATAAAGATATCGATTCGGCCGAACAATGCAAGCTGATGCGGGATTTTGCCCATGAACAGGCCATCACCCACTATTTCGAGGTCGGCGAGGCGGGTATCGAGCATGCGCTCCTTCCGGAAAAGGGGATCGTGGTTCCCGGGGATGTCGTTATCGGCGCCGACAGCCATACCTGCACGTATGGGGCGCTGGGGGCCTTCGCCACCGGTGTTGGGAGCACGGATCTGGCTGCGGCGATGATTACCGGCGAACTCTGGTTCAAGGTGCCGGAGACGATAAAGTTCATTTATCACGGGAATGCTCGTCCCTGGGTTTCCGGGAAAGACCTGATCCTCTATACGATCGGCCGGATCGGTGTTCACGGCGCCCTCTACCGGGCTATGGAGTTTGTCGGCGAGATTTTCCGGGTGTTGCCGATGGCCGACCGCATGACGATGGCGAACATGGCTGTCGAGGCGGGGGGGAAAAGCGGGATATTTATTCCCGACGAGATTACAGAAGTCTATGTCCGAAAACGTGCGGAGCGCCCCTACGAATTTTACACCTCCGATCCCGATGCCCTTTACCATTCGACTATCGATATCGACGTGACGAAAATCGAGCCCCAGGTCGCTTTCCCCCATCTTCCTTCCAACACGAAGGGGATCAGCGAGGTCGGGAACGTCCCGATCGACCAGTCGTTCATCGGTTCCTGCACGAACGGTTGGATCGAGGATCTGCGTGTTGCCGCCGAAATCCTGAAGGGACGGCATATTGCTTACGGGCATCGGCTCATCATCATCCCTGCGACACCCGCAATTTACCGGCAGGCGATGAAAGAAGGACTCTTTGATATCTTTCTTGATGCCGGCGGTGTGATCAGCCTGCCGACCTGCGGTCCCTGTCTGGGCGGCTATATGGGGATCCTTGCCAAGGGCGAGCGGTCGGTCTCGACGACGAATCGTAACTTTGTCGGGCGGATGGGGCATCCGGAAAGTGAGGTTTACCTCGCCGGCCCGGCCGTGGCCGCAGCAACGGCAGTGGCCGGTCGCCTTGCCGGGCCGGAACAATTGTAACGAGGAACCGATAAGAAAGGACGTAAAGATATGAAATTCACAGGAAAAATATGGAAATTTGGCGACAACATCGATACCGACGCAATCATCCCGGCCCGGTATCTGAACATCCGGGATCCGCAGGGGCTGGCTGCACACTGCATGGAGGATGCCGATCCCGATTTCATGAAGAAGATGAAAAAGGGGGACATCATTGTCGGTGGGGAGAATTTCGGCTGCGGTTCTTCGCGGGAACACGCCCCTATCGCGATCAAGGCGGCCGGGATCGCCTGTGTCGTGGCCAGGAGCTTCGCCCGGATCTTCTACCGAAACTCTTTCAATATGGGACTCCCCATTTTCGAATCCCGCACTCTTTGGGGTGAGGTGACCGATGGTTCTGAGATCGAAGTAGATGCCGACACCGGGCTGATCCGGATCCCTGGTGTCAGCGCCGATCCTGTCCGCATTCAGCCGGTGCCTCCCTTTATGCAGGAACTCATTGCCGACGGCGGACTGATGAATCACATCGCGAAAGGGAGGGCGAAATGAAAAAGTACAATATTGCGGTTCTGCCGGGCGACGGGATAGGGCCGGAGGTCATGAATGAGGCCAAGAAGGTTCTCGGGATCGTGGCCAAACACGCCGGCGTACAGTTCGAGATGGAGGAGGGGCTTGTCGGGGGCGCAGCCTGCGACCGTTACGGAATCCCCCTGCCCGCAGCCGTCCTGGAGATGGCAGCGGCCGCCGACGCCGTCCTTCTGGGCGCCGTCGGCGGGCCGAAGTGGGAGTCACTCGATTACAGCCTCCGGCCAGAGCGGGCTCTCCTCGGGCTTCGCTCGGGGCTTGGTCTTTATGCCAATCTCCGGCCGGTCGTCGTCTTTGAGGAGTTGATAGACGCCTCGCCCCTCAAGCCGGAGGTGATCCGGGGGATCGATCTGCTCATCGTTCGTGAACTGCTGGGGGATATCTATTTCGGACAGCCCCGGGGTGTGCGTGTGGAGAACGGCCAGCGGATCGGGATCAACACGATGGTGTATGCCGAGGCGGATATCCGGCGGATAATGAAGAGCGCCTTCGAGCTGGCCAGGGGCCGGCAAAAAAAGCTCCTTTCGGTGGACAAGGCCAACGTCCTCGAGGCAACAGAGCTCTGGCGGGACGTGGCGACCGAAACAGGACGCGACTACCCGGACGTCGAACTTCAGCACATGTATGTGGACAACTGCGCGATGCAGCTGATACGCAATCCCGGGCAATTTGACGTGATCGTTACGTCGAACATGTTCGGCGACATCCTGAGCGACGAGGCGTCGATGCTGACCGGTTCGCTGGGAATGCAACCCTCGGCCAGCCAAGGCGAAAAAACGGCGCTGTACGAGCCAAGCCACGGTTCCGCCCCGGATATTGCCGGCAAGGGAATCGCCAATCCCCTTGCCGCGATCCTTTCGATGGCGATGATGCTCCGCCATTCTTTTGGCATGTCCGAAGAGGCGAATGCCGTCGAGAATGCCGTTCGTCTGGTGCTGAAAGAGGGCTTCCGGACGGTGGATATCCGACAGGAAGGCGCCGCAATAGTAGGCGCCAGGGCAATGGGTGATCTTGTTGCCGAAAAGGTCTAATTTCGTGGGCGCCATACTTGATTATTGCCAGAGACACACGCCGGTAATATCCGGGGAATATCCATGTCAGAAACCGTGATTCACCATCAAAATGAATAAAAGACCTCGTTGATCTTGATAAATCGTAACTATTCAGGTAGCTCCACGATGGACCCACCACTAACTGGCAAATAGTATATACCCTCCCCCCCCCCACGAAGGCAAGGCAAGTTTTCAGCACAATACGCGCGAGGTGCTTTCAAAAATTCACGTTCCAATCCGGGATTTTTGTGGGGGGGGGAATATGCGTATCAATTTTTATACACCTTGAAATTTGGGGGTATCATGAAAAATCGGCTTTATAGTTGTTCAATAAAAACATTTATATAGCCGATTTATGTTATAGCCATCATCTCCTGTTTGGCGCCCGTTTTCTCGTCTTTTGGATGCGGCGCCAAAGAGCTGTTCCTTCTCGGCAGCCTCTTCATCAATCGAACAGCGTGGCAAAATGCCATGGCTTGCGCTTTCTCCAGTTGCCCTTGTGGTAGGCGTAACTTGCCAGAAGCGGGAGTACCGAAGTGGCCTCCGCATAGACCATCTGCTCGTTGCTCAAGTCAACCTTTCCCCAGGAGTTCGCCTCCTTGAGCGTCGAGCTGGAGCAGGCGCCGTCGCGGACGTCGGCCACGGTGATCTGGATGGCGTACTTGTGCATATCGGCATCCTTCCCGAGTATCTCGGCACAGACGACCGTGTCCTGGGCGAAGTTCTTCGGCGAGCCGCCGCCGATCATCAGAAGCCCGGTGGTTTTGGCCTTGATCTTGATCTGTGTCAGCTCCAGGAAATCCTTCACCGAATCGATCGACAGGTGTTTCTTCGGCTTTTGCACCTGATGCATGACCAGGCCGAAACCGGCGCTGCTGTCCGAAAAGGCGGGGCAGAAAATCGGCACGTCATGCTCGAAGGCCGTCTGCACGAGGGATTCCTTTTTGACGGAATTCTCGACAAGGTAGCGCCCCATCTCGCGGATAAATTCGCGCGACGAGTACGGCCGCAGCTCAAGGCTGTCGGCGATCTTCTGAATCGTCTTGTCGCAGATTTGAAGCTCGTCCTCATCGATATAGGTGTCGTATATCCGGTCGATGTAAAGGCTGCGCAGAATGCGGTCGTCAATGAACGGCGTACCCTGGTAATGACGGAACCCGAGCGCCTCAAAGAAGTCCATATCGACAACGGTCGCCCCGGTCGCGACAATCGCATCGACCATGTTGTTTTTCACCATATCGACGTAAATCTGCATGCACCCGGCGGCGCTGGTACTCCCGGCGATCGTCAGAATGATCCCGCACTTTTTCTCGGCAAGCATCCGGTCGTAAGTGTCGGACGCAACGGCCAGATCGCGGGCTGTGAACGACATCCCCTTCATCGCCTCCACGATCGGCGTCGCGTCGAACGAGGCGATGTCAATGTGCTGCACCGGACTCTTCAGCAATTCCTTCTTTTCGTTATTCTTCCCCTTTGTCTTCATAACTTCTCCTGTTTATTGGTGTTCAAAGCCGTACGCTGCAATTTTTTACCTGACATGGACTGCTCCGTCTTGATGAGGCTTGATCCGCCACGCTCCGCAGATTCAGTGGACGTCATTATGAAAGAAAGCGCTGCAAAAGTCAACATGTCCGGAATAACTATTTTTCCCGTTGACAGCCCCTGGGCATAAGAGCCTGTCGCCAATTACCGTTTGACGGGGTTATTTTGAACGCGGTTTTACCCCCTTTTGTCATTCCAGGCTTGACACGGAAAACGAAGTTTGATGGTCTCGTCAAAAGTCGATTTTGTCCCCTTTTGTCATT
>DYTH01000032.1 GCA_020726025.1 Syntrophus aciditrophicus | reverse complement strand
GGTTACAGAGAAAATCTGTAGCCCCTTTTTCTTTTAACGATTTCTTTACCGCTTTTTTGTTTTGTCCCACAAAAAACCTCTCATCTCTCCTGCCGGGGGAAGCCCTGCCGGACGCCGGTTCAAGCCAGAAAAGCTCTCTCCAAACGTGAGTTTTCAAAAGCCCCCCCTCGCGCGTATTACTCCCTTAATTCCCCCCTCGCGCGCGTATTAGTGGTGTTCAAGCTTATATTATGTCCCCATATTATTCCAGATTCTGAGCGATTTTGCGCTTGCAGGAATTGAAATTCTCGGCGTTCAGGCTGAAGATACCGGTGTCGCTCATTTCGTCTTCGATTACACACCGGCCCGCAACCTTTCGGTATAACTGTGAAATATCGTGCTGACGGGCGGCAAGCCCCTGAAAATTGAGGAAGCAGTCCGTGCAGTCGCGGCCGCTCCCGGCATCATTTCTTTTTTTGACTTGTTGTTGACCTTACGAAATTATATGGCTATATTACAACGAGCTTTAAAAAGGTTGAAGGCAGGAAAAATGGGCAAAGAAAAAATACCGGCAACCCCCGCCATTCTTTTTATGAAAAAAAGCGGCATGGAATTTACGCTGCGACCCTACCGTTACGAAGAACACGGAGGTACGACCGTTGCCGCCCGCGAGCTGGGCGTTGACGAAAACATGGTCATCAAGACCCTGGTGATGGAAGACGACGGCGGAAAACCCCTTATCATCCTTATGCATGGAGACAAAAAGGTTTCCACGAAGTCGCTGGCGCGAACGATCGGGGCAAAATCGGTAAACCCCTGCGAACCCGGCGTTGCCGAACGCCATACGGGCTACAGGGTCGGGGGAACGTCTCCGTTTGGGACGAAGCACAGCCTGCGGATTTATATGGAGGAGGACATCGCCTTTCTGCCTAAAATACTGATCAATGCCGGCAGCCGGGGTGTTCTCGCGGAGATGGCCCCGGCGGAACTGATCCGAACGCTTAACCCTGTCCGTGTAAAGGTGGCGCTATGAGCAATGAAGAGATGGTGATCCGCTGTTTGAACTGCGGCGCCAAAAACCGTATATCGAAAGAAAGAATGCACGACCGGCCGCTCTGCGGCAAGTGCGGAAGCCCTCTGGATGAGATCATCATCCGCTGTCTGAGCTGCGGCGCAAAAAACAGGATTCCCGAAAACAGGCTCAACGAGAAGCCCCGATGCGGCAAATGCGGTGCCTATCTTGTGGTAACGGCCGATCAGGGCCGTCCGATAGACGTGGACGATTTAACCTTCGACAAGGAGGTGCTCTCCACCCCCGGGGCGGCGCTTGTTGACTGCTGGGCGCCCTGGTGCGCCCCCTGCCGGCTTGTGGCGCCGATACTCGATGAGATGGCGGCCAAGTACGCGGGTGGGATAAGGGTTGCCAAGCTCAATGTCGATGAAAGCCAGGTTGTCGCGTCTCGCTACAACATACGCAGCATCCCGACAATGCTGTTTTTCAGGGACGGCAAACTCATCAACAGCCTTGTCGGCGCCCTGCCGAAAGAGACAATCGAACAGAACATCAACGCGATATTGAGAAAGAATTGAGCGCGTCGGAGGGAGAGATGAAAGAAGGAGAACTTGACCGACGGCAGATTTACGGCTGCCGTATTTTTGATTTGTATGAAAGCGAGGTCCGTCTTCCCGACGGTCGGACTTTCAAATACAACTGGCTTGACCATCGCCCGACCATTGCCGTCGTTCCGGTAGGCGCCAACGGCGATCTGGTTTTGATCGACCAGTACCGGCATGCAGCGGGAGGCATGATTGTTGAAATTCCCGCCGGCACGATGGAAAAGGGCGACGAGGATGTCGAGGGATGTGTGCAGCGGGAGCTGGCCGAGGAGGCGGGATTTCATGCAGGGCGTCTGATCAGACTTTTCGAAGGCTATCTCGTTCCAGGATACTCCAATGAATACATGTACTTTTATCTTGCCACAGACCTTCGTCCCGCGTCGCTGCCGGGTGATGAAGATGAGTATATCCGGGTGTTGAGTGTTTCCTTCGAAGAGGCCCGACGGATGATCCGCGACAAAAGGATCGTTGACGTCAAGACGGCCCTCGGCATCCAGATGGCGTGGGAGTATCTGCAAAATAAAGAAAACAGGGACGGTCTGTAAAGGAGCTGATGGAAAAAGCATGGAAGGACAATCTGCAGGCAGGTCTGCGCAGGGGAATAAAAAAAGGGTTTGAGGGTTTCATCTGGATGATGAAGATCGTCATCCCGATTTCCCTTTTTACGGCGTTTCTCGACTGGAGCGGCGTTCTGGTTCATCTCGATTTTCTGCTCAAACCGCTGATGGGGTTTCTGTCGCTGCCGCCGGAAGCAGCCCTGCCCCTTCTGGTCGGAATCCTCAGCTCCGTCTATGCCGCCATCGCGGCGATGATCATCTTTCCGTTCAGCCCCGGCCAGATAACCTTGATGTCTGTTTTTGTCCTGACCGCCCATGCGATGATACAGGAGGGGATAGTTCAGGGTAAGTCGGGAATTCACCCGCTGAAAACGACTCTGGTACGACTCGGCGCCGCGGTGGCCCTCGTCTTTGCCATCACCCCCTGGGTGGGAAGCTCCACCGTCATGCCCGCAGCCGCGACGGGAGCGGCCTTTGCAAATCTCGATCTTCCGGGGATGCTCGGACGGTGGGCGGTAAGCACAGCAAGCCTTGTGGTCAAGATATTTTTCATCATCATGGCGCTTCTGACCGTCCTGGAGATGCTCAAGACGTTTGATTTAATTCATCCTTTTGTGAAGGCGCTGGCCCCCTTTCTCAAGCTGATGGGGCTCGATCAGAAGGTCGGGTTTCTCTGGATCACGGCGGTTGTTTTCGGTCTTTCCTACGGCGGCGCGGTGATTGTCGAGGAGGCTAAAAACGGCCGATTGAGCAGCGACGATTTGGAGTTGCTCCACCTCTCCATCGGCATGAACCACTCGATGGTGGAAGATCCGCCGCTTTTCATGTCGCTTGGGGTGAATCCTTTCTGGCTGTACATACCGCGTCTTTTGATGGCAATCGCCGTGGTCCGGATGGTGCGGCTTTACCAGGTTTTTTTTCATCGCCATTCCGCTTTGATAGAGAAGGAGGAGATGCATGGCTGATGTAAAATCGCTGCTCCTTTTTGACTTTGACGGCGTACTTGCGGATTCTCTGTCTCTCTATTCGGAAGCGGTCAGACGCATTCTTGAAAGAATCGGAACCCCGATCGTCCAAAACCGCGACGACTATCTGAAGCTTTTTGACGGCAACTTCTACGAGTCCATGGAATCCCGCGGCGTGGATCTTGCCGCGTTTTCCAAAGCGGCAAAAGAGATACTTCCCACCATGGATTACAACACGATGAAGCCATTTCCAGGGTTCGTGCCGGTGCTTGCCGCCCTGAAGTCCGACTGCCTGCTTGCGGTTGTCTCATCGAACAGCGCGCCGGTCATCGAAAAAGCGCTGGACAGATTCGGATATCTTCGCTATTTCCAGGACATTCTCGGGTCGGATTTTCTCTTCAGCAAACAGGAAAAGATCGGCCACGCCCTTTCAAAATACGGGTTTGATCCGTCACATACTTACTACATTGGAGATACGACGGGAGACATCGTCGAGGCGAAGGCCGCCGGAGTGTTGAGCGTCGCGGCGACCTGGGGGTGGCACAGCCGCCGGAAGCTGGCCGGGCTGTCTCCCGACTATATCGTCGATAACCCGGAAGAGCTGTTGGGGCTGACGGATAAAAGGGATCAGTTGAACGGGCATCTGAAGTAGATTTGCAGTCATTTTATGGACGGAGGTCTTTGATATGATGGAAGAAAGAGGGGCGTTGGCGGCAGGCGGGGCTTTCGGCGAGGCCGTTTTCGATTTGATTCGCAGGACGGCCTGCGACCTGCCGCAGGATGTGGAAGATGCGATCCGGCAGGCGCGCGAAAAGGAAAAGCCAGATTCGAGGGCGCGGGATATTCTGTCTCTCTATCTGGACAACATTGCCCGGGCAAGGGAAAAACAGCTTCCCCTTTGCCAGGACACGGGGCTTCCGATCTTTGTGATCCGTCACCCGCTGGGCATTTCCCAGAGAGAGATTGCGAAGGCGTGTGAAGAGGCGACCGCGCGGGCGACCGGCGTTCAGTATTTGCGTCCGAACTCGGTTGATCCGGTGAGCGGCATGAACAGCGGCAACAGCGTCGGTCCGGGCAGTCCGGTGTTCTACTTTGAGGAGAGCGATGAAAACTCCATTTCCCTGTCCCTTATTCTCAAGGGGGGCGGCAGCGAAAATGTCTGCAGCCAGTACAGCCTTCCGGATGGCGCCCTCAAGGCGGGCAGGGATTTGGAGGGGGTAAGACGGGTGCTTTTGGACTCGGTAAGAAAGGCCGAGGGCAAGGGGTGCGCTCCGGGGATACTCGGGGTCTGTATCGGCGGAGACAGAAGCTCCGGCTACAACCACTCCAAACACCAGCTTCTGCGGAGGCTCGACGATGTCAATCCCGATTCGAAACTGGCGGAACTGGAAGCAAGGGTGCTTCGGGAGGGCAACCTCCTGGGAATCGGACCCTTGGGGCTGGGAGGGGAGACGACGCTGCTGGGGGTGAAAATTGGGGCATTGAACCGTCACCCGGCCTGCTATTTCGTCACGATAACGTACATGTGCTGGGAGTGCCGAAGGCGGGAAATTGTTTTTGATGCCGACGGAACCTGGCGTTTTATTGAATGAGGTGCACCATGACAGCATTGCAGATTCCCATATCCGAAGAACAGATTCTGTCGCTTCACGCGGGCGACTCCGTGACCATTTCCGGCATTGCCACGACAGGCCGCGACGCGGCGCACAAGTACATGGTGGAAAAGCTGATCGATGGCGGCGACTCGCTTTCGGAAAGCGACAGAAGGTTATTTGACGAACTGAAGGCGATTTATCGCGGCGGGGCGATTTACCACTGCGGTCCCATTGTTCGCAATGACAGCGGAAAGTGGACCATTGTTTCCGCGGGGCCTACGACGAGCATCCGCGAAGAGGTTTACGAAGACCGGGTCATTGCCGCCTTTGGGTTGCGGGTGGTCATCGGCAAGGGCGGCATGGGTCCCCGGACGCTTGCCGCCTGCCGGGAAAACAGGGCGGTCTATGTTCACGCGATCGGCGGCGCCGGGGTCACCACGGCGGAGACGATGGTGGAGGTGCTCGACGTCTTCAAAAAAGATGAATTTGGCTCTCCGGAGGCGTTCTGGAAGGTGCGTCTTTTAAACTTTCCTGGTATTGTGACAATGGATGCCCATGGAAAAAGTCTGCACGAAGAGCTGGGCAAGGGTTTCGACGAGAGCCTTGCAAAAGTTCTGAACGTTTAAGATTCAGTCGCCCGACTGACTCAACCGTGTGACCGGGAGGCGTTTCATGATAACGATAAGCGCTTTTCTGCATCGGGAAGAATTGTGCGACGTCATCCGCCGCTGGATGTACGACCAGGCGCGGCAGGATGACGCCGATTGCGTCGTCAAACTTATCCACTTCAACAACGTCTTTGTTGCGAGGTATCTGGATATATTCGCAGGGAGTGTTTTCAGGGCTCTCTATCCGGAGGGTATTGCGTCGTTGCGTGTGAAAACAAAGGGTGAGCTGAAGGATGTCCTTGTCGAGTCTCCCCCCTACTGCAACGAGCAGGTTGACGCACGGATAGCCGCATATCGCGGAAATCCCGGCCGTTTTTATCGGGAAACACCCTTTAACGGGAAACTCTATTTCAAAACAATCAATGGATTGAAAATTTACGCCGGATCGAGCCGTATCAAAAGGGTTCGCCGTCTTGCCGAAAAATCGGCCCGCAGGATCATCGATTTTGTTTTTGACAGAATCAAAAGGGAAGCCGATATGCTGGCAAACGAAAGGGCCAGAATCCTCGGCATTCCCCGTTCCGAGCTGATGACGCCGCCTCTGGAGATGGAGGAGGAGTTTTTCCGGGCGGAGGGTCGTATTCTGGATGATCTGCGAGAGAAAAGACCGGTTGCCGGGGATGGCGAAATTCCCCCGATCAACGATGTCGCAGGCATGAAGGTTATACTGGAAAAAAATGAAGAACAACGACTCCACGAGGCGCTGACCCAACTGCCCGCATGCGAACTTGTGGAGGCGGAAAGACACAGCGGCCGCTATAACGCGACCAATATTGTTGTCCGCTTCCACCCCCCCGGGGAAGAAATTCTTGCCATCCCGCTCGATGAAGCCTCCCTGCGCGTCATGCAGGCAAGGGGATATTCGCCCTATGAGGCCCATCAGTCTTTCCGGGAGTTTGTGCTTTCCGGAGAGGAGGATGTGCTGGTTGAGATCATCGTTTCCGATTACCAGGAGACACTGGAAAGCGAAATAGGCCGCAGCATGCATGAAGACAGGATTATTCAACAGCGTTTAAGGCAGCAGTACCGCGGACCCCTCGCCCAGAATATCGGATATCTGATGGAGTATCTTTTTGCCCTGCCCGACGCCGACAGCCGCGGGGATTCGGGCGAGCTTCCCATAAAGATATGGAACCGCTATCTACCCGACTATTTTGATGAAATATTAAAGGGACTGTATCGGATACGGCCTTCCACGGAGCATTAGATTTTTATCCCTGACGACGGCGGTTTTGCTCGCCGATCATTCTGAATCCTTCATCCAGAAGCATTTCCGCCTCTCTGGAGCGGATGCCCGGGTTTTTTGCCCCCATTACCACGGCGATAAGCCGTGTGTTTCCGCGTTTTGCCGTGGCGATGATATGGTACCCGGCCTTGGCGACCCAGCCGGTTTTCAGGCCGTCGGCATCCGGATAGTGCCGAAGGAGGGAGTTTCGGTTGCGCTGGGTTATGTTGTTGTAGGTAAAGTACTGTTCGGAGTGCAGATTCACAGCCTGGGGAAAGCGCTGAAGGTAGCAGCGGGCCAGCACAACCATGTCCCTGGCCGTTGAGAACTGTCCTTTGGCGGGCAGCCCGTTGGGATTGACGAATTGGCTGTTAAACATTCCCAGCTCGCGGGCCTTGTTGTTCATTTGAGCGACAAACCTCTCCACAGAGCCGCCGATGTGCTCGGCAAGGGCGACGGAGGCGTCGTTCGCCGAAACGACGGCAATGCCCTTGATCAACTCGTCAAGGGGGATGCTGCTTCCCGCCTGGATGAACATTTTGGAGCCGCCTGTCCGCCAGGCATTGCGGCTGATTATGACCTGATCGGAAAGGCGGGTCTGTCCCTTGTTTATCGCCTCATCGGCGATGTAGAGAGAAAGAATTTTTGTAATGGATGCCGGCTGCATCCGTTCGTCGGCATTGTGGGAAAAAAGTACCCGACCGGAATGCATCTCCATGAGAACGGCAGAACGGGAAGTAATTTTAATATCGTCGGCGTGACACAGCAGCGGCCAGGAAAAAAGAACCGCCAGAATCGACAAGAGAAGGCTGTATTTTACCGTAGTTTGTTTCATGGGCGGTTCCTGTTAACCCTGATGGATGGCGGACAGCTTCCATCCCTGCGATCCGACCGGCCTGGTAAACGTCCAGTACTCTTCGAATTTTACCGGTTCGGTACGGTTTCCCGAGAGAACCTCGCCTGTCTGCTCGTTTGTGGTGTAGTCAAGGAGATTGGCGAGAAATTTCACCGTAATGAAATCAGCGCCTTCCTCCTGCCATACCTCGGCAATCTCCACGGAGCGAACGGCGATGTTGTCGAGTCTGTTGATCTTTTTTTCCGCCTTCAGTTGATCGGCGTCATGCTGGAGAGTCCCGGCCATTTCTTCGGTCAGCAGGACGCGCACGCCGGACATGTCGCGGTTTGCCCACGCCCCCTGGATGCGGAAGAAGGTATCGGTGCATGCATCGGCGAATCCTTTTTCGTTGAACCCCGGATCCATCTGCCTGATATGGCGGAGGCCTGCCCCGGCGTCATTTTCCGCATCATGCATGCCGTAAGGTCCGGTGATGCCCGCCGGTTCCCCTGTTCTCAGGGAGGCGCCTTGTCCCTGCCAGGCGGCCCCTGCGGGAGACTCGTTCCTGCGCCGTTTGATAAACCAGTAGATGCCGTATAGAATGCCGCCGATCAGTATAATGTCGAAAATCCCTATCCCTCCGCCAAATCCCCCGGGAGCTCCGGCGAAACCCATGCCCCTGAAAAGCATTCCCCCCAGCATTCCGCCGAGCAGGCCGCCGGCCATCCCCCGCATGAAATTGCTGCCGCCGAAGGGCGATGAGGACGGAGAGGTCGGGCTGTTGGACTGTCGGCTTCCCTGGTACGGGGACGGATTGGAACGGGGGGTGGAGTAGGAACGGGAGCCGCCGCTGCCGAAGGACCTTCCGCCTCCGACCCGCGCCCATGCGTCAAACTCCAGCGCCGTCAGAAGAAAAAAGATGGAAAAGATGATCAGGCCGATGCGGGCCATGCGATGAACGAACATGTAAACACCTCTACAGTCGAATTTATGGGAAGACTAATAATTATGAAGTTTAAAGTCAATGACTTTCTTCCGGACTGGAATTTGTCAAACGATCATGGTATGAAAAAAGCAAAATCGAAACGAACCTAAAAATGGTGGGGAGGGTAACGTTATGGTCAGACTGGTGTTGATTCGTCATGGGGAAAGCGCGTGGAATCTGGAGAACCGTTTTACCGGCTGGACGGATGTCGATCTTACCGAAAAGGGGGAGGCCGAGGCGCATCAAGCGGGAAAGCTGTTGAAGGAAGAGGGTTACACATTCGATATTGCTTATACGTCGGTACTCAAGCGGGCAATCCGTACCTTGTGGATCGTACTTGACGAGATGGAGCTGATGTGGATCCCCGTTTATCGCGCCTGGAGGCTGAATGAACGCCATTACGGCGCCCTGCAGGGGCTCAATAAGAAAGACACGGCGGACAAATACGGGATGGAGCAGGTGCACATCTGGCGAAGAAGCTACGATACCCCTCCCCCTGTCCTGGATACGACGGACGAGCGTTACTGCGGCAACGATCCAAGGTATGGGGATCTGAAACCCGACGAGATCCCTTTGAGTGAATCGCTGAAAAACACATTGGAAAGGGTGCTTCCCTACTGGCACGAAACGATTTTGCCGGATCTGCGGGCCGGCAAGAAAATCGTCATTGTGTCCCACGGCAACAGCATCCGCGCCCTGGTGAAATATCTCGATGATATTCCCGACAATGTGATTACCGAGCTGAATATCCCGACGGGCATCCCTCTGGTCTATGAACTTGACGACGATATGCGCGCCGTCAACCACTATTATCTCGGGGATCAGGATGCGCTGGAGAAGGCAACCGCGTCGGTGGCGAATCAGTTGAAAAAGTGATTCCGGATATCGATTTTGACGAACCCGTAAAAAGCCGTCACCCCGGCGAAAGCGAAGCTTGATGTTCATAAAGCCGGGGTCCGGTGCTTTTGTAACGATCTGATGTTTCTGGATACCGGCTTTCACCGGCATGACGTACGAGACAAAAACGCCCCGGCCCTTGTCAGGCAGGGGCGTTTTTGTTTGATGAGGGGTTTTAGAAGTACAGGATCCGGTATTTAAGGACGATCACAAAAAGAACGAAGGCCAAAGCGAGCAGGACATAAAACAGCGTTTTGTGAAGCATGGTATCCGTGCCAAGATCGAGAAAAATGACCCGAAGCCCGAGCGCCGCGTGCATGAAGACGAAGAACGCCATGATGGTCTGAAGGCTTACCAGATAGGGATAGACAAGATGAAGCGATATCAGGATGACTATCAATAGAGCGGAAAATCTCTGCATGAGCCACGCCCACATTCCCACCTGCGTGGAGCGCCATTCGGAGAGACTCAGCAAGTCCCTTCTTCGTACGATGCGATCGGCATTTTTTGTATCTTCCATCTTTTCCCCCTTTATAATAGAGCTCAAATTAGTTCTTGCGCTGATTTACCGGTTTTTTCCCCAAATTATTCTATTTCATTTCTACGGAAAATTGCTCCGCAAGTTTTTCTATTTCTTCACGGGAAGTTTTTGCAAGCGGGCTTTTTTCCTTCAGTTCCGCCTTGTTTTTCTCCAGAAGGGCCACAATCTGCGCCTTTTTGTCCGCACCTGCCGCAGCGGCCAGCTCCTTTTCGCTGCTGTACACAAGCCAAGCGCTCCGGAATACCGCCGGTTCAATTCTCTTTGATGAATAGCTTGTGAAGTCAAGGATTTGCAGGTAACTGATCAGGGCATCCCGGTCGGGGTCGGTCAGGTGGTAGGTCACCATCTTGCCTTTTTTACCCAGGGTTTTGTCGGGGTCCTTCAGCAGATTTCTCAGGAATTCAGCATCCCTTTTCGTCCCGACCTTCCACAGATCCGGGGCATTCTTCATCCCCACCCCCTCGATGCTGTGGCAGGCGTAGCAGACGTTCTTTTCAAAAAGGGCAAGTCCTGCCAGTTCCTTGACGGAAAGCGACCGTTCCGGCGCAAAGAATTTACCCGGCAGCGGCGAGGAGACCTCGGCGACCATGGTGAGGTAGAGGATCAGAATCACGGAGGCGAATCCGAGAGAAATCGCCAGGGGCCGTTTTGTATAGGCCCGCTCATTGTTCTTGTCGTAGAAGGGAAGAAGAACCAGAACGGCGATCCCGAAAACAGGGAGAACCGTGAGGGCCAGAATGATGGACTTGCCCTCGAACATCTTCAGGATTTCATACCCGAAGAGGATGAACCACTCCGGCTTGGGGACCGAATTGATCGTTGCCAGCGGCTGTGCGGCCGGATCCGCGGGGACTCCAACATATTTTGCCAGGAAAAACAACAGCGCCATCATCAAAAGCGAGGCGATTGCGTCCTTGGCAAGCTGATGGGGGAAAAAAGGTTGCGTCCCGACATCAACCCCTTCCCGGGGAGGCGGTCCCTTTTCGCCGTGGAGCTGGATCAGCGCCACATGGAAGGCGATAACCCCAAGAAGAGCCATCGGGAGCAGAATCATGTGGAAGGAGCCGTAACGGGTAAGCGTCAGGGCGCCCACCTGGATGCCGCCCACCATGTTGGCAATCCACAGGCCGATCACCGGCAGGAACTCGAAAACCTTGGAGAGAATCGTTGCCGCCCAGTACGAGCGGTCAGACCACGGAAGGATGTAGCCGGTGAGCGCCATCAGGGCGGTCAGAAAAAGCAGGAGGATGCCGGTGACCCAGATAAACTGGTTGGGTCTCTTGTAGCCGCCGTGAAAGAAGGCGCGCAGCAGATGAATGAATACCGTTATCACCATCAGGTGCGATCCCCAGTGGTGGACGCCCCGGATCAGCCAGCCCAGCGTCATTTCGTTCTGGACATGCTCGACGCTGTTGTAGGCGTCGGCAAGCGTGGGGACATAGTTGCCCGCAAGAAGTATCCCCGTCACAACCTGGGTTATGAAGAGAAAGAGGCTCAGTGAACCGAGCGTGTACCACCAGCCGATGTCCTTCGACAGGGGTTTGTAGAAAAATTTTGCCTTGGCCAGTTCCCACGCCCCCATGTTTTTTGCTGAAGTCTGTTCCATATTACGCGACCTCCTCCTGGAGATAGAGCATCCCCCCTTCTACCTTGACATTCATAAGGACAAGCGGCGTCGGCGGAGGTCCGAGCGTGACCTTGCCTTCCGTGTTGAAGGCGCCTCCATGGCAGGGACACAAAAACATGCGGATGGCGTCGTCCCAGTAGCAGATGCAGCCGAGATGGGTGCAGGTCGGGTCAATGGCGGAAAGGGCGCCGGAGTCGTTCTTGACGAGGTAGGCCCGCTTCGGATAGGAGACAAGCTGCCCCCGTTCCCATTTCTGCCTTTTATAGGTAATCTCAACAGGTTTTCCAGTCTGCACGTCAGGAACTTCGCCGACTTTGATCCAGCCCGTTTCCCAGCCTCTGGTCGGTTTGTTGAATAACGGCGAGAACAGCAGCAGGAATCCCGCGCCGATGACGCCCGTTCCGCCCCAGAAGGCCGTTTTCATAAAGCTTCTTCGCGCGGTCAGCGCCTCCGGGATCACCGCCGGGAGCGTGTCGGGCTTCGCATCGACGAGTTCGTTCCTCTTGGGAGAGGTGAAACGGTATTTGACGGACTCCCTCTTCAGATGGTGGATGGCCCCGGTCGGCGAGAGGTGCTTCGGGCAGGCCTCCATGCAGTTGAACTCGTCATGACAGCGCCAGATCCCGTGCTCGTCGGTAAGGTTGATGATGCGTTCATTTCCCAGGCTGTCCCGTGTGTCGCGGAGCTTGCCGTCGGCGGCCAGCATTCCGAAGGGTCCGGGAAACTGCTTGTCCCAGGCGGTCATCGTGCAGGCCGCGTAGCAGGCGCCGCACATGATGCACTCCACGAGCCCGTCAACATTCTTGCGGTCGTCGGGCGACTGGTAGAATTCCTTTCCCTCGGGAATCTCCTTGGGGATCAGATAGGGTTCAACAATGGTGTATTTCTCGTAGAAATCCGCCATATCGACGACCAGATCCTTGACGAGCGGCAGGTTGGCAAGGGGCTCAACCCGGATTTTCACCCCCTTGATGTTTTCCACCAGGGTGCGGCACGCGAGACCGAATTTGCCGTTGATCTTCATCCCGCAGGAGCCGCAGACCGCCGCCCGGCAGGAAGAACGGAAGGCGAGGCTTCCGTCGTGGTTTTCGAGAATGTGGTACAGACACTCCAGAACCGTCAACCCCTTGACAACAGGAACCTCATAGGTCTCATAATGGGGTTTCCGGTCAACCTCAGGATCATAGCGCAGTATCTCAATGAATGCCTTTTCACCTATTTGAGCCATCTTAATATTTCCTTTCTTCCGGTTGCCATTTCGTTATGGTGACAGGTTTGTAGGAAAGCTCCGGGCCATCTTCGGTAAATCGGGCGATGGTGTGTTTCAGCCACTTCTCATCGTCGCGTGTGGGAAAATCCGTTCGGGCGTGTCCGCCGCGGCTTTCCTCCCTGACCAGCGCTCCCAGCGTAATGACCTCCGATATGTCCAGATTGGCCTTGATCTCCAGAGTCCATGTCTTGTCGTAATTATAGACCTTACCCTTGGAGATGGACCGTATGTTGTGGAATCTTTTTTCAAGATCGCGGATGCCCTTCAGCGCCTTTTCCAGGTCTTCCTTATTTCGGAATATCTGCACCTCGTTGTCCATGATCGCGTGCAACTCGTCGCGTATCTCATAGGGGTTTTCCGTTCCGCCGCGATTGTAGAGTTCGTCAAGTTCAGCCTCTTTCTTGCGGAGCGCTTCCTTCACCAGACTGTGATCCGTTGGTTTTCCTTTCCCTTTCACTGCCAGGGCGGCGTTGCGTCCGGCGATCTCTCCAAAGACAAGCGTTTCCAAAAGCGAATTGCCGCCGAGCCGGTTTGCCCCGTGGACGCTGACGCAGGCGCATTCGCCGCAGGCATAAAAACCGTTCACTTCGGTCTTGCAGGTGGTGTCGCAGTCGATTCCCCCCATGGTGTAGTGCTGGGCGGGACGAATGGGCACCGGTTTGGTGATCGGGTCGATGCCGAGGAAATCCTCGCAGATCGCCTTGATGCCGGGGAGTCGTTCATCGATCTTCTTTTTCCCCAGATGACGCACATCGAGATGCACGTATTTTTCGCCGTTGATGCCGCGTCCCTCGCGCAGCTCGGTCTCGATCGCCCGGGCCACGATGTCGCGCGGGGCGATCTCCATCGAGTTGGGCGCGTACCGCTTCATGAAACGCTCCCCCTCGCTGTTGAGCAGATAGGCGCCCTCGCCCCGGGCCCCTTCGGTCATCAGGATATGCTTGCCGATGATGGCGGTCGGGTGAAACTGGACGAATTCCATATCCTTGATCGGAACGCCCGCCCAGTAGGGCATGGTGACGCCCAACCCGGTAGAGCTGTAGGAATTGGTGGTGCGGCCGTAATTCCGACCGGAGCCGCCTGTGGCAAAAATCACCGCATGGCTGACGAAGGCCTCGAGATTTCCGGTGTGGAGGTTGAACGTGATGATGCCGTGGCAGGTATTGTCTTCCGTGATCAGGCCGATCGCGTAATATTCATCGTAGAGATGAACGCGCTCCCTCATGGTCAGATACTTCTGGTAGGTGGCGTGCAAAAGAAAGTGGCCGGTGCGATCCGCCCCGTAGCAGGTTCTCGGAAAACCGGCGCCGCCGAAGGGCCTCTGGGCGATGGTGCCGTCGGCAAAACGGGAAAAGGGCACTCCCCAGTGTTCCATTTCACGGACCGTAATCGGGGCCTGGTTGGTCATGATCTGGATGGCGTCCTGATCTCCCAGAAAATCCCCGCCCTTGGTCGTGTCATAGGCGTGACGCTCGGCGCTGTCGTCCTTTCCATCCGGATGGTTGCACAGCGCGGCGTTGATCCCGCCCTGCGCCTCTCCGGAGTGGGAACGGATCGGGTAGATTTTCGATATCCAGCCGACATCGACCCCGCGCAGGGCCGCTTCGTCAACGGCCCTTGTTCCCGCCAGCCCTCCTCCAACAACAATCAATTCATGGGCATGAACATCCATTAATGGTTCCTCCCTCAAACAGTTTCCATGAAAATCGCTTCGCGGTCTATGGCTTTACCCCGCTCTTGTCAAGCGAAAAAATGCCCCGGCCCGAATTATTTTATCTTGAGAATCTCGGCAATTCTTTGCCCGATCTCGGCCGGGTTTCTCTCCACGGCAACCCCGGCATTTTCGAGCGCCTTGAATTTATCAGCGGCGGTTCCCCTCCCGCCGGAGATGATCGCCCCGGCGTGTCCCATCCTGCGCCCGGGGGGGGCGGTTCTTCCGGCGATAAAGGAGACGACCGGCTTTTTTACCTGCGACCGGATAAATTCCGCGGCCTCTTCTTCCGCCGTGCCGCCGATTTCTCCGATCATGACGATTGCCTCCGTCTCGGGATCCGCCTCGAACAGGGCCAGAATATCGGTAAAGCCGGAGCCGACAATGGGATCCCCGCCGATGCCGACGGAGGTGGACTGCCCGATTCCGAGGTTCGTCAATTGCCAGATCACCTCGTAGGTGAGGGTCCCGCTGCGTGAAATAACGCCGACATTTCCCTTTTTATGAATAAAATTGGGCATAAAGCCGACCTTGCCGACACCCGGCGTGGTTATGCCGGGGCAGTTGGGGCCGATCATTCTGGCGCCTGATCCTTTGAGGGCCTGCTTGACCTTGATCATTTCCTGGACGGGGACTCCCTCCGTCAGGCAGATGATCAGTTCCACGCCGGCCTCGATTGCCTCGAAGACGGCATCCGACGTGAAGGCGGCCGGAGTGAGTATCCCGGCGACATTGGCCTTCTGTTTTTCGACAGCCTCGGCAACACCGTCATAGACGGGTATCCCGTCCAGATTCGCCCCTCCCTTGCCCGGGGTGACGCCGGCGACGATGCTGGTTCCCATTTTCACCGCTTCCCGGGTGTGGAAGCTCCCCTCGGAGCCGGTGATTCCCTGAATAACAACCCTTGATTTTTCATCCAGCAATATGGCCATAGGAGTTTCTCCCCTCTTCATTAAAAAAATAGACTATTTTACCAGCGCGACGGCCTTTTCGGCCGCCTCGTAGAGGCCTTCGGCCACCGTGAAACGCAGGCCCGATTCGTTCAGCATCTTTCTTCCCTCGTCAACATTGGTTCCCTGGAGCCTCACCACCATCGGCAGCTTCATCTCGATATTCTTCGCCGCCTGGATAAGCCCGGCCGAAACCCTGTCGCAACGGAGGATTCCGCCGAAAATGTTGACGAGAATGCATTTGACATTGGGGTCGGATGTGAGGATTTTGAAGGCCTTTTCGATCTGTTCGGGGGACGCCCCGCCGCCGACGTCAAGGAAGTTGGCCGGTTCTCCCCCCGCCATCTTGATCATGTCCATGGTTGTCATGGCGAGTCCTGCGCCGTTTACCATGCAGCCGACGTTGCCGTCGAGCTTGATGTAATTGACGGAGGCGTTTTTGGCCTCGATTTCAAGGGGCGCCTCCTCGTCCTGGTCGCGCAGAGCCTTGATCTCCGGATGACGGTAAAGCCCGTCATCGTCGAAATCGACCTTGGCATCGAGCGCGAGAAGCCTCCCATCCGCTGTAATCGCCAGCGGATTGATCTCCACAAGCGAGCAGTCCTTGTCCAGAAACAGCCGGTAGAGGTTGCGTACGATGTCGGTGAATGTCTTGCGCTGTTCGGCGCTCAGGGGAAGAGCGGCGGCAAGTTTCCGCGCCTGAAACGGGCTGAACCCGACAACCGGGTGAACTGCGCAGGAGACAATCTTCTCGGGGGTATCGGCGGCGACCTTTTCGATTTCCATTCCGCCCGCTTCCGATACCATGAAGACAATGCATTCCCTCTTTCGGGAGCGATCCACCAGTAGGCTCAGGTAAAATTCCTTCTGCACCTCCGAGGCTTCTTCTACAAGGACCCGGCGCACCTTTTTGCCTTCAGGGCCGGTCTGATGGGTGACAAGCTGCATACCGATGATTTTCCCGGCAACGGCCGATGCCTCGTCAGGGGAGTCGGCAGGCTTGACGCCGCCCCCTTTGCCCCTGCCGCCGGAGTGTATCTGCGCCTTTATTACCGTCCGGCAGGACAACTCTTCGGCGGCCCGGCGCGCCTCGTCGGGGGTAGCGGCAAACCTCCCGCGGGGAACGGGTATCCCGTACGCGCGCAGGAGTTCCTTGGCTTGATACTCGTGGATTTTCATTTAGACGCCTCCAATGATTTTATATGAAAAATAGAATTTTTCCGCAAAACAAAAACACGCATTCGCCACGTACATTGTTTATAAAAATTTCATAAATGGTAAAAAATGCATGCAAATTTGAATGTTAAACAATAATTTCCGGACAGCAACTCAGGCGGAATGGGTTGCAGGCGTCAGCCCCTGTTAGATACAGATTGTTTGAACGGCAGACTATCTGGATGAAATGAGAATTTATTTCCAAAAAAAGCATTGCCATGCTGAAGGAATCCCCTTAATTTCACCATTCCAGGTATGTCCGTTTGGCAATTCACTTCCTATTGTCTGTATGTTCCGCCGAGTTCGAGTCCCAGATCCAGGGCTTTTTTGTTCATCTCCAGAAACGCCGCAGGTATCTGTTTTTCCAGCACCTTCATGATTGATTCCGGCCGCACCAGCGGGGAAAGGCCGATGAGCGTACCGAGCATGAATATGTTGAAGACAATCGGTTTCCCGATTTTTTCCATAACCGTATCGTACATCGGCAGGCTAAGCTGCCTTGCCTCCACTTTCTTTTCGGTCTTTACATAGCGGGAGTCGGTAAGCAGCATCCCGCCGGGACGGATGATCGGAGAAAACCCGGCGTAAGCCTGTTGAGTCAGGCAGACAAGAATGTTGGGCTGGGTTACCTTGGGAAAGTAAATCGGCGAATCGGCGATAATGATGTCGGAGCGGGTGGCGCCTCCGCGTGCTTCCGGGCCATAAGACTGCGCCTGCACCGCTGTCAGATTTTCGTACAAAACAGCGGCTTCCGCCAGAATAATCGCCGCCGTGATTACCCCCTGCCCGCCGGAACCGGAAAAAACCATTCTGCATCGTTCCATATTACCTGCCCTTTGTTGCCCGTTCAATGATGTGGTGATATTCCTCACAGTACTCCGGCGCTTCCCTGTCCTCGAAAACCCCCCGTTCAATCAGCGAAGGGTCTTCGGCCTTTTCTTTGGAAGCGATAGGGGTAGTTCTTGTCCTGAACACCTCCATCATGTCCGATGCGCTGCCCCCCTTGTTTTTCCTGCCGAAATATGTCGGGCACTGGCTCATGATCTCGACGACGGAGAACCCCTTGTGGAGGATAGCCGCCTCCAGAACATCGGTCAACTGCTTGATGTGATACGTAGTCGAGCGAGCCACGAAGGTGGCGCCCGCGGCCTTTGCCACCGCCACAACGTCGAAATCGGGGTCGATGTTCATATAGGGGGCGGTCGTTGCATACGTTCCGTATCCTGAAAGCGGCGAGTACTGCCCCCCCGTCATCCCGTAAACACGGTTGTTCATGACGATAGCGGTTATGTCGATATTTCTGCGGCAGGCGTGGATGAAGTGGTTCCCCCCTATGGAGAGGGCATCGCCGTCTCCCATCGGCACCAGGAGGGTAAGTTCCGGGCGGCTCATCTTGACCCCGGTGGCAAACGCCAGCGCCCTGCCGTGGATCGTGTGCAGCGTGTGGAAATCAAGGTATCCGGAGATGCGGGCGGAACAGCCGATCCCCGATACCATGACGATATCATTTTTTTTGAGTCCGATATTTTCCACGGCATGAAGGAGACCGTTCAGGACGATTCCATGCCCGCATCCCGGACACCAGAGGTGGGGGAAGAACCTCTCGCGGATATACTCCCTTGTGCCCATTCTATACTCCTCTTCCCTGGATTATTCTGAGAATATTCAAGATAGTCGTCGGTGTGATCAGGGTTCCGTCCACCTGGTTCGCCAGAGAAACCTTGTCCGGCCTATCCACCGCCGATTTGACGGACTGAAGAACCTGTCCCATGTTCATCTCCACGACGACGACATAACGGGCATTTTTTGCCTTTTCCCGTACCAGCTCTGATGGAAATGGCCACAGTGTCTGGAGTTCCAGCAGGCCGAGCCGTTCTCCGCGCTGGCGGCGATTCATGACCACATGGAGCGCGGAGCGGGCGGAAGAGCCGTAGGAGATCAACAGGGTTTCAGCGTCATCAGCATAATATTCCTTATATCGTGTCAGATCATCGACATGATGTTCTATCTTGTCTGTCAGGTGGCGCATCAATCCGTAAACGATGCTGGGGTTTTCAGAGGGAAACCCCCACATGTCATGGAAAAGTCCCGTCACGTTATAGCGGTGAACGCCGCCGAAATCGGACATGGGCAGTCTGCCGTCCTCGCGGGGCAGATAGGGGTGGTAGTCAACCCCTTCCGGGAGCGCCGTCTTGAGCCTCTCCACAAGGGGCAGCTCTCCGGGCTGGGGGATTTCGAGGCGTTCCCGCATGTGTCCCAGCACCTCGTCAAACAGCAGAATAACAGGGGTGCGGTATGTCTCGGCGAAATTGAACGCATCCACGGTGATGGAAAAGACATCCTGATGGTTGGAGGCCGTCAGTGCGACGATTGCATGATCCCCATGGGTTCCCCAGCGGGCCTGGTTGACATCCCCCTGACTGAGCTTGGTTGCAAGCCCCGTGGAAGGCCCCCCGCGCTGAACATCGACAATCACGCAGGGAATCTCCGCCATGACGGCGAAACCCAGCGCCTCCTGCATCAGGGAGAACCCCGGGCCGCTTGTTGCCGTCATCGATTTGCTGCCGGTTAACGACGCGCCGATAATCGCACAGATCGAGGCAATTTCATCTTCCATCTGCATGAAAATGCCCCGTTTTTGCGGCAGACGCGCCGACAGCAGCTCGGCGATTTCCGTTGACGGTGTGATCGGGTAACCTGCAAAAAATCCCAGACCGGCGTAAAGGGCTCCCTCGACGCAGGCCTCATTTCCCTGAATAAATTTTACCTGTCCGCCCATGTTACTCCTGCTCTAACTCAATCTCGATCGCCAGATCGGGGCACCGCAGTTCGCAAAGCCTGCAGGCGATACAGTCCTGCGGCCTTGCCGCTACGACCTTGTCCTGATCGTCCAGTTCAAGAACATTCCTGGGGCAAAAGTGGACGCAGATTCCGCATCCCTTGCACCAGTTCCGGT
>DYTH01000031.1 GCA_020726025.1 Syntrophus aciditrophicus | reverse complement strand
TCGTCAAAAGTCGATTTTCTCCCTTTTTGTCATTCCGTGCTTGACACGGAAAGCGGAGCTTAATGTTCATAATCCAGTGAATTTAGTCACTTATGGATTCCGGCTTTCGCCGGAATGACGGTTTTTTGACTTTTGACGAGTTCATCAATAAAAAATTGGAAAAATCATTGTCACGGGCAGCTCCGACGGCGAGTATTTCAAAACTCAATCATTTCCGGCCTTGAAATTGTACACCGGCTTGATGAACTCGATTATCTCCACCGTCTCGGCGATATTGGCCAGAATGACCTCTTTTGGTTTGTACGCACCGGGCGCCTCGTCGAGCGTATCCCGTGTCGCCGTTGTCGTGTAAACCCCCTCTTTTTTCATCATCGTTGTAAAGTCTTGCAGGGACAGATTTTTTTTGGCCTGGGTACGGCTCAGGATTCGCCCGGCGCCGTGCGGGGCGGAATTGTTGTACCTTGCCGACCCCTTCCCCACGCAGACGGCGATCCCGTCGGCCATGTTGAACGGGATGATGACCCGCTCCCCGCGCCGGGCGGGGGTCGCCCCCTTGCGGACAATATCGTCGTCCCCGATGAAATTATGAACGGATTCGATGATATCGGTGGGCTCGCGCCGCAGGAACGCCGAAAGCCGCCGCACCATCTCCCGGCGGTTTGCCGAGGCGAAGCGCTGGGCCACACCGAGGGCGTAAAAGTAGTCGCGGGCATCGGCAGATTCAACCGGCATGAACTCCAGCTCCCGATAATGGCCGCGGCTCCCCTCCTTTTCCAGCGCCGCCCGGGCCCGACCCTGATAGAAGTCGGCGACGCACTTGCCGAAATTCCGGCTCCCCGAATGGACGGTCAGGGCAAGGCGGCGCCCGCCGTCAAATCCCGCCTCGATAAAATGGTTGCCCCCGCCCAGCGAACCGATGGCCCGCAGGGCCTTCCCGGCGTCGATACCTATCATCCCGCATACTTCCGTCACTTCCGAGACGAGTTCGCGCTCCGCGTTCATTGTGTCGTTGATGGAAAAACCGGACGGGATGGTCCTCTTGATCAGCGCGTCGAGGGAAGGCAGGCGGATTTCGTCCAGCGGGTATTTCGCCATCAGCATCCCGCAGCCGATATCGACCCCGATGACATTCGGAATGACATACCGGTTGAGCTTCATCGTAAAGCCGATCACCGCCCCCTTCCCGGCGTGGCAATCGGGCATGATCGCGATATAACCCCCCTCAAACGCCGGATGATCCAGAAACCCCTGAATCTGCGCCCTTGTCGTCTCGTCGATCTCATCAATCATGATGTTCGCCGTGTTGTACCGGCCATGCATTGTCAGCATTTTTCTCTTTGGCAGTTTTTTGCCAATCCTGTCGTTGTCATCTTCGATCAATATCGAGTCTGCCCTGCTACTCGACAGCAATTCCGTTGAGACTGTCCCGACCGGAAAGCAGCGCTTCTTTTATAACGGCCTGCACCTTTTCAACTCCCAGATTTTCCAGACACAGGCTCCTTCCGCTGCCGTTACAGCCCTTGAGGTGGCAGGGAACGCATGGCATGTCCGATACGGCCACCCGGTTATTCCTTCCCGGAGGCGCCCAGTAACGCCAGTCGGAAGGGCCGTAAATGGTTACGGTCGGCGTGCCGACGGCTGCGGCTATATGAGGCGCGGCGCTATCGACTCCGATATGCAGGCTGCTCAGGGCAAACACGCCGGCAAGCTCCGCAAGCGTCGTGCTTCCGGCGATGTTCAAAGCTCTGCCGGGGCAGGATGCCACGATTTCCTCAGCCCGCTTTCTTTCTCCGGGCGATCCGACAATGACCGACTTGACAGCAAATTCCTCGTAGAGCCAATCGACAATCCTTACCCATTTTTCCAACCCCCATTCCTTGTAGGACCATCGGGAAAAGGGATTCAGCGTAACCCAGTCTTTCTCAATGTTTTCATTTTTCTGCATTGAAATAGACAACCCTTTGGAGGCGATCATTTGCGAAGCCCTGTTGCTGACATCCCGGGAAACGCACAGTTTCGGCACGACATCATCCGTCTCAATTCCGAACGCCTGAAGGATGTACAACGCCTGTCCCGCGGCTCTCACCTGGAGAGGTTTTCCTGTCAAACCGACAAGATGGGTAAAAAGATGATTTCGCAAACCTTTCATGGACGGATAATAGAGCGCGACGCGAAAGGGGGCCCCGGTTGCAAAGGCCATATAGCCTCCGCGTTCATCGGCACGCATATCGAAGACCATATCAAAATGCTCCCGGCGGAGCGCCCTGATGAGCGAAAACGTACTTCTTACGGACGCGGATACGCTCTCCCCCTTTCCCGAAACCTCGAATGCCTTCACGGGTGGATCGACCGCGGACAGCAGAGAACCGATTTTATCCCGGAGCAGGACGGACAACTCTGCATCGGGCCAGGTTTCATAAATCGCCCGAAGGGCCGGAAGCATCCAGACAACATCGCCGATATCGCCAAGCTGGATAACAAGAACACGGCGGGGGCGGAGAGGCTTTTCAAAATTATCGGAAATCATCATGCGATATAAACCAAGAAGGACTATGAATGTATTGATCCCTGTTCCATTTTATTCTATTTATTTTTTCCTCGTTTCGTACTACCATAAACAAGATAACAGAGATGCAAAAGTTATGTCGAGGTTGCGTCATATAGCATCTCTCTTATAAAAACTCTATGGTTATATGTTTGGTTATGATTCATACGACACTTTAAGGGCCGCATGTCCTTTACCCTGGAAAGGAATATCCAGATGTTCAAATCCATGCCGTTCATTAAAAAAAAGATAAGGGCTTTCGCCTGGAAGACCTTCCATAAAATTGAAAAAAACAACCTCGGCGACTTTGCCGAAAACGGCGAACAGTGTTTTATCGATAATCTCTTCAAAAAATTTAAACAGACCGATACGGAGAAAACAATCTTCGACATCGGCGCGAACATCGGCCAGTATTCGGGAATGCTGAGCGGCGTTGCCAAATCCCGCGCCGTGAGGATAAACATTCACGTATTTGAACCGACAAGAAAATGTTTTGAAGAACTGACCGACAAGTTTTCACGGGCGGATAACGTCACCCTCAACAATACCGGTATTTCCAACATAAACGGAGAAGCAGATATTTACTACGACAAAGAAGAAAGTGAAGGGGCATCCCTTTACCAGAGAAACCTGCGGTTTTATAATGTGCAGATGGACAATCATGAAACTATCAGCCTGCGCAGACTTGACGATTACATAGAAGAAAAGAAGATATCCCACATAGATTTCATCAAGATGGATATCGAGGGGAATGAATTAAAGGCTCTCGCCGGCCTGGGCAGGTATCTGAATACCGATTTCGTTGACTTTATTCAATTTGAATACGGAGGCACCAATCTCGATTCTCATACGAGCCTGATGGAGCTGTACCAGCTTCTCACGGATCGCGGTTTTCTGGTGGCCAAGGTGATGCCCGGAGGCCTGGAGATAAGAAGCTACTCGCCATTCATGGAAAACTTCCAGAACGCCAACTACATGGCTGTTTCCCCGAATGTGAAGAGTTGATTGCACTATTCGGGGAACGACGATGGGTGGGGTAGCTGTAGTAGATTGAGCAGGGAGAAGATCTTTTCGAAATGTTTCTCCCAGGTATGATCGGTCAGCGCCCGTCGACGTCCGGCCTGGCGGATCGCTTCGGCTGCGCCCGGATTCGCAAGCAGCCATTTGATCTTTTCCACAAGGTCGTCAATGCCTACATAGGCGACTATCTCCCTGCCGATATCATAAACGGTCTCAAGTTCCCGATGGTATTCGGTAAGATAGAGCCCACCGCTCATTGGAATTTCAAAATCCCGCCCCTTGAGGCAAAATGTTTCTTTGTAGCCATCGACACCCCCGAATCCAAGATTAATCCGGCTTTTCGAATAGATAGAGACCATCTCCCCGGTGGGCAAGGGGCCATTCGGCCATCCGTACCCAAAGGCCTCGACACGAATTCCCGCCTTCTTTAGACGGTTGACCGTCTCCGGACGATTGCCGTAGCGCTGCCCGACGAAGGAGACATCAATGGTCTTTTCGCAAGCGACAGGCATGTGGATTTCCGGATTGGCCCCTTCGGGCAGATAGACCGGCGTGGCCCCCTCGACGCAGTATTTCTTCACGGCATCGGCGGTGCTCGTCCAGCATATATCGAACATTGGGCAGATATCCCGCGAACCGAAGGCAAGTCCATCTCTTATTTTGCCGACAAAGTGCTCCTTGTCGTTCAGGCTGAAGTGAATCAGCGGAACGCCCAGTCCTGCTATGTCACGGACCGTTTCCGGGAAAACGATTTCGCCCGCCAGGTACGTAAAGACAACATCCGGTTTTTGCTCGTCAAACAGGAGTCTCATTCGTTCCACAAGCTCCCGGTTCATCCGCGCCTTCAGACTGCTCCGCCAGTCGCGGCGGGTGTGATCGAATTCTTCGAACCAGTCGCAGTGACGGACCTCCCCGAATTTTTCCAGGGCGGGAAGCAAAGATGCGTTCTCCCAGTTGTAGTTGTGATAAACGGCGATTATCGAAAGCCCGCCTTTCGGTTTGGGGACACGATATGGATAACGTTCCTTCATCGCCGCGAGGATTGCGGCGTCATCGGGAACGACAAGCCGCCTCTTCTCAAAGGCGGCTTCGTAGCTCTTCAGCTCCGCCTCGAGTCGGCGGGTATTGTTCCAGAGGCGAAATTTTCTCCGGGTATTTTTGAGCGGATCCTTCATCGCACCTGCTTCAGATTTCCGGACCGGACAAAAGCCGTCGTGAATGCCGGATGGTGAACATCCTCGCCCCCTTTGACTTTTCCACCCTGCCGTTCATCATGTTCAGGACATGCCCGGCGTCAATGACGGGAACGGAGCGACGCTCGGCAACATCCACGCAGATCATCAGCGCCCCGACGCCCGCACCGGCAAGGCAGATATCGACATCCGCCGGCACCCTTCCGAGAACGTCCGCCCTGATTCTGCCCCAGCGCGTCGCAACATATTCAGCGGGAATTTCGACGAAAACGATCTCCGGTCGGCTGGAAAAAACGTCAAACCACAGGCGGCACATCTCGCTATTGTATTCTGAATTCAGGATACACAACTTCTTTCCGTCCACGGCACGGGCGAATGCCTCCGACGTCAGGTAGGCATAAACGGCATAAAACGGCAGGTAGTTGTTTCCAGTCACTGTTATCTCATTGCCGCCGAGAAAGTCCCAGAAGGAGGAGGCCGTCGGAGCCTTTCTGAAACTTTTCATAAACGACAGCAACCCTTTTTGTCCGGCCGACTCGATATTGCCGGGAAAAACCAGCGGGGCCATTTTGCCCCTTCGGGCAAGTCTCTTTAACGCCTCGATATGCATCGGCATGGCCCGCCTGATCTCTGCCGGGGATTCCGCCTGCTTGTAAAGGCCGTTACAGCCCAGCGTAAGGTTGTAGAAAGCGTACTCGCCGTCGGCGAAACGGACGATCGGAGCGGGCACTCTATCCGCCATCCCCGTGCAAACATAATCGTCCAGCATTTCCATGTAATCGGATGCCTTATCTACCGCTTTATGAAAAAGGCAGGTTTCCTGTGCGACGATTTCCGGGACATTGGCGTCAATAACCGGTTGATTGTCAATATCCGGCAGGGCCAGTACCGCAAAACGAAACTCGCCGCTACGCAGTGCTTCGTCCAGGCAGCCTTTTCTGGTATTCATACAGACCTCATCCTTGCCGTTGGCCCCTCTTCCGGGCCACTACCGCATAGCTGTGTCCCGAATAACAGCGGGCGATCATCCGGGAAAACGGTTTGAGCAGTATTGTCCTGTCGAGTCTCTCCTTCACGTATTCCGAAAGGTAGTTTTTATCGCGTACCGTATCGAAACCGTACTTGGCGAGCAGCCTTCTCTGGGTATCCGGCGTAAAGTGGTAAAAGTGATACGGAAGCGACCAGCCGGCCCAGTTGTCCCACATTTTTTTTGCATCGGTTCCTTCGTAATTGGGGACATCGACAACCAGAATCCCGTCCGGCTTCAGCCAGCAATGGGCCTTCTGCAGGTATTTCACCGGCTCCCGCGCGTGTTCGAGAAAATGCCACATGGTTATTACATCAAACGATTCCGGAGGGTAATCGACATCGTCAACGGTCCCGACCGTTACGGGGATTCCCAGTGTGCCCCGGACATAGGCCGCCGAATCGGAGGAGATGTCCAGGCCTTCCGCCTCGTACCCGGCAAGCCGGCAGGCACGGAGGAAATATCCCATCCCGCAGCCGATATCGAGAATCCGCCCCGTTTTTTTGCTCCTGCGGAAGAAGCGGATCCGGTGTTTTTCCTGCGACAGGCGTCTATCCATCTCCGGGGAATCGATCTTCAGCCCCTCGTCGTAATGACTGTCAAAATACCCGCTGCGGTAAAGCTCGTTCAACTCGTCCGGAGAGGGACGCGGATCCAGAAACCCCAGACCACACCCGCTGCAACGGTAAACGCTCCATTCCCCCTGCTGGAAAAGGATGCTTCTATCGGGGCTGTCGCAGAGAATGCAACGTTTTTCAGCTCTTTCCATCAATCACCTCATCCTTGGTCAGCTCTTTGAGCGTATCGCAAATCGCCCGGTATTTGGTCATTTTCCCCTCGTTTGCAGAACTGTTTTCCGTAAAAAGATTTAACAGCCCGAGCGTAAACAACCGGTAACGCGCCTTGAGCATGTCGGCCCGGCGAATCCGGGCGACTGTCTGCCGGGAGTAGTGTTTACGATAAAAGTGGTACTCGGCGAAAGTCTTTTTTCTCCACACCTCCGCAGGCAGCGTACGCCGCTCGCTCTGACCTCCGTAGTGCATGACGACGGCGTCCTCGATAAACCCGATTTCATAGCCCTCGCGCCTGACCCGCAGGCAGAGATCCTGATCCTCTCCGTAGAGGGTGAAGCTTTCGTCAAAACCACCCAGCTTTCTTATCAGACCGGGGCGGGCAATCATGCCGGCGCCCATGACGCAGGCAATCTTCCCTTTCATATCTTTCACTTCGCCCCGTGAAAACTTTTCTCCGGGATAACGCAATGAAACCGATTCCTGCAGACTGCCGTCGGGATTGACCAATTTTACCCCGGCCAGGCCGACCTGCGGATTGTTTTCCATGAACCGGACACATTTACGCAACACATCAGAACCCACCAGCTTTGTGTCCGGATTGAGATAGAAGATATATCGCCCCCGGCATAACGGCAACACCTGGTTGTTGGCGGCGGCGAAACCGCGGTTATCGCTGTTCGCAGTCAGGTGTACCCTTGAATGGTCATCACGCACCAGCGCCACGCCTCCATCCGTCGAGGCGTTATCGACGACAAAAATCTCCCGCGTCGCTCCTTTATCGCGCTCGACCGACGCCAGGCACTCCCCGATCAGGTCCGCCGTATTGTATGTAACGATGATCACCGAAACATCAGGAAATTTCGCATCATCGGCTTCGAGACTCACGTTTCCACCCTGTTTCGTCTCACAGCAACCCTTTCAGATGCATGACCATCAACCTGCCATAAACATAAGTTTTATCCCGCAAGCCGCGGTTCAGACCGAGCGTCAGCAGGGCGCCCGCAGCCGTCAGCGCCAGATTGACAAAAAGGCGCGCGACGATGACCGTGCGCAACAACAGATAAGCCAGCCGATTTTCCCATTTCCGGAAAAACTGGTAGCGCGACCGGTAAAATTCCACCCTTGAGTTGATGTTTCTGCCGATGCTCTGCCCCTGCAGATGGTATATCCGCGCCTTCGGCAACTGGTAACTCTTCCATCCCGCCTTGTGCATCGTAAGCGCCCAGTCCGTCTCCTCAAAGAAGAAAAAATAGCGTTCATCGAACATCCCGACCGCATCGATCGCCGCCTTGCGGACCATCAGGCAGGCGCCGATGCAGGAATCAACCTGCCGGGGAACCTCAAAGCCGTATCGTTTGCTCGGAAATCTTGCCGGGAATAGGTATTCGAGGAGCGATGTGTTCATGAGCAGTGTGAATAAATTCGGGAAAGCGGCGATGGAATTCTGCCGGCTGCCGTCGGCGTTGAGGAGCTGACCGCAGGCCATCGCCGCGTCCGCATGACTTTCCATGAAAGCGAACAGCCTCTCGACGGCATGCTCGCAAAGCACCGTATCGGAATTGAGCAATAGCGCGCAACGGCCGTTCATGATCCGCATCGCCTGGTTGTTGGCTGCGCCGAAGCCCCTGTTCTCGTGGTTTTCGATCACGACAACCTCGGGGAAATCCTCCCGGAGCATCGCGACACTGCCGTCCGTCGATGCGTTGTCAACGACGATTATCTCATAAGATGGCCCCTGGACGGTCTTCACGACGGAAATAATACAGTTTTTCAACAGTTCCCGTGTGTTCCAGTTAACGATGATGATCGAGATATCCATAGGCGCTGTTCCATTAGAATCGCCCCACCGCTCTCTTCAAGGTTCACTCGGAAAGAGGAACGTCGGTTTGCCTAATGCTCTTTTTCCTCACGGGTCAGCTCGGCAAGTTTCGCATATTTGAAAAATTTATTGACGGAATCGGTCACGGCAAGCGTCAAACCCGGATGCCCATCCAGAAAGCCCCCCCGGAGCATGTAATCCTGCACGAAGGTAACGCCGGCCCGCAGAAACGCCCCGGCAACGGTCGCTCTTCGTCCCGCTTCAAAGGCCTCCTCGGCCCCGATTGTTGAATAGCGATTGATCTTGGCGGCAATTTTCTCCAGACGACTTTCCGTAAAATGGTCTATCGGAGCATCCAGCGGTTCAACCGGGCCGTTTACTGTTACTGCTTCATGCACCTTTGCCCCGGTCATTTCCCCGCTGCCCTTTTTAAAAAGCCGGACAACCCTGTCCGGCCACCAGCCCGCATGCCTGATCCAGCGTCCCTGAAAGTAATTCCGGCGAGGAAAGCTGTAACCGGCAGTGGGTTTGTCGCTGTTCATCACATCAAGCATCACGCGGGCGGTTTCCTCGGGAATCCGCTCATCCGCATCCAGAACCAGCACCCAGGGCGCCGTGCAGTGGTCGATCGCCAACTGCTTCTGCGGGCCGAATCCCCGCCACTGTTCCTGATACACCTCGCAACCGCGCTCCGCGGCGATCCTTACTGTATCGTCCACGCTTCCCGAATCGACAACAACTATCTGCGCGGCAAAGGAGAGACTCGCCAGGCAGGCGGGAAGGTTTTCGGCTTCGTTTTTGGTTATGATCGCAACCGATAGCGGACCTTTTTCCTTCACAGCCTACTCCCTCCACGCCCAGAGCATACCGACCGGCCGGCGGCGGGTTTTAAAACCACTCGTTTTCAAAAAAGTCTCCAGGGCGTCAATATTTTCACCCTCACCCGATCCATTGTGAACCTCCATCGCTATCTGGCTGATACGCTGGAGGTCTTCCGGAGGCAAGCGATACAGGATTTCATATTCGGCGCCCTCGCAATCCATCTTGAGAAGATCGCACCGGACTATTTTGAACTCGGCAAGAATATCGTGCAGCGTGGTCGCCTCCACGCGGATCGCATCCAGTTGGCCGGATGCCCCTTTGAAGAGGGTGGCCGAGGTCGAGAATGAGTCGGTCGCGTCGTAGGCCAGCTCCAGATAACCGGGGCTGCCGGCAACCGCCTTGTTGACACAGGCCATCGGCAACGAACCATTGTTTGCCTTCTGCCTCTCCAGCAGACAGAAATTCGCCGGAAGCGGCTCGAAGGCGACCACACGGACCCCCGGAAAACGCGCCAGCGCAAAAAGCGAAAAATAACCGGCGTTGGCTCCAATGTCGATTATTGACGCATTTTCCGTAACCGGCCGGCCCAGTCCCTGCATGTAACACTCGTCCATAAAGATCTCCTTGAAGGTCTGGACAAGCCTTCGCGGCACCTCCACCTTGACATGACTGCGGGTTACAAAGCGCAGGGGATCTGTTTGCGTCAGTCCGGCCTTGACGGCCAGATAAAGCTCCCAGTTTGATAAGTTTCTGATAAGATTAATGTATCTCAAAATCTGTTTCCTTCGTAAAAAATAGCGCCCCTGCTACCGGCTTTTCCGAACCGGCGTTATCCTGATGCTGTCATCCTGCGCCACAATGTTCACCTCCGGCCACCGGGACCGGACAAAATCAGAGAGTTCTTCTATGCCTGGATAATCAGGGGCATTCCCGAAGCACCTCGCGTCGTCAATGACAATTACATGGCCCTGCCCGGGGAAATTCAGGATGTGTTGCAGCTCCTCATAGATCGGTGTGTCCTTGTCGCCCTTGGCCGTTTCGCCGCTGGAGTAGTGGCCATCGAGCCAGAACAGCGCAGGCTGATCGAGTTTTTTCATCAAGTTTCCGAGTTCATGACCACTATCGCCGCAGATCAACTCTATATGTCTAAATCCCTTGAATTTCTTTCTCGCTTTCTCGTATAGCTCCCGGCTTAGTTCAATTGAGTACAGGCGGTCGAAATCATCCTGCAGCGCATCGACCATCTCTCCCAGATATGTTCCCGTCTCGACCAGAATCTTCAGGCCAAATTCCCTTGCGTAACCCTGCAGCGTCCGCTGCTTGATTATATGCGGAATGGGAACAGGCTTCCCCGCGTTTTCCCACTCGGCTATTTCTTTTTCCTGCTCCCTCTTTGCCGACCATCTCCGCAAGCGGCGCCAGAGAGATTTTTTTCTGGTAATCCCTGGTGTGTCCATCGACTTTTCCTTTATTGCATCTCCAATGGCTATGTCAGCCCGGCGGTGTATACCTGCTTAAGATAACAACTGTCAACATCTTTGCGGAAAAGAGCGTTTCCTTCTCGGGCATGATTTCATCTTCTCAGACAATGCCTGTTTTTCAATGCCTGTTTTTCATTGACAGAAACCTGCCCGCCCTCTATTATCCCCCGTCAACAACATCCTATCGGTTCCGTAAAGGAGACTTCATGCGTTTCAGGATTATCGTCAGGGGGATGCCCCTTTCTACGTTCATAAGAGAAATGCCTGCATTCTTAAAAGAGTATAAAAAAGTACAACGGCAGGCTGCCATCTCCACTGAGAACTTCCCCTTCGGAAAACTCTACCCCTGCCTTCAGGAAAAAAATCAGGAAAGCGGGGTGCTGGCCGAACACTATTTTTACCAGGATCTGCACGTCGCCCGGAAAATATTTCAGAATAAACCGGTAAAACATGTCGATATCGGCTCTCGCGTCGATGGCTTCGTCGCCCATGTAGCATCTTTCCGGGATATAGAGATCATGGATGTTCGCGACCTCCATATCGCCATCCCCAGTATCAAGTTTGCCCGCGCCGATCTCTCCGCCCTGAATTTTTCTCTGACCGACTACTGCGACTCGCTTTCCTGCCTCCACGCGCTCGAACACTTTGGCTTGGGCCGTTATGGAGATCCGGTTGATTACGAGGGGCATCTCACCGGCTGGAAAAATATGAGCAAAATGGTAAAGCAGGGGGGAAAATTCTATTTTTCCGTGCCCATCGGAGAACAGAGAATCGAGTTCAACGCCCACCGGGTTTTTTCGCTTGCCTATCTAATGAATCTAATTGATCAATATTATACAATCGACTCTTTCGCGTATATCAATGACCGCGGGGATTTTATCGCCGATGCGCCGCTTGACGATGCCGCCATCGCCAGGAATTGCGGTTGCCATTACGGCTGCGGCATCTTCGAGCTGACGAAACGGTGATCTTTCAATACTGCCCGATAGATATCACTGAATCCTCCATCATGAGCGGAATCTCCCTCCAGGGGACAATGGAAATGTTTCCGTTCGTTAACGCCTGCCCGCCTCCGTAAACGAGCCATGCCGGCAGGTTCTCCTGCCCGGCCAGCCTGCCCCAGCTCCTTAATGAAAAAAAGAAATCCTCGGCGATGGTCTGTCCGGATTTGATTTCTACGGCCCGCAGTTGTTCGCCGTTTTCCAGTATCAAATCAACTTCCAGTCCCTTGCTGTCTCTCCAGTAGTACAGATTGGACGTCAGCCCCCGGTTGAAACGGTTTTTCAGGAATTCGGTTACGACAAAGGTTTCAAACAGCGCTCCCCGTTGCGCGTGAAATTGAATCTGTTCGAACGTGTGAATCCCCAGCATCCAGGCAGCCAGCCCGACATCGAGGAAATATAATTTGGGGGCCTTTATCAACCTCTTGCTGAAGTTTCTGTAATGGGGGCGGAGCAAATAGACGATATAACTCGCTTCCAAGACAGAAATCCAGGATGCGGCGGTGTTATGCGTAATGCCGCAATCGGAGGCCAGCGACGACAAGTTAAGAATTTGGCCGGTACGGGCGGCGCACATCCTGACAAAACGCTGAAATGTCGAAAGATCACGGACGTTAAGCAATTGCCGCGCATCCCGTTCGACATAAGTTGCCATGTAACCGGTAAACCAGTCGCCGGGAAAGATGTTGCGGTCGTAAAGCGGAGGGTACAGCCCCCGTAAAAGCAGCTCGTCAAGAGACGTCGGCAGCAGGCTGGCGGATGCCAATTCGCTTACGGCGAAAGGGAGCAGATTGACCAGCCCGACTCGCCCCGCCAGTGACTGAACAATGCCCGTCATAAGCCCAAACTGCTGCGAGCCTGTCAATACAAACATGCCGGGGATGATTTTTTCATCAACTTTTGTCTGAATATAAGAGAAAAGTTGCGGCACGCGCTGTACTTCATCAAGAATCGCACCATTGGGAAAACCCGCCAGCAAACCCCGGGGGTCGGTTTCCGCCATTGATCGGACATCCGGGTCTTCAAGCGAAAGGTACGGTTTTTCGGGAAAGGTCCATCGCGCCAGTGTGGTTTTACCGGATTGACGGGGGCCATTGATGGCAATGACCGGAAATCCTTCCGCCATTCTTAGCATGGCTTTTTGTGCTGTTCTCGGTATCATGGGCGCCTGACTACAGGAAATCGTACATATTGTCAATACAATTTACAAAATGTACTGCATCATGTCGTCTGTTCGCCTTGATCGTTACGAATCGTTACGGCCGCGGGATATTCGAGCTGACAAGACGCCGCTCCGTCCATATTTCCCGGTAGATACTCACGACCTTTTCAACGGTTGCCTCCCAGGAATTCTCCGCCGCCGTTTTCAGCGCCGCTTTCCGCATTTTCTCACGTAATTCGCCCGCAAGCAGCAGCTCCACCTTATCGGCAACAACATCGCTGTCTGCGGGATCCTCAATAACAAACCCGTTTTCCCCCTCCGCCGCAATGTCTTTCGCCCCGACCCGAGCGCTGATCAGAACGGGCAGCCCGGCGGCCATCGCCTCGAGCGCCACCATCCCGAAGGTGTCGAAGCGCGAGAGCATCGCGTAGAAATCACCGGCCAGGTACAGTTCGGGAAGCTCTTTTCTCTCCACGGCGCCGGTGAAGATTACGGAATCGGCCAGACCAAGCCTGGCGGCAAGCCTCCGGTAGTTTTTCTCATCGCCATGACCGACCACAAGCAACTTGAAGGAAGCCGCCGGATTTCTTTGGCGGAGGCGCCCCATCCCGTTCATCAGGTAGTCAAGTCCCTTGATGGCGAAATTCATCGAGACAAAAAGCGCAAGCGTCTCCTCCGGGGCGATACCGTAGCGCTCCCGTATGGTCAGTCGGCACGCCTCCCTGTCCATGCTTTCATAAGGCGCGATCTCGACCCCGGGGTGGACAATGGCAACCCGAGACGGATCGATTCGATACTCGTCAAGAAAGATACTGCGAACCAGGCCGGAAACCGGCAGAAACCGGCGGCAGCCGCCGTTCAGCACAAGACGATCCTCGACTGCGGCCAGCGACCGGTCGAAGAGGCTCAGCCGTTTTTTTCTGACTTCGCGAATCCACCAGCGGTGCGGAATGCCGTGCATCGTATAGACATCCGCCCGAAAAATCCGGTCATGGGTATGGACTATGTCGAAGGGACCCGCCGCCGCAATGCTCCTCGCCGCGAAAAACGCGAAGCTCGGCGAGCTGAGCGAGCGGGGAAATTTCAGGATCGGCGCCTTGTGAAAGCTCACCCGGTCCGAAGCGGCAACCCAGCGGTTCGCGAATACGTGCACCTCGAATTCCGGATTGGCGGCAATCCGCTCGGTCAGCTCCGCGGCAAACCCTTCGGCCCCGCCCATCAGTCCATATTTGGGAATTACAACCGCTATCCTTCGCCTCTGCTGCATCTCTCACTTTCCAGGCGCGCAAACAAAGGGCGGAGAGACTTTCGCCAGGCCCCTCCCGCCACGCTTATATCGAACGCACCCCTGCTCGGACTACTTCGCCTGGTACACCTTGATAATGTTGATCATTTCCACGAGCTTGTCCTGGGGCAGCTTGCCGTAACTGACGAAGCGGCAGATGCGCTCCTTATCGAGGATGGCGATGTCGGAAGAGTCGTTTTTCATGCCCCACGAATTGAGAATCGCCTCATCGTAATCAAAAAGAATGATGGCGCCGGTCTTCTTCTGCTTGCTTTTGACCACAGCCTTGATCGCAAAATTGGGCAGGCCGCTTGCCTTCATGTTGACGATTCCGAAACCCTCAAAGCGTGTCTTGTCGATGGCGCCGGATTCCTTCTCTTTTTTCAGGGCGTCTTCAACATGGTTGTTCATGTCCTTCTCGTCGGGGTCCACATAGCAGATGTACAGAACCTTTCCCGCAAACTCCGGGGACTGGAGCGAATACTCTTTCCCGGTCGAATCCTTCAGTTTGAAATCCGGGGCCTTTTCCCCCACCTTGAGCCCGGCGGCAAGCGCCGCCGAAGCGCTCCACAGAAGCGCAACCACCACCATAAAAACAGCCTTTTTCATTTTCCCCTCCTTCATTAAGTGTCTGGATACATTCGATTCAAAATTTCAGCCATCGCCGGTCATTGCCTCTTCCGACAAATCATGACCCTCGCGCTTCGCTTTATGAACACGGAATGCCGCCTGGCCGGATTTCCGATGCAACGCCTGCATCATGAAGCCCGGTTCCCTGGAGGGAAACCGCGCGCCACTATAGGAAATACACCCGGGCAAAGCAAGGAAAAAACGACACCGCCCCTGATGATTTTGCTATAATATTTTTATCCTCTGTGCTAAAGGGGCCGAAGTTTTTTCAGGTTTCTGAAAATCAGCAGAGGCGAGGTCCCGGTCGGCTCCATCCGCGGGGGTTCTCGAGAACATTGAGAAGGGCCTTTTTTTACAATCAAGGTGAATGCAAAACTCCTTCTTCGTCATTCCGGCGAAAGCAGGAAAACGGAAAACCCGGAGCCGCTTCACGCTCATCAAACAGGGGGAAACCATGAATAATTTGGCCAGTATGCTCCATGAAAGCGCGATGGAACATGCGCAAAGGGTCGCACTTATCAGCAACGCCGGCAGAATGACCTATCATGAACTGGAACAGGCGGCCTGCTCCCTCGGCAACCACTTGCGCTCGCTTGGCCTGGGCAAAGGCGACAAAATCGCGATCATGCTTCCCAACTGCCCGGAGTTTGTCGTCGCCTATTTTGGCGTCCAGAAGACAGGCGGCGTTGCCGTCACCCTGCACACGCAGTCCACCTCCTATGAACTCGCCTACCTGCTGGAAAACAGCGACTCCCGCTGTCTGATCACCCAGCAGGAGCTGGCGCGGCGCTTTGAGGATATACGGGAGACACTGCCTTTATGCCGTCACCTCATCACCACCGGCGCTCCGGAACAACCATCATCCTTTCGTGATATTATCGAAAAGGGACCCTCCACGATCGACCTTCCCGATCTGGAGGGGGATGATCCGGCGGCAATGATCTACACCTCCGGTCTCACCGGAAAACCCCACGGCGCCGTTTTGACCCATCGCAACCTTTACACCCAGTCGGAACTGCTCCGAACAATTGTCAACAGCGACGAAACCGATGTCGGCCTTGCCGTCATTCCCTTCTTTCACACCTTCGGGGCGGTCGCCAACATGCTTGCCCCGCTCAGGATCGGGGCGGGCGTCGTTTTGATGGATCGCTTCACCCTCGACGGGATCTTCGCGGCCATCGAAAAGGAGAAAGTAACCTACATCGCCGCCGTTCCCCGGCTTTTTCTCGGCATGTTCTTCCACGATAAGGCGGCGAACTATTCGCTTCAATCTCTGAAAATCTGCATAACCGGCGGGGCGGCCATGCCGGTTGATTTCATCCCGCTTTTTGAAGGCAAATTCGGGGTGAAAATCATGGAGGGGTACGGCCTCACCGAGGCCTCGCCGGCTGCTTCCTTCAGCCGCCTCAACATGCCCCAGAAACCCGGCTCCATCGGCATTCCCATTCCGGGGGTGGAAGCGAAAATCGTTGACGATGCGGGGCATGAGAGGGCCCGTGGAGAGGTGGGCGAACTCGTCATCAAGGGCGAAAATGTGATGAAGGGCTATTACAAGGAAGAAAAGGCAACCGCCCGGGTGATCAAAGACGGCTGGCTTTTCACCGGCGATCTCGCCCGCATGGACGCGGACGGCTACATTTTCATCACCGGCCGCAAAAAAAGGATGATCATCACCAGCGGCTTTAATGTCTATCCGAAGGAAATCGAGAACGTGATCAACCTCCACCCGGCCGTTCAGGAATCCCTCGTCGTCGGCAAGGAAGACCTGCTCCGGGGAGAGATCGTCCGGGCAATCGTCGTTAAAAAACCGGGAATGCACGTCGAGGAGCGCGAACTGCTGAAACACTGCCGCACCTACCTGTCGTCTTACAAATCCCCCCGGGAGATCGAGTTTGCGGAGGCAATCGACCACCCGGAACCATTGCCCTGAATATCTGTCACAACGGCAATGAACGCCAACTTGGCACAATGTCATTACGGCGAAAGCCGGAATGACAAAAACTTCAAGAAGATTGCAGGCTTTGAAGAAGAGTGATTGGACGTGTCCGGCCTTCTGAACCCCATCCCCACCCCGACCCTCCCCTTGAAGGGGAGGGATGTTTTGGATGGCGGACGGCAACTTGAGAAAATGGGTTGCGGGCGCGAGCCCGTTTTAGATTAAGCAGCGAACGGCTATCAACACAAGGAGAAGATAAACCAATGGAAAAGATTCCCCAGAAAATCGAACAGAAACTTTCCGAGAAATATGCGAAAGCCCCGATTGCCGACTACGGGAAACGAAAACCCGATTTCTCGACCATGGGCCGAAAAACAAAAAAGTCCTCCGGTCTGCGCGAGGTGGTCATCGTCGAGGCGTGCCGCACCCCCTACGGCCGCTTCGGCGGGATGCTGAAGGGCTTCACCGCGCCGGAGCTGGGCGCGATGGCAATCAAAGAGGTTCTCCGCCGGACGGAGGGCAAGGTCAAACCGGACGATATCGACTACGTCTTCATGGGGCAGGTCGTCCCCGCCGGCTGCGGCCAGGTTCCCAGCCGCCAGGCGACGATCCTCGCCGGGCTTCCCGAGTCGGTGCCCAGCATCACCGTCAACAAGGTCTGTTCCTCCGGAATCAAGACGATCGATCTCGCCTGCCAGATGATCCAGCTCGGACGCGCCGACATCTGCATCGCCGGCGGTCAGGAGAGCATGAGCAACGGACCCTACGCGCTGCCCGACATGCGCTGGGGTGTGCGGATGGGCCTTCCCTCCCGCCCCGCCGTCGATCTGACGGTAAACGACGGCCTCTGGTGCGCCTTTTACAACCGCCACATGGCCATCCACGGCTCCGAGGTGGGAGACGAGTTCGGGATCAGCCGGGAGTCGCAGGACGCGTGGGCTCTCCATTCGCAGTTGGCCGCCTCGGCCGCGATGGCCCAGGGGCGTCTCGACGACGAGATATTCCCTGTTGAGGTAAAAAACGGCAAGAAAACCGTGATCTTCGACAAGGACGAAGGCCCCCGGCCCGACTCGACGATGGAGGGACTCGCGGCTCTTCCGGCGGTCTTCAACCATAAAAGCTCCGTCACCGGCGAGCCTGGGAGCGTGACCGCCGGGAACGCCCCCGGAATCAACGACGGCGGCGACGTCTGCCTCTTGATGAGCGCCGAAAAGGCCGCGGAGCTGGGTCTGAAACCCCTCTGCACGATCCTCGATTACTCGGAGGTCTCCCAGCCGCCCAAGGACATCGCCACTGTTCCGGGCCTTGCCATCAAAAAGGTGTTGGAACAAAATGAGATGGCGCTTGACCAGATAGACCTCATCGAAATCAACGAGGCGTTCGCGGCGGTGGTTCTCGTCAGCGCCCAGTCGATCCTCGGGATGTCTAAGGAGCAGATGTACGAAAAGATCAACGTCAACGGCAGCGCCATCGCCTACGGCCACCCGATCGGCGCGACCGGGGCGAGAATCCTCATGACGCTTGCCTACGAACTCCGCAGAAGAGGCGGAGGCATCGGCGTCTGCGGGATCTGCTCCGGCGCCGCCCAGGGAGACGCGATGCTGATCCGGGTGTAGATGTAAAAATGCATGCATTTTTATGATTATTCAGGCAGTTAACGATAAATTCAAAACAGGAGGAAGTTTAGATGGAAGATGTTGTCATCGTAAGTGGGGCAAGGACGGCCGTCGGGTCGTTCGGCGGTTCGCTGAAGGGCGTTAAAACAGTCGATCTGGGGGCACTGGTTATAAAAGAGGCCATCAAAAGGGCCGGATTGCGGCCGGAGTTGGGCGCCGAGATGAAATCCTACCGCCCGGATGTTTTTTCCGACATGGACAAATCGGAGCTTCAGCAGAAGTTTTACGATTATCCGGATGACGCGCAGGCGGTCTATTTCGACGAATGCATCATGGGAAACGTCCTCACCGGCGGTCAGGGGCAGAACCCCGGGCGTCAGGCGGCGATCTACGCGGGGCTTCCCGAAGAGACAACGGGAATCACCGTCAACAAGGTGTGCGCCTCCGGCATGAAGTCGATCACACTCGCCGCCCAGGCGATCAAGGCGGGAGACGCCGAGATCATCGTTGCGGGCGGCATGGAAAACATGTCGAATGCCCCGTTCGCCATTCCCGACGCGCGCTGGGGCTACCGGATGAGCATGCCCTACGGCCAGATGCTCGATCTGACCGTTTATGACGGGCTCTTTGAGATTTTCCACGGCTACCACATGGGGATCACCGCCGAAAACATCGCCTCCCGCTACGGGATCAGCCGCGAGGCGCAGGATGAGCTGGCGCTCATGAGCCACCAGCGCGCGATGGCGGCGATCGCCAATGGGACGACGGCCGACGAGATCGTCCCCGTCGTTATCCCGCAGAAGAAGGGCCAGCCGGTCGTCTTCGCCAGGGATGAGCGCCCGATGGAGACCTCGCTCGAGAAAATGGCAAAGCTTGCCACCGCCTTCAAAAAGGATGGAACGGTTACCGCCGGAAACGCCTCCGGAATCAACGACGGCGCGGCCGCCGTGGTCGTCATGACTGCCAGCCGCGCAAAGGCGCTGGGGCTGAAACCGCTCGCAAAAATAAAGGGTTACGCCTCGGGCGGCGTCGATACCGCCTACATGGGGCTCGGGCCCATCCCGGCCACCCGCAAGGTAATGGCCAAACTCGGCCTCACCATCAAGGATTTCGACATCATCGAGCTCAACGAGGCCTTCGCCAGCCAGGCCATCGCCTGCATGCGCGAACTCAATATCACGATGGACAACTGCAACCTGAACGGCAGCGGGATCTCCATCGGCCATCCGGTCGGCTGCACCGGCGCCCGCATCACCTACAGCCTCGCCATGCAGATGCAGAAAAAGGACGCCAGCCTCGGCCTCGCCACGCTGTGCATCGGCGGCGGCCAGGGGATGGCCATTGTTCTCGAACGTGTCTAAAGAAAAGGAGGTACACGAATGGATTATAAAAATATTCTTTTCACAGTGGAAGACGGGGTCGCGCTTCTCACCTTTAACCGCCCGAAGGCGCTCAACGCGA
>DYTH01000006.1 GCA_020726025.1 Syntrophus aciditrophicus | reverse complement strand
CATCGGGAGTTTACACGGTGTTCGGTACGACCTGGCCGACGACGGGCTCCCAGGAGGTGACGAAGTTCCTCTTCGAAGAGTACGAGGATATCCTGAAGGGGATGTGGGGCTTCGAGCCTGACGCCATCAAGGCTGCCCATTTGATGATCGCGCATATCGACAAGAAGCGCGCGGCGCTTGGAATCGACAAGGCGCGCGAGAGAGTGCTCTTCGACATGGCAAAACGCCGTGATCTGGATGCGGCGTAAGACTTTAAAAAGGAAGAAGTATCAAAATAAACTATAAAAAGGAGATGAAGAAGTGGAAAATGACGGCATGCAGAGTGTTTCAATGCCCCGTATAGGGGACAAGGCCCCGGCTTTCAAGGCGGTGACAACCCAGGGAGAGATCAATTTCCCCGAGCAGTACTCGGGAAGCTGGGTCATCCTTTTCAGCCACCCGGCCGATTTTACGCCGGTATGCACCTCGGAGTTCATGACCTTTGCCTCACGGGAAGAAGAGTTCGCCAGGGTAAACTGCAAACTGGTCGGCCTGTCTGTGGATGGTCTCTACAGCCACATCGCCTGGTTGAGAACAATCAAGGATAAAATCGAATACAGGGGAATGAAGAATGTCGAGGTGAAGTTTCCACTTATCGAGGACATCACGATGGAGGTGGCCCACAAGTACGGAATGATCCAGCCCGGCGAAAGCAGCACGAAGGCTGTCCGTGCGGTCTTCGTTATCGATCCTAAGGGGATCATCAGAACCATCATCTACTACCCTTTAAGTCTGGGACGCAATTTTGACGAGCTGCTCCGGGTCGTTATCGCCCTGCAGACGGCCGACGCCTTTTCAGTGGCAACCCCCGCCGACTGGCAGCCCGGAGACGACCTGATCGTCCCGCCGGCCGGCTCCTGCGGCACAGCCAAAGAGCGGATGGACGGAAAAGAGGACATGAAATGCTACGACTGGTTTTTCTGCACCAGAAAACTTGACAAGGAAAAGGTTTTGAGTACGATCCAGAAGCAGTAGCCAGATCTGGACATTGATTCACAAAGGGAGCATTGCACCGCTGTTTTTTCAAGGGGCGGGGCGCTGCTCCCTTTTTATGAACATGCAGCGTGATGCTTTCGGGTGAATCGAGGGGGTGAATCCAGGGATTAGATGCCGAGAAAGCACTCCTTGAATGTCTGATCATTCAAAAGTTCCGTACCGGTCCCCTGCATGACGATCCTTCCGTTTTCCAGCGCGTAGGCCCTGTCGCACAGCGCCAGCGTCTGGTTGACATTCTGTTCCACCAGCAGAATCGTCACCTTCTTGTCGTTGATGTTTTTTACAATCGTGAATATTTCCTGAACAAGAATCGGCGCCAGCCCCAGGGATGGCTCATCAAACATCATAAACCTGGGAAGCGACATGAGACCGCGCCCGACGGCAAGCATCTGCTGCTCCCCACCGGACATGGTTCCCGCCATCTGTTTCCTGCGCTCCTTGAGCCTCGGGAAAATATCGTAAACCTCCCCCAGCGTACCGGCCCGCTTCGCCTTCGCCTCGCCTTTAAGGGCGCCCATGAGCAGGTTCTCCTCGACATTCATTGTCGGGAAAAGACGTCTTCCTTCAGGTACATGAACGATACCGTAATCGATAATGCGATAGGGATCGAGCGTGTCTATCCTTACTCCATCAAATTCAATAGTCCCTGAAATCGGTTTGACCAGCGCTGAAATTGTTTTGATCGTGGTGGATTTACCCGCACCATTGGCGCCGACCAGAACAACGATCTCTCCCTCATTGACTTCAAAGTTCACATCCCAGAGAACCTGCAAATCACCATAACCGACATTCAGCCCTTTAACCTTGAGCATAGGAATCTCCCAGATATGCTTTGATGACTTCGGGGTTGTTTGCAACCTCGCGGGGTGTTCCCTCGGCAATGCTGCGCCCGAAATTGATCGCGTGGATACGATCCGAAATGGTCATGATGACCTTCATGATATGCTCCACGATAAGAATTGTGATCCCGCTTTCCCGTATCTTGTTGATCAGCAGGATTGCCTCATCCAGCTCGGAAGGGGTCAGGCCTGCCGCCGTCTCGTCGAGGAGAAGCAGTTGCGGCCTGGTGGCAAGCGCACGGGCAATCTCCAGCCGTTTTCTTCCACCGATTGGCAAGCTCCTGGCAAGCTTGTCTTTGTGATCCACCAAATGGGTAAACTCCAGAATCTGCAGGGCCGCATCCTTTGCATCATTGATGGTATTAACCCTGCTGAAGGCCGCGGCAGTTATATTTTCAAGCACGGTCATCCGCGACAGCGGCTTCACCACCTGGAATGTGCGGCCCACTCCAAGCTTGCATATCTTGTGGGTTTTCAGTCCCTTGATACTGCTCCCATTGAAAACGACGTCTCCCGATGTTATCGGGTAGAAGCTGCTTATGCAGTTGAAGATAGTCGTCTTCCCGGAGCCGTTAGGTCCTATCAATCCAAATATTTCACCTTTTTCAACGCTCAGGCTGACGTCGTCAACCGCCCTGAGTCCCCCAAAGCTCTTCGTGAGATTTTTCAACTCGAGCAAAGCCATCGTAAGCTCCCGTGACAATGATAGATCTTCAGGCCTTGATTCTGAAGACTTTCCGTTTAATTTTCGCCCAGTCTCCGACAACGCCGTTAGCAAGAAACATGATAACAAAAATTACCAGCAACCCGAAAACGAGGGCATGCGCTTCACTTGTCCAGCGCGGGGCCAAACCAAAAAAAGCGCTTCTGAAGGTCTCCTGCAAACCAACCATGATAAACGCCCCGACAGCCGGTCCCATGATCGTGGCAACCCCCCCCACAATACCGACGAGTATTGCCATAATGGAGATGTAATGGAGGGAAAAGACGATATGCGGGTCTATGAAGGCCATATAGTTCATATAAAAAGCCCCCGCAATGCCTGTAAAAAAGGAGCTTATCAGCAATGAAATATTTTTGTAGAGAGTCGTATTGATTCCCAGCGATTCCGCCGCGTCCTGATCTTCCCGGATGGAAACGAAGTAATACCCGATTTTTGATTTCATCACGAGATGGATGGTCAGGATGCACAACCCGGCCAATCCAAGCACTATGTAATAATACGGCAGCTTACTCCGGAACGTCTGTATCAGAAGGATTCCAACCATCCCCTCTGTCAGGCTCTCCCAGTTGGTGGCGATAAGCCGGAAAATTTCTCCACCGGCAAGGGTGGCCAGGGCAAAGTAGGGTCCCCGGAGCCGAAAACAGACCCAGCCGACAAAAAGACCGACGAGCATGGCGGCAAGCCCTCCCCCGATCATACCCCACCATGCCGATATCCCCAGTTTTGTCGCAAATAATCCGGCGGTATAGGCGCCCACGCCAAAAAATATGGCGTGTCCAAAAGAGACCTGCCCCGTGTAACCGGCAAGCAGATTCCAGGATGAACCGATCAGCACCCACATCAGGGCAATGATCATGATGTGCTGGTAATAATCCGACCGGACGGCAAGAGGGAAAATGATGAAAAAGGCAAGGGCGGTGGTTATGGCGATATTTTTTGTTTTCATATTCTACACCTTTGTCAAGCGTTTCAAGCCGCCGGGCAGAAAAACAAGAACCAGGACAAATATGACAAGTCCCACCATGTCTTTATAACCCATACCGATGTACGTTGCCCCCATGGATTCGGCGATACCGAGAACAAGTCCGCCGAGAATAGCCCCGACTGTACTCCCCAGCCCCCCCAGAATGGTTATCACAAAGGCCTTCAGTGTAAACGGCCCGCCAATATCCGGAAACAGGTAGAATATCGGAATCAGGAGGCTTCCCGCGGCGGCCACCAGCGATGACCCTATTCCGAAAGTAATAACCGTTATTCTCTGGCTGTTTACCCCCATGAGCACCGCGGCCTCCTTGTCCTGCGCGGTAGCCCGTATGGAGCGGCCAATATCCGTTTTCAGGAGAAACCAGAAGAGCAGACCCGTAAAGAAGACGGAAATGAGAAATGCGACAGACATCGGGAAATTGAAAGAGATATCCCCAAGAAAAAAGGCCTTCGAACTGTAAACCGTCTTGACTGTCTTGTAATCGGAGGAAAAGAGGAAGCGGGCGATTTCCGTCAGCACCATCCCGATTCCGACTGTCATAAGGACCTGATTCTCTGGAAGAATGGACTCAATCTTCATCAGGGGATTGAGAAGGTACTGCTGTAGAAAAGCACCCAGCAGAAAAAGCGCCGGCATTGTGACAAGCAGTGAGAGATAGGGGTCGATTTTAAAGAACTCCGCCAGCACAAAGGTTATGTACATGGCTACCATCATCAACTGCCCATGGGCAAGGTTGATGATCCCCATGACCCCCATGATCAGAGTCATCCCGATTCCGATCAGGCTGTAAACCCCGCCGATCAGCACCCCGGCGACAAGTGTCTGAAGAAAAACGTCCATCCGGCATTCCTTTCCGCAGGCAATAAAAGCTGTGTCAGTATCACTTAAATCATGGCAAACGGTGAATGGCTGCACCCGAATATGGATACAAGGGCAGCCATTCCACGTCCGCATGATCCGATATAAACATTAATATTTCCAGGTCTTAAGCCAGTCCACCGGATAGGCAAACTTTTTGGTCGCGATATTGGCGGGCCAGACAAGTTCAAGCTTCCCGTCAATCCACTGCACAACGTAGGTGGGCACCTTGTTTTGATTCTTCATCGCGCCGTAGGAAATGAATTTTACCGGCCCGAACACGGTCATCATGTCCGTGGCGGCAAGCGCGTCTTTAATGTCGTCATTCTTGTATGATTTTGCGCGTTTCAGAACATCGGCAATGACGTATGCCGCGGCGTAGGCCTCCGCCCCGTGGTACTCGGTGGCTGCATTGTATTTGGCTTTGAACTTATTGAAATAATCCATCGCACCGGGATATTTGAGCACCTGATGCCAGAGTGTCGCGGAAATGACCTTGTCAGAGGCAACGCCTGAATTCTTCTGGAATTCCGGCATTGTAAAACCAGCCGCCCCGCCAATGAACATCTTGGGCGTAAGCTTCAGTTCCTTGGCCTGGTTCATAAGCAGAGAGGCATCCATGATGTAGGAAATCATATATACAACATCCGGATTGAGCTGTTTAACCTTGGACAGGACAGGCTTGAAATCTATCCCCCCCGATTCATAACCTTCTTTGAGAACAACGTTCAATCCCAGTTTGGCGCATGTTTTTTCAAATGATTTGGCGCCCGATGTGCCAAACAGAGTGTTTTCATAGAGAATGGCTACCGACTTCGGCTTTATCACCTCGGTCAGAAGCGACTGAATCGCGCCCGCGTACTCACTCACCGGAGGATTGAGACGAAAGACATAGTCCCAGTTGGAAGAGGTGATGTTATCGGCGGCTCCGGTATTGACAAGAAACGGCATCCTGTTCTGCTGGCAGACGCCGGCCACGGCATAGGTGACCGAACTGCTGTAACCGCCGCCTACCATAACCACATTGTCTTTCGTTATCAGCTTTTCGACAACCGAACGACCCACATCCGGTCGTCCCGTATCATCCTCTATGACCAGTTCAAGCTTTTCACCCTTTATGCCGCCCGCCTTGTTGATTTCATCCAGCGCCATTTCAAACGATCTTTTCTCTATCTCGCCAAACTTGGCCTCTGCGCCCGTCAGGGGCAGGACGATCCCCACCTTGACGGCAAGGGCTTGAGAAACGCCTGCAAAAACAAAGACCACAAACAAAAATGCAGTAAACAAACGGTAATAACTCTTGCTCATGATTTCACCTCCACCAGTTAATACAACACTATTTTTGACCAAATGATTTCTGTTGGATAAAATTGGCCGTCACGCGCGAAAACAGCATCTTGATAAGCATGGTTTGATGCATACCAAAGTGCTGATTGGGTGTCAAGATAAAATTTGCACCCATGTTTGAACGTGAACATACCCGGCAGCCGAAGTCTGGACAAATATTTTTAGTTTACTGGCAGCGTAAATCGTGCTATCGAGAGTGCCGTTTGAGTTAAGTAAAGTCTTAATAGTTTTAATTTATTATGTATTTTTTCTTTGATTATGCATTGAATGGAAAGCTTTTTTTCGTGGGGCGTTGTTTATGATAAGATGCAAAAATCATCCGGATCGGGATGCGATTGCCATCTGCATGAAACACAAGACCGGATTCTGTGCGGAATGCTGCGATTGCAATAACTCCAATTACTGCTGCAACTGCCTTGATCCCAAACTGTACTGCCAGTATAGAACGCAGTGTTTGATCTGGGAGATGTCGCGGGAAAGACGAAAGGCCGCCGCAAAAAACACGGAACCATAAAATGTGAAACCGTCAAAAGACGAAAAATAAAGGAGCTAAAATGAAGCTTGCGATAGCGGGTAAAGGCGGCGTGGGAAAAACATCGTTAACTGTCTGGCTTGGGGACTATCTTTCCCGGCAGGGGGAAGAGGTTATGCTGCTCGACGCGGATACAGCCCTGTCGCTCGGACAGGCTCTGGGGCTCAAGGAAAATGACATACCCACACCGCTCATCCAGGACAAAAAACTGATACAGGAACGCGTCGGCGAGGGATTTTTCCAGATAAACCCCAGGGTTGACGATTTACCGGACAAGATTTCGAAACAGGTTGGAAACTTGAAGTTCATGGTCATGGGAACCATCTCCGACGCGGGAAGCGGTTGCGCCTGCTCTCCCAACGCACTGGTAAAGGCGCTTCTTGCCCACCTTTTCGTTGAAAAAAATCAGTGGATCATCGTGGATCTGGAAGCCGGAGTGGAACACTTGGGACGGGGAACGATTGAATACGTGGATGGCCTGATCGTCGTCAGCGAGCCCAGCATGAGAGGACTGCAGACCGCGGCCAGGATCAGCGTTCTGGCCAGACAGATTGGTCTGGACAGACAGCTCCTTATCATAAACCGGGCGCCGGTTGATTTCAAACTCCCCGACCTGCCTGGTCTTCCTTCTCTTGCCGCGACGATTCCGGTTCTTCCCTCCCTCGCCTCGCGACAGCTTGAGTCATCCTCGGTGCTTGATCTTGCCGAAAAAGAGGAACTGGACAAGGTTGCGGCTGAAATTATTGCGACACTGAAGAAAAACACAGCGAAACCTTGAACGTAAGCGTAATGAAAGACTGCTGATTTTAAAAGAGGTAAGCCATGTCCAAGTGCCCGGGGCAAAACACGCAGTACTGGGGGTTTGATGCCATTCATGATGTGCCCTGCCCGAAATGTTCAAACCCTGTCGAGTTCTTCCGTGATGAGGTAAGGCGCAAGTGCAAAACGTGCGGTGAAATGGTCTTTAACGACCGGATGGATCTGGGATGCGCCAAGTGGTGCCCCTCGGCATCCTCCTGTATCGGGGCAGCGAACTTTCAGGCCTTGCAACTGTCTGAACAGCGAAAATCGAGGAGAGAGGACTTCCGCCTTCTCCTCGAAATGGCGCCGGCAGAAGAAGAGGACGCCCGGGAACTGTTCAAGAAACTTTTTTCCGAATATTTCGGGGAAGACCGTCTCTTTGACACCAATCGTCTCTACACTGTCAAGGAGGAGAATCCCGCCTTATTCCAGTCAGCTACAACGGTATTTCAGGCCTTCCTCAAGCAGAAGGCCGAAATAGAAAAACGCGAGGCAGATGCCGCCGCCAGGACCAGAGAGCTTATTGAAACGGGCAGGGCAAAAAAATCTGTTGTCGACCATGAAGACTAACTTATTGAATAATTTAACTTTAGCGTCAAAACACAGAGACTTCAGGCTCTGCTGTTCGATTGTTTTTCCTGCATGTTCCCTTCACCATAACCATTCGTTTTAAAATATAAAAGTAAATTCGTTCAAAATTATCCTTGACAAAAAGCTGGATGCATTTACTATGCGGCGTGCTGTCAGCCTTTGGATGTTTTGACTGGGGGACATATGCATTTTGCTGTGCTGATCGTTCTTTTTCTCGCCTCGCCACTGTGGGCATATCCCACCCACGAACAATGTACGGATTGTCACGGATCGTTCAAAAAAACAGCTTCTCACCAGGGGGTTTCCTGTAATGACTGCCACACGGAGATTACGGGTTTTCCCCACACACACAAGCATTCACAGCCCACCTGCCAGAAATGCCACAGCAAGGCATCGGAAAGCTTCAGTAAAAGCGTTCATCAAAACAAAAAAATGGCCTGCATTGACTGTCACAATGTACACAGTAAAGAAAAAACAGCCACCTGCACATCGTGTCATGCAAAGGCGTCCCATGAAAAACTTCCCTCCCGCGCCAAACACCTTGCGTCGTTAAATTGCATTTCCTGTCACGGCATGCCTGAAAAAAGCGGCATAACGGTGACCGTCAAGCTTCCCGGGGCGTCTATTCTGGGAAAAAAGGATGTTGACCACGACGGCAACGGTTTTGTTGATAAAACCGAATGGCATGCCCTTGAATATCAGCTCGAGCATAAATTCCAGGGGGCAAGCGCCGACCGGCAGTACTGGTCCTACGGGAACGTGCACAGCATCATGCCGAAACCCGCCGACTGCAGTGAATGTCACGACAAACGGACAAGGTTCGCAACCGCTACGGCAAAAATCAACGGTGAGTCGGGTTACAGCATCCAGATAGATCCAGGGATTTTCATCCCGGAATTTCCGTCGATACGGGATTTCGCAAAAACAGTCCACGGGAAAAACGGGGTCAAATGCATCGATTGTCACACATCCCAGGATAAAATTTCCGATAGCGTCTGTTCGCAATGTCATCAGAATGTTTACAATACGTATAAGAGTTCCATCCACGGCAGAAATAATTCAGCCGCCTGTACGGACTGTCACAACCCCCATCTGATAAAACCCTACAAGGAATACAACGCCCAGGAAAGAGTCGCCGTCTGTTCGAGCTGCCATAAGGATTACATGGCCCGGCATAAATGGCTGCCCAACACGGCTCTGCATTTCAAGTATCTGGAATGTACCACCTGCCACAGCCCCGGGTCTGAAAAAAGCATGGTATTCTTTTTTGAAAAAAAGGACGGCGAGAAAAAAGCCCCGCTGACCTACAAGGATTTTAAAACCGCCTTCGGCCACGACATAACGGTACGATCGGTCATCGACAAATACAGTGAAGACATTTTAAAGGGAAATGACATCGGCAATCTGCTGAAAGACCTGAACAGGAAAATGAACATCAGCGTTTCCATTGATGCGGAGATCGTGGTTACCAGAGTCCACCATGATTACTCCGTCACCAGGCTGAAGGAGAGAAACTGCGTTGTCTGCCACTCGCCGCAGGCATGCTTCTACAACTCGATGTACTTGAACCTGCCCGGGAAAGAGGAACATATTTACACGCCGGTGAAAGGCACGCTGCTGTCAACCTACCCGCTGGCTCTGGCCCTCGATATTTACGTACTCGGTGAAGAAAAGATCACCCGGGCCGATCTCGACAAACTTATCCACAAGGCCCCCCAGGACTGGACATCCTATATCAGGAATTTGGGCTTCAAGCTCATTGATCTGGCCGGGATTACTATGCTTATCCTGGCATTTCTCGGCTGCATGGTTCATGCCGTTTTAAGAATACTGGTGATAAAAAGATGAAAAGAATTTACCTTCATACACTGACAATTCGTCTATGGCACTGGATCAATGCATCCATTGTCATAGCGCTGACAATTACCGGCATACAACTCAGGGCGCCCGGCACGGAGGCAATCCCCAGGAGTATCGGGGTATGGTTTCCAGATTACACCACCGCTGTTTTAATCCATAAGTACGCCGGTTTTGCGCTGGCGGCATCCTTTATGTTCTGGCTGGCATATATCATCGTCAGTGGAAGTTTCATAAGGCATTACCTGTTTCGCATCTCCGACATTGCACTCATGGGAAAACAGGCGCGTTACTATGTCATCGGCGTGTTCAATGGGGAAAAGAATCCCTTCACGGCTACGCCCACGGGAAAATTCAATCCCCTGCAAAAGCTGACATACGGCATCGTCATGCCGGTCGTGTTGCTTGCTCTTATCATAACCGGGATACTCTTCAGTGATATCTTCTATTTTCGGGATTCAATAGAGCGTTTCGGCGGCGTAAGAATGCTCGATGCTGTGCATGTCATTGCCGCCTACCTGTGCCTTCTCAACTTTATGGTGCATCTCTACATGACAACCATGGGACATCACCTGCTTGACCATATCAAATCCATGATCGTCGGTTATGAAGAGGAATCCGAAGAGGAAGGAAGAACCGCATAACGCCGGACACAACAGCCCTTCCGCAAAGTAGTTTCGTTTTTTCAGCCTTTCCTGCTGTGCCAGGGGAACGTGAACAGCCTGCGAGGGGCGGTGTCCACGTCACTCTTTCTTATCCCTTTGAGACAAAGCGGACAGAACTCGGACGATTTCTGATCAATATTTTCAACATAGGTTGACGAATTCATCACGCATCCGGGATGCGAGCAGTGAATCAGGCCAAACGTGTGCCCCAATTCGTGCACAGACTCTTTCAACAGACGTCTGGATGTTAAATCCCTGTCTTCATCCATTCCATAAAATCGATTATGAAGACGGTGCATGGACACCACAGATCCTGTCCCACCGAGTTGCGCCTCGCCAAAAACAAATGTGAGTATGGGGATAAACAGATCCACGTCAAGGACGCCCAATATCTTTTCCGCATCGCGGGGAGGATTGGCAATCAACTGCTGAAGCACCATGGAAGAGTTGTATTGCGACCGCCTGCCATCAAATACTTCCTGCAGGTTTATCTTAAACTCGGCCCTCCTGGTTTTCATCTGAAAAATATCGGAGATCAACCCTTCGAGAGTTTCGAGGAAAAGATGGTCTTCCAGTTCAATCGGGACAATATAAATAAAAGACATCACAGATACTGTTTGTTTAACTCGTCTTTACGGAAGTTGTATTTTTCAATTTTGTTGTACAGGGTAAGACGGCTTATCCCGAGAATTTCGGAGGCCTGGGCGATATTGCCTTTGGTCTGGTTCAGTATTTTCAGTATATGCCTCTTTTCCATCTCTTCGAGTGATTCCACCCCTTCGGCAGCGGAAACGGAGGGAAAGGGAAAAGCAATATCGTCGATCTGGATATATTTCCCCTTTGCCACAACGACCGCCCTTTCGACCGCATTTCTCAACTCCCTTATATTTCCGGGCCAGTCGTAACCAGTGAACGCCTCCCTGGCCTGGGGTGAAAAATCAATGACATCCTTATTCATCGACTGGGCATACTGTTTCAGAAAATATCTCGCAATCAGCGGGATATCTTCCCGCCGTTCCTTCAAAGTCGGCAAAACAATGGAAAAAACATTCAGACGATAATAGAGATCCTCACGGAAACTCCCATCTTTAATCGCCTTCTCCAGGTTTTTATTGGTCGCGCAGATAATCCGGAAATCGACATCAATGGTCTTGTCGCCTCCCAGCCTGGTAAATTTTTTGGTTTCTATCACGCGCAGAAGATCCATCTGCATTTTTTCGCTGATATTACCGATCTCGTCCAGAAACAGGGTGCCTTTATCGGCCATTTCGAGCTTCCCTTTTCTTCGGTACATCGCCCCGGTAAAGGAACCCTTTTCGTGGCCGAACAGTTCGCTTTCCAGCAGTCCTTCGGTATAGGCGCCGCAGTTGATGGCGATGATCGGAAAGTACCTGCGGGAGCTTCTGCTGTGTATTGCCCGTGCAATCAGTTCCTTCCCTGTCCCGCTTTCCCCGAGAACCATGACCGTGGCGTCGGTGCGGGCAACGGTATCAACCATGTCCATCACCCTCTTGATGGCCGGGCTCTCGCCCACAACCTCTTCGGGGAGCAGCAGCTCTTCAATGTGCTGGCGCAGTTGTATATTTTCCGTAACGAGTCTTCGTTTTTCTACCGCATTTCTGATCAGACGGCTCAGATCATCAGGGTCGATGGGTTTGGTAATGTAGTCGAAAGCGCCGTCCTTGAGGCCCTGGATCGCCGTATCGACGGAGGCATAGGCAGTCATAATGATCGTCACGATATTGTTATCGATCCCCTTGATTCTTTTTTGAAGCTCAATCCCGTCCATGCCGGGCATTTTTATATCAAGCAGAACAATATCCCACGCGTTTTCCTGCAGCTTTTTCAGCGCTCTGGTCCCCTCATCCGCGGTATCCACACGATAACCGTCAGCCTTGAACCACTGGTACAGTGAGTCCCTTACAGATGCCTCATCGTCAACGATCAATATTCCTATTTCTTCAGGTTTCACAGACAATCTCCTTTACATCGTTTCACTGTTTTGACTCACGAGCGGAATCCGGGGAAGAATAATAATAAAAACCGTGCCCTTACCCTCCGTGGTCGTGACTTCAATGGAACCTCCATGCTGCTTTACAATCCCATATACAACGGACAATCCAAGGCCTGTACCCTTCGTCTTCGTTGATACGAATGGCTCAAAGATATGGGGCAGAATATGATCCGGGATTCCCCTGCCGGTATCTGAAACCTTGATCGTGATGTTTTCATTCTGCCCGTCGCATTCGGTCGTTATCCCTACCGTTCCTCCCTGAGGAGTCGCCTCCATGGCATTGACGATAAGCGCCACAAAAACCTGCTGGATCCCCCCGGGGTCACAGCGGATAAGATCATTATCGCAATTGAACTCCTGGGTCAAATGAAGCTCCTTCATTTTGACGCTGTGGTCGATGACCATGATGCTGTTTTCGACAATTGCGTTAAGATGCTCATTCTTGAAATCACCAGACCCTCTTCTGGAAAATATTAGCAGGCTCTTAACAATATTTCCACACCGTTTCGTCTCCTCGCTGATAAAGGCGAGGTTTTTCCGAACAGATTCCAGTGCTTCAGGATCGCCACTGCCCCGTTCAAGATAACGGGAAGAAACCCTGGCATAGGAAAGAATCCCGGACAGCGGGTTGTTTATCTCATGGGCAACCATCGCCGAAAGCTCTCCCATTGAAGCCATTTTCTCGGCCATGATCAACTGGGACTGCGCCTTTTCGAGCTCACTGGCCTCCTGGCGTATATGGGCAGTCATGGCATTGAAGGATTTGGCCAGATTTCCCAGCTCGTCGTTTGATTTTATGTCCACCTTGTAGTCAAGATTGAGATTGGCAACCTCTTTTGTGGCGTCGTTCAGTTTTTTTATAGGATTGTGAATCATCCTGTATATGAAATAACCTTTGACCAGAACGGTAATCAGGATGAGAAAAACGGAATAGAGGATCATCTTGTTGCGTGTCGCAATGATCCTCTCGTCTCCATCCTGGAGGGAGAGCTTTACATCCAGAATTCCCAGCAGACTCCCCTGGGAAGAATGGGCGTGACAGGCGGCATTGAAACATTCCGGTGAATTCTCGATGGGACTGATGAGCCCCATAACACGGTACCCATCATCCACCCTGAATGTACGCGTCAAATCCTTTGTCGGAACGACACCCTTCGCGGGCTCCTCCGTGTGACACACATAACACTGCTCGGCCCTTTTATCCGCCACCTTGCCCACTTCCTCAGGCTTGTCGGAAAAGGCAATGACGCCCAGCTTATTGTATATCCTCACCCCCCGGAATTCCGGTTCTTTGCCTATGTTGGCAATGGTATTTGTCAAATCGCACCGGCGATTCTCCAGCATGCTGTAATAGGTGGCCCTTTTTATCAGGTTGCTGACTTTTACCGCATTGCGGACAGCATCTTTCCGAAAATGGTCGGTAAGAAAATAGACGTTCGTGTATATGATAACACCAAACGCAACCGCCAAAAGTGACACGAGTATGATAAAAAACTTCATGCCTATGGAATTGGCGATACGCTTAATCCTTTGAAGCATGGGCAAGCCCTTCGTGAAGAAAAATCCTTTGCCGGAAATCATTCAGGGAGAATGACGTACCTTCAAACGAAAAGATCCATTGGAAAGAAGGTTCTTTGCATCCATCCAGAAACAAAAAACCCACATCCATTTTCAATGGTTGCGGGTTGGTGTCGTAAAATTCTCTCATCAAAATTACCATCAGGCCCAACATATAATTTTAATAAAGCCCTGGCCAACTGTCCAGTGTCTATAGAGCAGAGATTCCTCTTTTGCAAGGGGTATTTGAACATGGATCAAAATTTTCAGCCTCTCACGGCTGAATCAGTTTTTGGGGGGTGGATTTCTCGGCAGCCTGACTGTGAAAATGGCGCCCTCATCCTCAACTGTCTTGACATCAATAGAACCGCTATGCTGCTGCACAATCCCATAGACCATGGCAAGCCCTAAACCGGTTCCCTTCGTTTTGGTTGATACAAACGGCTCAAAGATGTGGGGTAATATCTGATCGGGAATTCCCCGGCCTGTATCAGACACCTCGGCAATCAAAATCTCACTCTGAGCTGCGCATTCCACCTTTACAGTGATTGTCCCTCCTTTGGGGGTAGCCTCAATGGCATTGACGATCAGCGCCACAAAAACCTGCTGGATGCCACCCGCATCACAACGGATAAAATCATGATCACAATCCATCTCCTTGACAAATTTAAGTTCCTTCATCATGATAGCGTGGTCTATCACCATGATGCTGTTCTCAATTATTTCGGCAAGATGCTCTTCCTTAAAATCTCCGGACCCCCTTCTGGAAAATATCAGCAGGCTTTTTACGATATTGCCGCAGCGCTTCGTTTCCTCGCTGATAAAGGCAAGGTTCTTACGCACCGCCTCCAGCGCCTCAGGGTCATTGTCGCCGCGCTCGAGATAGCGGGATGAAACCTTTGCATAGGAGAGAATCCCTGAAAGGGGGTTATTTATTTCATGGGCAACCATCGCCGACAGCTCCCCCATCGAAGCCATCTTTTCAGCCATAATCAACTGGGCTTCGGCCTTCTCCAGCTCCAGTGTCTTTTCACGAACCCTGTCCTCCAGTTGGGTGTACCAGTTTTTAACCGCCTGATTGGCCTCCTTGAGTTCCGTCGTCATTTTATTAAACGATTTTGAAAGCTTACCAAATTCATCATTTGATTTTACATCGACCTTGTGATCAAGATTGAGATTGGCGACTTCGTCCGTGGCATCGTTCAGTTTTTTTATCGGGTTATGGATCATCCTCCGAATAAAGTACCCCTTAACCAGAACGGTTATCAATATCAAAAGGGCTGAATAGAATATCATACGGTTACGCGTTAATGCAATCCGCCGGTCGCCATCCTTAAGCGACAATTTTACATCAAGAATTCCCAGCAGGCTGTCCTTCGATGAATGGGCGTGGCAGGCGGCGTTAAAGCACTCCGGCGAGTTTTCAATCGGGCTGATGAGTCCCAGAACGCGTGTTCCGTCGCTGGAAGTAAATATCCGCGTTAAATCTTTTGTAGGCACAAGACCCTTCGCCGGCTCTTCCGCATGGCAGATATAGCACTGCTCCGCCCTCTTGTCCGCGACCTTGCCAACCTCTTCCGGTTTGTCCGAAAAGGCGATGACGCCTAACTTATTGTATATCCTTATCCCCTGAAACTCCTCTTCCTTCCCGATACTTGCAATCGTATTGGTCAAATCGGAACGGCAATTCTCCAGCATGCTGTGATACGTGGCTCTTTTTATGAGGTTGCTCACCTTGATGGCGTTATGGACACCGGCCTCGCGGCAAAAATTGGTCAGGAAATAGACATTCAGATAGATGATAACGCCAAAGGAAACTATCAATAAAAAGACGAGTATCACAAAAAACTTTGCGCCAATGGAACTTGCAATGCGCTGCGCCGTTGGGAACATTTTAACGAATCTCAATTGTTATCATTCGAATATGTCTTATTATCCCCCCGCCGAAACCATCGCCGGGGGGATAATAACCGAACGAATCATCTACCCGAACAGAACCGTGTAGATGATCAAAACGACAATCGACAGTCCTATGAAAAGGAACAGGAACCCGAATGTATAGACAAACTTCATGAATCCGGGCGTCAGATCCTTGGAAACGAGTTTTTCCTCCAGTTTTCCTTCAGTTTTGGACTCCTGGTAGCTGCGCGGCCTTTCTTCGTGGCACTCTTCCTCCGGCACGACGCCTGTAAATATGACAGGATCCATCGGGAAGGCTTCCGGCCGCAGATGGGTATTGAAAAAATGAACGGTAAAGATAAAACCTGTCGCCAGGAGGGCTTCGTCGCTGTGAATAATAGCGGCGACATTGACAAGCCACCCCGGGAAAACAAGGCTGGATATTTCCGGGAACCAGAGGATCATGCCCGACAGTCCGATCACCGGAACCCCCCAGAACACCGCCAGGTAGTCAAATTTTTCCCAATAGGTCCAGCGACCGTACTGGGGTCGGGGCCCCTTTCCCGCAAACCATTTCAGCGTGGCGATAAAATCCTTTCCATCCTGGACATTGGGCAGCATGGAGCCCTTCCCGAACATGAATTCCTTCACCGGCGTTTTATTTCTGATCTTCATTCTTACCAGATAGTAAACATGGGAGAACAGCAGCCCCCACATGACAACGGCCGAAATACGGTGAATAATTCCCGCTGCCACGGCGCCGCCCAGCATGTTGGCGATGAAGCGGGCCCAGGCCATGTCGGAGAATTTCAGGGCCATGCCTGTTACCGCCAGACCTATAAAACTGATAATCAGAATGATGTGCGAAATACGGTGGTAGTTATTAAAACGTTCCACGTAGCGGTGACTCTTGTGCGCTTCGGCCTCAAAATTTCTCCTCTTTTCCCGCATGCGGACAAAGGAACGGGGAATCCAGAGCAATGTGTGGAGGCCGAAGAAACCGAAGGTGCCGATGAGCAGCGCGCTCATGAACATAAAGGTGTAGTAGAGCACCGGGAACTTCACCCTGTCGTGATGCGTGGCATGGCTGAGGTAGTCGGTAAAACGACGGTTGGCGCCTGGATGGCACTGCCGACAGGTCTGCACCACGTTTTTGAATCCGACGGTCGAATTGGGATTGTTGACGGGAAGGATGGCGTGCGCGCCGTGACAATCGGAACACTTGGCCGCTTTTTTGTTGCCCAGCAGGTACGACTTGCCGTGGGCTGTGTCAAAATACGTCTTGGCCAGGTCCTGGTGGCACCTTCCGCACTGGTCGGTCACCTCCGTCATGAACTTGTCCTGCTCCACCCGTTTTATTTTATGCGAGGAATGGCAATCCTCGCAGGTTGGAAGTTCCTTGCCGGACTTGCTAACGGTCGGGCTATGAACACTGTTGACAAATTGTTTATAAATTCCCACATGGCAGACTCCGCAGGTATTCGAGATGTTCTTCGGATTGATCGAAGAACGCTCGTCCTTATGCGGCAGGATCATGTGTTTGGCATGACAATCCGTACATACCGCCGTAAGCAGAAGGCCCTTCTTTTTCAGCGCGGCGCCGTGAACGCTTGTCGAGTAATCAACCACAACATTGGTATCCTGCACGATGGAGACCCCTGCGGCCTTTCCCTTATCGTTATGGCATTCGCCGCACAACTGGGGAATATTGCCTCTGTACGTCGCTGATTTCACGTTCTTGGACGGCAATACGTGATGGGATCCGTGACAATCGGCACAGGAAGGCGCGTCTTTTTTATTGAGGGCATGGGCCTTTCCGTGGGCGCTCTCAACGTACTCTTTGCCTATCTCGGCATGACAGCTCGCGCAGTTGACCTTTCCCACCGTATCACAGGGCCGTTTATGCGTCGGACTTACGTCTGCGTGGCACTTGACGCAGGGAATGTTTTTGTGGGCGGAATCCTGCAACTCCTGTACCTTGACATGCAGGGAATAATTTTTGCCATCAACCGTCTTATGCAGCGATTCCTTTGCATGGCATTTCAGACAGTCGCTGTCGGCAAGACCTGTCGTCAGTGCATCGGCCTTGATCTTATGCGAGCGGTGACAATCGGTACAGGCGGGGATGGCGCCCGGCTTCTTCTCCCACAACTCTCCCTGAATAACCTTGGCATGCACCTTCTCGATGCTGGAATGACAGACCATGCACGTGTTGGCAATATTCTTCGGCGATGTTGGGGATTTGGGATCGGTATGGGGAAGAATCAGGTGATTTCCATGACAGTCGCTGCAGGCGGCGGTCACCAGAAGCCCTTTTTTCAAAAGGCCCACGCCATGAATGCTTTCGGAATAATTATCCAGAATATTCTTTTCGTGGATGTTATACATGCGGGCGACCGGCGCCCCTTCCTTGTGACATGTGCCGCAGAGGGCGGGGATATTCGTTTTGTAGGTGAGGGAACGGGGATCCTTACTGGAGTAGATGTAGTGGTTGCCATGACACTCAACGCAGGTCGGGGCATACGGCTCCTTTTTGGCAAGCGCCTTTCCATGGATGCTGGCCTTGAACTCCTTGTCCGCATCGCCATGGCAGCTTCCGCAATTCACCGGCTTCAGTTTTTCCGGATGGGGAAACTCGCTGACATTGGCATCCTGGTGACACTCGACGCACCCCACCTTACCGTGAACCGAATTGGAGTATTTCTGCAAATCCACAAAAAGCGAGACGGCCTTGCCGTCGCGTTTTGTAGTCAACTGTCTGTCGGAGTGGCATTCCATGCAGTCCTCGTCCGAAGCTGCGTGTGCCAACGGGAAAAGCGCAAACAGCAACAAAATCAAAACAATCCAGCCCCCCGCCTTTTTCATCCAGTGCCCCTGTGAGTTCATCATAAAGCCGCCCTCTCCTTGAGTTGTGTCATCATGCGCGCAACATTCCGTTCACCCCGATCATTCTTATATCCCCCCGCTGAACGCCGCCGTCACCGGGCGATACATCACGCTGAATTCAAAACAGTAAAAACCCATTGCAGGATACAAAAGCAGGATTCCAGTTTCTTTTACAGCGGATATTTCAAGACTCTTTTAAACGGCATGCGAATCGTTATTGCAACTGACTCAACTTGCCATTATTTTTCAAAGCCGAATTTGATTATCTGGCTGACCGATACACGAAATCCATACTTTTTGTCAAGCTGATAATTGAACAATCCTGTCCTATTGGATATCTCGGGCTGGCTTTGTTTCACGCTGTTTCAAAACTGCATGGCATATCTGTATTAAATATCTGAAAATCAAATACTTAGAATATATTTTTAGTGACAGTTGCTTCTTTTCATGTGGATTTTTCAGAAAGAATGCATTATTCTGAAGGGGATTTCAGAAAGGAAAAGACGTTTTGAGGATACTTTCGCTCGATTACGGAGACAGAAGAATCGGCGCGGCCATCAGCGATGAACTGGGGGTTGCCGCCCATGGTCTTACGACGATCGTCAGAAAAAACCGCGAGGCGGATATGGAAGTCCTGTCGTCTCTCGTAAAAGAGTGGGGAATCGACACAATTGTTATCGGCTATCCCAGGAGAATTGACGGAAGCGAAGGGATACAGTGTGAAAAAGTCAACAGATTTGCCCATCGACTCGAAAACCGTTTGCACGTGCCGGTCATTCGCTGGGACGAGACATTTTCGACAAAAGAGGCTGAAGATATCTTAAGAAACGACAGGCCCCAAAAAAGCAAAAAAAACAAATTGGCGGTGGACCGGGTTGCCGCCGGCATTATCCTGCAAAGCTATCTTGATGCGAGTTCACGGGATAAATCCTGAAACAATCGGTGATTGAATAAATATGGCTTCTTTGTACAGTTCAAGAAGATTATTGATATCGGCCTTCATCGTTCTTTTGCTGGTCTTCACCTTTTTTGGGTATGCAACGCAACCGACCGGGGGCGACGACACTGCCAGAACGGTAGATATTCCCAGCGGCTCAAGCCTGTTCGAGATAACCGAAACATTGAGGGACGCCGGGCTTGTGCACAATCGCCCCTTCTTCTGGGCGCTTGTCATTGGGAAAGGTGCGGCAAGGAATATCAAGGCCGGCGAATACGAGTTTTCCCCCAGACTGTCTCCTTCGGAAATAATAAGCAAATTGGTGAGAGGGGAAAAAAAATATTACAACGTACTGATCCCGGAAGACCTTAATGCCAGGGAAATCGCGCAGCGCCTGATGTTTTACAAACTCATCAATGCGGACGATTTTCTGAAACTGCTCAACGATCAGAGCTTTATCCTCTCCCTTGGCGTCCATGCGGACAGCCTTGAAGGATATCTTTTCCCTTCCACGTACCGTCTGGACCGCTCAATGACAACCCGGGAAATCATGCGTATGATGGTCAACAAATTCTGGAAAGAGATAACACCCGAAATAAGCCGGCAGGCTGAAAAAAAGAAATTGACCATCAACCAACTGCTCACCCTTGCCTCAATCATCGGGAAAGAGTCCGGAACAAACTCAGAAAAACCTCTGATTTCAGCAGTTTTTCATAACCGAATGAAAAACGGAATGAAGCTTCAGAGCGACCCGACGGCCATCTACGGTCTTAAAGATGAAGTGAAAACCATCCTCTCCAAACATCTGAAACTTGACAACCCATACAACACCTACCGCATCAATGGCCTGCCCCCCGGCCCTATTGCCAATCCCGGAATTGACTCCATAAAAGCCGCCTTGAATCCGGCAAATGTAAATTACCTCTACTTTGTTTCCAGAAACGACGGGACCCATCATTTTTCAAAAAACCTTGCGGAGCACATCCATGCCACCGCAAAATACCGCAGCAACAGCCATTAATCCGAAAAAAGCCTTCCGATAAAAAACTATCTCCAATGGCGGATCATTCGCCATCCTGACAATTGTCGGCCAAGCCGCTTTCTTCTTACGCATCTCTTGTGCCCAACACGTTAAACTTAAACGTAAAATAACTGAAAATTTTTCTTGACAAAAATAAAAAACCCCTCTATGGTCGCCCAAAAGTGGGACAAAGTGGTTTATAGTGGAGGAGTTTCCCAAAATGTCTGTCTTCAGGGGCCAATATTACCATACGATCGATGACAAAGGACGGATCATTTTCCCGTCCCGGCTCCGTGAAGTCTTTTCCGAAAAAAACGACAACCGCCTGGTGATAACCAACTGGGACGGTTACCTGATGGTCTTTCCCTTCGACGAGTGGCGCATCATAGAAGAAAAGGTTTCCCACCAGTCCCTGCTGCGCAGGGAGGTCCGTTCTTTCCAGCGCTTTTTCATGTCCGGCGCGGTGGATTGCTCGATTGACTCGCACGGTCGCATGCTCATCCCCCCCTCTTTAAGAGAATACGCGAAGCTGGAAAAAGAAATTGTCATGGCCGGAATGATTAAAAGTATCGAGATATGGAGCAAAGACAGGTTCGAGGCTGAAATGAAAAAATCTGCTGAGGAAATAACCGACTTCAGCAGCTATATGGCTGATCTGGGTATCTAAAACAACAAATCAACCGGATGGGAAGGCATCGAAGTGAAAAATGCAGACATTTTCCATATACCGGTAATGCGTGATGAGGCTCTCGCGGCGCTGCGATGCCGCCCCGGCGGAATTTACATAGACGGCACGGCGGGGGGCGGGGGTCACGCCTTCAAAATACTTGAGGATTCATCACCGGATGGTCGGCTTGTCGCGATGGATACCGATGGGGAAGCCATCAAAGAAACATCAAAGAGGCTGGAACACTTTGGAAGCAGGGCGGTTGTCGTCCATGAGAATTTTTCCGCGATGCGAGCCGTACTGACCTCTCTGGGGATAAACAAGGTGGACGGGATACTGCTTGATCTGGGGGTTTCCTCTCACCAACTCGACAGCGCCGTCAGGGGCTTCAGCTTCACGCTGGATGCCCCCCTGGACATGCGGATGAACAGCAGCTTGACAGAAAGCGCCTGTGATCTGGTCAACACCCTGCCGCAGGAAGAGCTGGAGATCATCATCCGAAAGTATGGTGAAGAAAAAATGGCCAGAAGAATCGCCGCGGCAATAACAAGAAAAAGAGAAATTACCCGTATTTGTACTACAAAAGAGCTTGCAGGCATCGTCGCCGGCGCCTTTCCCAAAGAGAGACGTTACGGCAGAATCCATCCGGCCACCCGTACTTTTCAGGCTATCCGCATAGCCGTGAACGATGAACTCGCCAACCTGCAAAAAGCCCTGGAAGAAGGCATCGACATTCTCGAGAGCGAAGGACGCTTCTGCGTCATATCATTTCATTCTCTTGAAGACAGGATCGTCAAAAACAGCTTCAGCGAAAACGAAAAGGGCTGTATCTGCCCGCCTGATCTGCCTCTTTGCGTCTGCGGCAGAAAGCCCAGGCTTAAAATCGTGACGAAAAAACCCCTCGTACCCCGCGAGGCGGAAATTCATGAAAACCCGAGGGCGCGAAGCGCCAAATTGAGGGTGGCGGAGAAAATCTGATGATGCAGGCTGTAGAGGTATTGAGACATTCCGTCAGGAAGGAGGAAGACTCCCCGGCACGAACAGGATATTCCACCTGGGTGTTTGTTGCCTTCGTGATCATGGCAATTGCCCTCGTCCACGTCTGGAGTCACATCCACATGACGGAACTCGAATACCGGATCGCCCGGGAATTATCCGAACAGGAAAAGCTCATTGAGGAACAGAAAAGACTTAAAATGGAGCTTGCGACGTTGAAATCACCCCAGAGGATAGAGTCCATCGCCAGGGAAAAACTGCAGATGACCTATCCCGAAAGAGAACAGGTCATCCTGCTGAAATGACGTCAGAATCTAAAAAATGGCTGAAGTTCAGGATTTCCACTTTACTGGCATTGTCCCTGGTGCTTTTTATCGCCCTGTTTTCGCGCGCCTTCCAGCTGCAGATCATCTCGGCAAAGAAGTTAAACGAACTGGCCCGCAGGCAGCACACCCAGACGCTTACGCTGCAGCCGGACAGGGGAATCATTCTGGATAGAAACGGGGAAAAACTTGCAGCAACGATCATGACCGACTCGATCTGCGCCGACCCCTCCAAGATAGCAAACACGCAGGAAGCAGCCGCAAAACTTTCCGCTATTCTCCAGGTTGACAAAAAACTGCTGCTGAAAAGGCTCTCAACAGGAAAAAATTTCTGCTGGCTTGCCCGGAAAATACCCCCTGAACAGGCGAACACCGTACAAAATTTGAAAATGGAAGGGGTGTTCACCGTTAAGGAACCCATGCGCTACTACCCCGGAGGCGAGCTCGCGGGGCACCTTGTGGGTTTTGTCGGAATGGATGCCAGAGGGCTCGAGGGGCTGGAGCTGCAGTATGAAAAATACCTGTTGGGGAAGCCGCAGAAACTGACCTGGGGCAGAGACGCCAAAGGGAAAAAAATGTATCCGCGGATGGAAACACCCAAATCCACGAACGACAACCAGTACAGCCTCATGCTCACGATAGACAAGCGCATTCAGCATCTTGTTGAATCGCATCTGAAAAACGCCGTCATCGACAAGGGCGCCAAAGGGGGCTACGCGATAGCCATGGACCCCCGCACAGGAGAAATCGTGGCGCTGGCCAACGAATCCTCCTTCGATCCCAACAATTTCAGGGCTATTTCTCCGGATATGCGTAAAAATAAAGCCATTGCTGATGCCTATGACCCCGGCTCAACCTTCAAACCGTTCATGGCAGCCGCTGCCATCGAAGAGGGAGTCGCCAGGGAAACAGACATGTTTTACTGCGAAAACGGCCATTACGCGGTCGCCAATCGCGTGATACACGAGGCAAACCGCAAGCGGCACGGCATGCTGTCGCTTCACGACATCATCAAATATTCAAGCAACATCGGCTCCGCGAAGATCGCCGAAAAGCTTGGTAAAGAAAAATTTTATGAATACATCAAAAAATTCGGATTCGGCGAAAAGACCGGGATCGACCTTCCCGGCGAGGCAAAGGGGCTTCTTAGACCCGTCGAGCAGTGGACCAGGGTAGATGCAACGACAATCGCCTTCGGCCAGGGGATATCGGTGACTGGAATCCAGCTTGTAACCGCTCTCTCCAGTATAGCCAACGGCGGAATCCTGATGAAGCCATTCATAGTCCGTGGAATTATGGATAAAAACGGAAAAGTAGTGGAGAGCTTCCATCCCACCCGGGTGCGTCGGGTCATCTCCCAAAAGACAGCCGACATGATGACCTCCATCCTGACCGATGTGGTCGGCATGGAAGACGGCACCGGGAAAAATGCACGCATCGTAAACATATCCGTGGCAGGAAAAACCGGGACCGCTCAGAAGTTCGACTTTGCAGCGCGAGCCTACTCCTCGCAGAAGGTCCGGACAGCCTTCATGGGGTTTTTCCCGGCTGAGGCGCCCCAGATTGCCATGCTGATCCTCCTTGACGAACCTCAGCGGGACCGCTGGGGAGGAGTGGCCGCGGCGCCCGTTTTCAAAAATATCGGGGAACAGTTGCTCAACCGCTTTAAAACAGATATCCGCAGAAATCCTGAACCGGAAATGGATATCCCCCGGAACAAGATTGGTCTTCAGTTCGTTTCCGCTCCGGCAGCCCTTGCCGACATCACCGAAACGCAGGTGGACGAAACAGCGATGCCCGACTTCAGAGGGTTGACAATTCGGGAGGCGCTCAAAAAATCGAGGGAACGGGGTATTGATATCCGTGTCGTAGGCAGCGGCTGGGCAAAGGAGCAGGCGCCTTCAGCGGGTATGCCATTGCCGGAAAGCGGCGTATGCACCGTCACCTTCAGGACAGGCTCATGAGGGTTTGGAATGAAGCTTTTTGAGACATTAAAGGGAGTCCCATGGCTCGAATGGCAGGGTCCTGAAGATGGAGACGTCGTCTCTTTGTGCTACAATTCGGGAAAATGCGAAAAAGGCAGCCTTTTCGTGGCCATCTCCGGCCTGAAGACGGATGGCCATCTTTTTGTCGAAGACGCGATAAAAAAAGGCGCCCGTTTTATCATCCATGAACACGACTTCATCCCACCAGCCGGTGTAACCGCAATCCGGGTCAGGGACAGCCGCAGGACTCTCGGAAAGATGGCGCGCAACTTTTTTGATGATCCGTCGTCCGCACTGTGCCTGATTGCCGTAACCGGCACCAATGGCAAAACAACGACCACGTATCTGCTGGAATCCATCCTGAAAAATGCCGGACACGCCGTCGGTGTTCTCGGCACGGTAAATTACCGGTATGGGACAATAGCAGTCCCTGCACCGAATACCACGCCGGAGTCATTTGAGATGCAGCGCATTCTCCGGGAAATGGCGGATCACGGAGTCACCCACTGCATCGCCGAGGTCTCTTCGCACGCCATCGCCCTTCAGCGTGTCGACGACTGCGCCTTCGACGCGGGTATTTTCACAAACCTGACACAGGATCACCTCGACTACCACAAAACCATGGAAAATTATTTTCACGCCAAGCAGAGATTCTTTTCAGAGGTGCTGCCGGCAGGCGGAAAAAAACCCGCATCCATGATCATCAATGGCGATGACCCCTGGGGGCAGAGAATCATCAGGGAGACAGCCGGAAAATGCACGACATACGGTCTCGATAAAACCAGCGACGTAACAGCCCGAACGCATCATCTTTCACTGGACGGCATATCTGCCGACATTGCATCGAAAAATAACGCGTTTACAGTGTCCGCGGGACTCATGGGGAAGTTCAATCTTTACAACATGCTCGCGGCGATTTCCGCGTCCCTGGAGTTGGGCGTTCCCGTCGAAGCCATTAAAAAAGGGCTCGCCTCTCTTCCCCAGGTGCCTGGACGGCTGGAAAAGGTGAGCGAACCGGGCCAGCCTTTCGTGTTTGTTGACTACGCCCATACGGACGACGCCTTGAGGCGCGTCCTGGAAAACCTGGCAGCCTTCCGCAGAAAGAAGATCATCACCGTCTTCGGATGCGGGGGCGACAGGGACAGGGGAAAAAGGCCGCTGATGGGAGAGGCGGCCACCAGGTACAGTGATGTGACAATCGTTACCTCGGACAACCCGCGCAACGAAAATCCTCTGGAAATAATAAAGGAGATCGTGCAGGGGATACATATCCCCAGAATTGAGTTAAATATCGCAAATAAAACAGATATTTCAAAAGCCAAAACCAGCTCCGGGAAGTTCTATACCGTCATTCCCGATCGAACCAGGGCGATTTTCGCGGCCATAGCCCTGGCTTGCGAAGACGACATCGTCCTGATCGCGGGAAAAGGCCATGAGGACTACCAGATCATCGGCAACGTGAAGCATCCCTTCGACGACCGCCGGGTCGCCCGAAAAGTGCTGGCAGATTCCCGGAAAAGAAGGAACGAACCATGAGTGAAAACCCCCCCCATTTTTCAATCTCTGACATAGTTGCCGCCACCCGGGGGAGACTGCTCAGGGGAGACAAAAACGGCCGCTGTCTGGGCATCTCGACCGACACCCGCACGCTGGAGAAGGGAAATCTCTTTGTGGCTCTTCAGGGGGAAAACTTTGACGGCAGCGACTATCTGCAAACGGCGGCCGATCGGGGCGCTTCAGGCGTCATTCTCCCCATGGAACGCCAGGAAAGACTGGCATCGCTCCCCAAAAATCTGCCTGCAGTCGGCGTGACAGACACACTTTTGGCCTATGGGGCCCTTGCCGCCCGCTGGCGTGACAGCTTTGCCATACCCGTTATCGCCATTACAGGCAGCTCCGGCAAGACAACAACCAAAGAGATGGTTGCCGCTATCGCCTCCCGCAACATGCGCGTCTTAAAAACGGAGGGAAATTTCAACAACCAGATCGGCCTGCCGCTCACCCTGTTCAAACTTCGCAAAGACCACCGGATGGCAATCCTGGAGATGGGGACAAACAGCCCCGGAGAAATAGCCAGACTTGCGGCAATCGCCAAACCCGACATCGGGCTTATCACCAATGTCGGACCGGCACATCTCGAGGGGCTGGGATCGCTTGAGGCGGTGGCCGCCGAAAAGGCCTCGCTCTGGGAGGTTATGGACAAACGGGGCACGGCCATAATCAACCAGGACGACCCGCAACTGGCGCCCTTCGGCAACCGCTGGACGGGGAAACGCGTCACCTTCGGGACAGAAGAAAAAGCGGATGTCGCCGCCCGCAACATAAAAACCGCCGGCGAAAAAGGGGTCCACTTCGATCTCGTCATTGCAGGAATTTCCTGTCGCGTCTTTCTTTCCACAGTGGGAACTCACAACATAAAAAACGCCCTGGCGGCGGCGGCGGCAACCTGGGCGGCAGGGTTTTCCCGTGAAGAGATTGCCGACGGGCTTGCCTCGTTCCATACGGCGCCGGGAAGATCCGAGGTGCGCGAGCTTGCAAGCGGCGCCCATCTAATGATCGACACGTACAACGCGAATCCCTATTCGGTTGCGGAAGCGCTGAAAACCTTGCTGGAATTGCGGGGCAAGGGAAAAGCCATCGCCGTGCTGGGCGACATGCTGGAGCTTGGCAAAACCGCTGAAAAATGGCATAGGGAGACGGGAAAGATCGTTGCCGTGGGAACATTCGATTTCCTTTTTCTCAAGGGAAATCTCGTGCAACATCTCGCCGATGAGGCCGTAACACATGGATTTTCAAAAGATAACATTATTTTCTTTGATGACCCCAATGAGATAGTTCCCCGACTCGGGGCCATGCTGCAAAAAGATGACTGGGTGCTTGTCAAGGGATCACGGAAGATGAAAATGGAAACTGTCGCGGAAGGGATTGTCCATGCGGTCAACCGCTGATATGCATCGGCGAAAACCGAACGGCGATTCCGATGCCTGCCCGCGCAAGGAATGTTTCAACCATTCGCCGTCACGTTGATTGTCCAGATACATGACGTCGCAAATCCAGCGACAGTTTTTAACACAAGGAACGGCACATGTTATTTCATCTTTTATATCCGCTGCATACAACCTATTCCTATTTCAACGTCTTTCGTTACATCACCTTTCGGACGATCTACGCGGCGATCACGGCGCTTCTGATCAGCTTTATCCTGGGGCCGTGGATGATCCGGAAGCTCCAGGAACTGCAGATTGGACAGACAATCCGGGAGGATGGACCAGACTCCCACCTCGTCAAGCAGGGAACCCCAACGATGGGGGGGCTCCTGATTATTTTTTCCGTCATCATCTCGACCCTTCTGTGGGCAAATTTGACCGTCATCTGCATCTGGATTGCGGTGATGGTCACTGTGGGATTCGGCCTGATCGGATTTGCCGACGACTACAAAAAAATATCCCGGAAAAACAGCCGGGGGGTATCGGGAAAGGTGCGTCTGGCTGCGGAGATAGCCATCGCCCTTTTCGTCAGCACGGTCATGTATTTCAAAACCGGTTTCAGCACAAACGTGACCATCCCTTTCCTCAAGACCGCCCTTCCCGATCTGGGGTGGGGATACATAGCGCTATCGACCTTCATCATCGTCGGCGCCGCCAATGCGGTCAACCTGACCGACGGCCTTGACGGCCTCGCGATCAGCCCGGTCATCACCTGCTTCATGACCTACCTGATGTTTGCCTACTTCACCGGCAATATCAAGATCTCTTCGTATCTGCAAATACCTTACGTGGCGGGCGTGGGGGAACTGTCCATCTTCTGCGGGGCGGCAGTCGGCGCCGGACTGGGGTTTCTCTGGTACAACACCTATCCCGCGCAGGTATTCATGGGAGACGTCGGCTCCCTTTCACTGGGAGGGGCGCTCGGCGTCACCGCCGTCATGACCAAGCAGGAAATACTGCTGGCAATCGTCGGCGGAATTTTCGTCCTGGAGACCTTTTCCGTAATATTCCAGGTCGGCTGGTTCAAGCTCTCCGGCGGGAAGAGAATATTCCGGATGGCCCCCATCCATCACCATTTTGAACTGAAGGGATGGGCGGAACCCAAGGTCATCGTCCGTTTCTGGATTATATCGATTCTACTGGCGCTTGTTGCCGTCAGCACCCTGAAATTAAGGTAGAGACATGAACATAAAAAAGGCGGCGGTCATCGGCATCGGAAAGACAGGACTGGCAACAGCCGCCTTCCTGTCGAAAAGAGGCATTCATGTTCTGGTTACGGACGAAAAACCCCCTGCACAGTGGGGGGAAGCTCTCACCTTTCTGAAAAATCTCCCCACGGAAATCGCCATAGCCCCCTATGGCCCGGAAATCCTTACCGGGGTCGATCTGGTCGTTCCCTCGCCGGGCATTTACCCTGCAAATGCGATCCTGCGGGAAGCCGTCCGCCGTGAAATTGAGGTTTTGAGCGAACTTGAACTTGCCAGCCGGTTCCTGAAAACCCCCATGGTCGCCATTACCGGCACCAACGGAAAGACGACGACCACATCGCTCATCGGAGAAATCCTGCGCAACGCCGGTAAAAAGGTGTTTGTCGGCGGAAATATCGGCGAGCCCCTCATCGGCTATACCGACGGCCCGCAGGATGCCGAGTGGGCCATCATCGAGGTCAGCAGTTTCCAGTTGCAGTGGGCAAAGAATTTTCATCCGAAGATTGCGCTTCTCTTGAACGTCACGCCCGATCATATCGACTACCACGGCAGCATGGAGGCTTACCGGGAAATGAAGGAGCGAATCTTTGCCTGCCAGACTCCAGACGATCTGGCGATTCTAAGCGGCGACGAAAACGACTCTTTCTCTCTTGCCGAACGCTTGCCCGCCAGGGCGGAGTTTTTCAGTTCCTCCCGTCCTGTCTTGTCCGGCATGTTCAGAGAGGGAAAGAACCTCGTTCACATCCTGCCCGACGGAAACCGCGACGAGTATCCACTGGAGATAATGAATCTTCCCGGAAAGCACAACATGGAAAACGTCATGGCGGCAATCATGGCCGCCCGCGGCTGCGGCTGTGCTCCCGCCGGAATAGCGGCGGCCGTCGCGGAATTCCGGGGACTTCCCCACCGCATTGAATTCGTGTCCGAGATAAACGGAGTCCGATTCTATGACGACTCCAAGGGCACCAATGTCGGGGCAGTGCTGCGGGCCGTGGAGAGCTTCACCGAACCGCTCGTACTCCTCCTCGGGGGAAGGGACAAGGAGGGGGACTTTGACTCGCTGATCCCCGCCATAAAGAAAATGGTAAAGGAGACGGTTATTTTTGGCGAGGCACGGGAGAAAATAAACAGCCTGATCGGAAAAGAGGTAAAAACCACCGTCTGCACAACCCTCAAAGATGCCCTCCAGACGGCTTACCGGATGGCATCTCCCGGTGATGCGGTGCTTCTTTCGCCCGGCTGTTCCAGCTTTGACGAATTCAAAAACTACAAGGATCGCGGGGATCGCTTTCAGGAATGGGTAAAACAACTCTGATATGAAAACAAGGAATGCCGCAGAAAAAAAACCCGATCTCCTGCTCCTTCTGGCGACGCTGCTTTTGGCCACCATCGGCACGGTCATGATCTACAGCGCAAGTTCCATACTGGCCATGGACAGGTTTCACGACGGCCAGTTTTTTCTGAAAAAACAGCTTTTCTTTCTCGCCCTGGGTCTGGCCGGCATGGCTTTGTCAACGAGAATACCCTATTACAAACTCCGCAAGCTGGCATGGCCGGGCATCGTTTTCTCGGCGTTTCTGCTTGTCCTGATCAAGATTCCCCATCTGGGGATCAAGGCCGGCGGCGCCGTACGCTGGCTGAATCTCGGCGTCTTTTCCTTTCAGGTTTCGGAGATGGTAAAAATAGCCCTGATTATTTTTCTTGCCAGTTATCTTACCGAAAACACCGGGCATGTCCGGGAATTCAAAAAGGGTATCCTGTTCCCGCTGGCTGTAACCGGCGCCCTGATCGGACTCATCCTGCTCCAGCCCGATTTCGGGTCATCGGCAATCCTCGCCGCGATCGCCTTCATCATGATTTACTTAGGCGGGGCGCGCATCCTTCATCTTGTCGGCATTGTCTCCCTGTTTGTTCCCGTTGCCGTCTGGGCGCTCATGAACCAGAAATACCGGATCGCCCGTCTGACGGCCTTCTTAAACCCCTGGAATGATCCCCGGGGATCAGGTTTCCAGATCATCCAGTCGATGATCTCGTTCGGGGCGGGCGGATTTTTCGGCGTGGGAATCGGCGACAGCATGCAGAAACTCTTTTACCTCCCCGAACCACACACCGACTTCATCCTGTCGGTCATCGCGGAAGAAAGCGGCTTTCTTGGGGTAGGCGCAATCCTCCTGCTCTACATCATAGTGATTATACGCGGTTTCAAAATAGCCCTGAAGGCGCCTGACAGCTTTGGAAATCTTCTGGCGTCCGGCTTGACGATGCTGATTGCACTGGAGGCATTCATCAACATTGCCGGCGTGATGGGAATCATCCCACTGAAGGGACTCGCCCTTCCCTTTCTCAGCTACGGAGGAACCTCGCTGATCATGTCCTTTATCCTTGTCGGGATACTCCTCAACATCTCGTCCTACGAGGATTGAAAAGACGGTTAACGATTACCGGAGATAACTTTACCATGGAAAACATGGCCATCATCATTGCCGGCGGGGGAACAGGCGGACACCTTTTTCCGGGCATTGCCATAGCAGAGGAACTGCTGAAGAGAAATCCCGATAACCGCGTGCTTTTTATCGGAACAAACCGGGGGCTTGAAAAAAAGGTTCTCGGAAGGATGGGCTTTGCGTTAAAAACCATCAACGTGGAAGGATTGAAAGGGCGAGGCATTCTGAAGGTTGTCAACTCGCTCATGAAAATACCGGGGAGTCTTCTGGAATCGTACAGGATCATCCGCTCATTCAGACCGGATGTCGTCGCAGGGGTAGGCGGGTATGCCTCCGGGCCGGCGGTTCTCACCGCCAGAATGATGGGAATCAAGACGGTCATCGCCGAACAAAACGCCGTTCCCGGTCTCACCAACCGGATCCTCGGACATTTTGTTCACCGCGTATTCGTGACCTTTCCCGACTCGCAACACTACCTCCCGAAAGGAAAAACAGAGGTTACCGGAAACCCGGTGCGCATCTCTTTCCTGAAGGAGGCAAAGGCAGGGACAACTCATGAATTGCCGCTGCGCAATCGGCCCTTCACCATTCTGATTTTCGGGGGCTCCCAGGGGGCAAGGGCAATTAACCAGAAGGTCGTGGAGTCGCTCGACAGCCTTGTAAGCCTGAAAGGGGATATCCATTTCATCCACCAGACAGGCGAAAGCGACCGGCAGTCTGTTGAAGATGCGTATCAAAAAAGGGGATTTTCCGCTGAGGTTTACCCTTTCATTATCGACATGGCAGAGACCTGCAGCAGGGCCGATCTGCTTTTGTGTCGCGCCGGGGCCACCTCCCTCGCCGAGATAACAGCCGTTGGCAAGGCATCGATTTTGATACCTCTGCCCTCGGCGGCAGGGGATCACCAGACAAAAAACGCCCTCCTGATGGAAAAGGCCGGGGCGTCGGTGATGATCCCGGAGAAATCACTGGACGGTCCAAAACTTGCGCAGGAAATAGAACGGCTTTACAGAAAACGGGAAACAATTGAAACAATGGAAGCGGCATCGGCATCCCTCGGCAGAAAAGACGCCGCCGCAACCATCGTGGACATGATCCTGACATTACGCTAATCCCATCAAATTGCAGAGGAAATGACAATGAAGGAACAACCGGACCTGCACACAAAAAACAACCGCTATAAAGCACTCGGCATGGGGCGCAATATCCGGCGCATCCATTTTGTCGGTATCGGCGGTATCGGGATGAGCGGCATCGCCGAGGTGCTTCTGAATCTCGGATATGAAGTGAGCGGCTCGGACATGGCATCTTCCGACACAACGGCTCGTCTTGACGATCTCGGCGCCGCCGTTCATATCGGACACGCGGAGGCCAACCTGGGAAATGCCGATGTGGTTGTCACCTCGACGGCGGTACGGCCCGACAATCCGGAGGTCATTTCGGCCCACTCCCGAAACATTCCGGTGATCCCCCGCGCCGAGATGCTTGCCGAACTGCTCAAGATGAAATTTTCCATTGCCGTCTCCGGCAGTCACGGAAAAACAACCACCACCTCCATGGTGGCAACCGTCCTGGCCCAGGGCTCTCTGGATCCGACAATGGTCATCGGAGGAAAGCTCGCAAGCATCGGCAGCAACGCCCGTCTCGGCGACGGGGAGACAATCGTCGCGGAAGCCGATGAAAGCGACGGCTCTTTTCTGAAATTGAGCCCCTGCCTGGCCGTGATCACCAATATAGACAGAGAGCACCTCGATCACTACAGGGACATCGAAGAAATCAGGGCGGCCTTCCTGCAGTTCGCGAACATCGTTCCCTTCTACGGCGCTACCATCCTGTGCATGGACGACCCGAACGTACGACAGATCGCCCCGATGATCAAAAGACGGATCATCTCCTACGGGATGTCGCCCGATGCCAATTACCGGGCAGAGGGAATTGCTTTTTCCACGGAAACCACGGTCTATTCCCTCTACGAAAAAAATGTCCTGCTGGGAACGGTAAAACTGCATGTACCAGGCGCCTTTAACGTCTATAATTCCCTTGCCGCTGTTGCCGTAGCCCGGGAAATGGACCTCGCCTTTCCGATCATCAAGCAGGGTCTGGAAAGTTTCAGGGGCGTGCACCGCAGGCTTGAGTTGAGGGGAACAGAAGGCGGCGTGACGGTCATTGACGACTACGGCCATCACCCGACGGAGATCCGGGCGACGCTTTCCGCGGCAAGGCAAGTCTGGAAGGAAAGGCTGATCGTGGTGTTTCAGCCCCACCGTTACACCCGCACAAAGGCCCTCTTCGACGAATTTACAACCGCTTTTGACGCTGCGGATGTCTTAATCGTCACAGACATCTACGCGGCAAGCGAAGAACCGATCCCCGGCATTACAGCGGAAAACCTGTGCATGGCGATCCGGGAAAAAGGATTGAAAGAGGCGCGCCATATTTCCGGTTTTGACCAGATTGTGGAGCGCCTGCTGGAAATTGCCCGCCCCTCCGACGTTATCCTTACCCAGGGAGCGGGAAGCATCTGGAAGGTGGGCGACGCCTTTTTGAAAAGGAAAGCGGAGAAAAACAGATAATGGGCTGGAATCAAACCCTCCGGGGAGAACTGACAGACACGTTCAGCGGGAAAATTCTCTTTGATGAACCGGCGGCGGCGTACACGTCGCTGCGTGTCGGAGGGAAAATGGACGCCCTGGTTTTTCCGGCAAACAACGAGGAATTGTCTTCTGTTATCGCGTTTACACACCGGCATGCCCTGCCTTTTGTGCCCGTTGGCAACTGGACCAACCTGATCGTCCGTGACGGAGGGTTCAGGGGAATTGTCATCTCCTTGTCAAGACTGCAAAAACTCCTCGTCAGGCATCAGGCCGATGGAACGGCCCTCATAACCGCCGAGGCCGGCTGTCCACTGGCACAGTTGGTTAAAACCGCTGCGGAAGAATCACTGACAGGCTCGGAATTCTGCGCAGGCATCCCCGGAAGCGTCGGGGGGGCCATCCGGATGAATGCCGGGGCCTACGGAGGCGAAATCAAGGACATCGTCGAAAATATTGTAATTATTAATAATAATGGAGAGGAAACGGCGGTGGCGCAAAAAGAGTTACATTTTGCTTACAGAAATCTTGACTTACCGGCAGATTCGATTATCATCACCGGCACTCTTCGGCTTCATGGCGGCCGCAAGAAAGAGATAACTGCCCAAATGGCGGAAATCATCCGAAAAAGGAAAGATAAACACCCGTTGGATTTGCCGAACGCCGGCTCGATTTTTAGAAATCCCCCGGATTGTCCGGCCGGCAGGCTTATAGAAGAATCCGGCCTCAAGGGACTGCGCGTCGGCGATGCCCAGATTTCTGAAAAACACGCAAATTTCATCGTGAACAGGGGGAAGGCATCCGCCACAGATATTATGAAATTAATGGATTTTATTGTTCAATCAGTTTTTGAAAAAACGGGGCGCACCCTCGAGCCCGAGATCAAGGTCGTTGGAGAATCATGAAAACGAACTTCCATGCCGTCAAAACAAAATACAGCGCCTCCAAAACCAGGTTAAATCCGGGCAGTAAATCCCTGCGGCGGCAGATGGAGGTCAAGACAAACCGCCTTAAACGCCACTCCGGCGATATCGCGCGGGAAATCGGCACAAGCGCCCTGCTGGTCGTTTTGATCATGATCCTCACCGCCTCGCTGCTCGTCGGTTGTGACCGGATGATCCATTCTCACCTCTTTTCAATCAGGGAAACCGTTGTCAAAGGGTGCGGCGAGATCACCGAAAAAGACGTCCTTTCGCTGGCGGCAATCAGACCGGGCGCCAACCTGCTTACCGTCAACAAAAAGGCAATCGTAAAGAGGATCAGCGCCAATGAATGGGTAAAAAATGTATTTGTGGGACGGGAATTCCCCAACCGTCTGGTTATCTGGGTTCAGGAAAGAACCGCAGCAGCGCTTATCGAAAAGGATAACCTGCTTTATCTCGTTGACGGCAAAGGGGAAATATTCAAAAAACTGGAGGCGGACGAAAAGGCGGACCTTCCTGTCCTCACTGGATTTTTTTCCGAAAATATCTTAAACAGCAGCCTGGTCGGCAAATCAATTGCCCTCCTGAACCAGTTGAAGACCCCCGGAATGACGCCCGATATAGGCGTTGTTTCCGAAATTCACGGGAATGAAAACTTTGGTTTTTCAGTATTTACAGACAAAGGACTCTGTCTGCAGCTTGGCTTTGAAGGGTATGATGCAAAACTCAAAAGCCTGGCGCCCGTACTTGAAGACATGGAACAAAAAAATTTAAAAACGGGGTTCCTGCTTATCGATTTGAGTAATCCCGATAAAATTAATGTTCAACCCGGAGCCGTGCTTCACCCTGACGGGTCATCCATTCCGGCGTCAAGGGGCAAGAAACTGAGAATATAATGCACTGACAAGGATCCACAAGAACGGGAGTGTGGCTATAAATGGGTAAAAAAGAAAATGTTATTGTCGGGCTGGACATTGGAACGACAAAGACCTGCGTGGTGGTGGCGGAACTGCGCGAAACCGGGATAGAGATACTGGGTGTCGGAACCCACCCCTCTGATGGCCTCAGAAAGGGTGTTGTCGTAAATATCGAAAGCACTGTCGAATCGATTAAGGGTGCGCTGGAAAAAGCAGAACAATCCGCAGGGCTGGAGATAGGCGCGGTTTATGTTGGAATCGCGGGCTCTCACATACGCGGCCAGAACAGTCTCGGCATCGTTCCCGTCAAAGGCCGGGAGGTCAGAGAAGAAGATGTGGAGCTGGCAATCGAAGCTGCCAGGGCCATCGCCATCCCGCTCGATCGTCAGATTATCCACACCATTCCCCAGTACTACGTCGTTGACGAACAGGATGGCATTGTCGATCCGGTTGGAATGGCCGGGGTGCGCCTTGAGGCTAAGGCGCATGTGGTGACAGGCGCCGTTACATCCATCCAGAATGTTGTAAAATCGGTAAACAAGGTCGGGCTGGAGGCAAAAGACCTGGTGCTGGAGCAGCTTGCCGCAAGCGAAGCCGTGCTGAGCGCCGATGAGAAGGCATTGGGGGTCGCCCTCGTTGACATTGGCGGCGGGACAACCGATATTGCCGTTTTCTCTGAGGGAAGCCTGAAACACACGGCGGTTCTTCCCGTGGGGGGAAATTATGTGACCAGCGACATCGCGACAGGCCTCCGAACCCCGCTTGCGGAGGCTGAAAAAATAAAGATAAAATACGGCTGCGCCTTCATGCCCCTTATCCCCAAGGACGAAATGATCGAAGTCCCCAGCGTGGGGGGCAGAGAACCCCGGGAGGTTTCCCGCCATATCCTCGGCAGAATCATCGAACCGAGGATGGACGAGATACTGACCATGGTGCAAAAGGAGATCAACCGATCGGGCTGCGAAGATATCCTTGCCGCCGGGATCGTCCTTACCGGCGGGGGCGCCATTCTCGAAGGGGTCCCGGAGCTGGCCGAGCAGATATTCAATGTCCCTGTCCGCAGGGGGCTTCCGATCGGGGTTGGCGGGTTGACGGCAATTATTGAAAGTCCTGTTTTTGCAACGGGAGTCGGCTTGATTTTGTACGCCAGCCGAAATATAGCAAGAGAAAATCTGATCAGAATGGAAGGCAATTTTATAAACCGCCTTTTCAGACGGTTTCGACAGTGGATTCTTGATTTTTTTTAGGGTTCGGGGGAGAAAATTATGTTTCAGTTAGCGGAACAAAATTTCATAAAGACTGCGAAAATAAAGGTGATCGGAATTGGCGGCGCGGGTGGAAACGCGGTCAACACCATGATATCCGACAATCTGCAGGGGGTTGATTTTATAACCGCCAACACCGATGCCCAGGCGCTTGCGGCATCCTACTCCCCCCTGAAGATACAGCTTGGGGTGGAACTCACCCGGGGACTGGGCGCCGGCGCCGACCCGGAGGTGGGAAGACAGGCGGCCATTGAAACCCGTGAACAGGTGAAGAAAAGTCTGGAAGGGGCCGACATGGTTTTCATTGCCACCGGCCTGGGCGGCGGTACAGGAACCGGAGGAGCGCCAATCGTCGCTGAAATATCCAGGGAAATCGGGGCGCTTACCATCGCGGTCGTGACTAAACCCTTCCAGTTTGAAGGCAAGAGACGAAACGACCAGGCATTGGCCGGCATTGCCGATCTTCGCAAGACAGTCGATTCTCTGATCGTTGTGCCCAACCAGAGACTACTGAGCGTCGGGGGAAAAGACCTCTCTTTCATAGACGCCTTCCGCAAGGCGGACGACATACTCTACCACGCCGTCAAAGGCATCTCCGATCTGATCATGGTGCAGGGCATCATCAACCTTGACTTCGCCGATGTGAAAACAATCATGTCGCAGATGGGAATCGCCCTGATGGGGACCGGCGCCGCCGAAGGGGAGAACAGGGCAATCGAGGCCGCCCAGAAGGCCATCTCCTCGCCCCTTCTCGAAGACAACACCATCCAGGGCGCCCGCGGCATTCTGTTGAACATCACCGGCGGTCCGGGAATGACCATGAACGAAATTCACGAGGCGTCGTTAATGATCCAGCAGGAGGCGCATGAAGACGCCAACATCATCTTCGGAACGGTGGTTGATGAGAAGATGGGCGATGCCATCCGGATCACGGTCATCGCCACAGGATTTGAAACGAACGAAAGCAAGGCCCGAAACAACATAACCCAGCTCTCCGGATACAAGCGCAACAACAATATCGCCATCCCGACCTTCATCCGGGATGAAAAGTCCGCCGACGTTTTCCCCGACAGGGATGAACGGGCGGAATCCGAAGAGGGCGACGATCTGGAGATTCCCACCTTCTTGAGACGTCAGGCTGATTAGCCTCCGAAGATCAAATGGCAACCGCTTCGCAGAAGGCCGGAGGCAGCAGTAATGTCCTGGAAGCAGAAAAAAAGACGCCTCGACCTTCTGGAAGCGGAAGAGGGCTGGACGAGGAAACTCTGGGGCGATTCCCTGAAGATATGCATCGCCTACCCCAACCGTTACCATACCGGGATGTCGAACCTCGGCTTTCAGACCATTTACAGGCTGATCAACAACCATCCGGACTGTCTGTGTGAAAGGGTTTTTTATCCTGACGATGAAGAGCTGAAGGAATCGGCGGAAGCATTTTCCCTGTTCAGCATGGAATCGCAGCGCCCGATTGCCGAATTCGATATTGTCGCCTTCTCTCTTTCCTTCGAAAACGACTACCCCCACATCCTCACGATGCTCGACATGGGGAAAATTCCGCTGGAAACTAAAGACAGACAGGACAACGATCCGCTGATTGTCGGCGGGGGCATTGCCGTTACGCTCAATCCGGAGCCTCTCGCCGGTTTTTTTGACCTTTTTCTGATCGGGGAGGGAGAGGCAATCCTTCCCCAGTTTCTTGACCTCGTCGCATCATCCCGTCAAAAGACCGCAGCAAATGGAAATAATGACGCGTATACATCTGAAAAACCGGGAAGACAGGCGTTGCTGGCGGAAATTCAGGAAAAAATCGCAGGCGCCTATGTCCCCCATTTTTACCAGGTCGGGACGGATAAAGACGGAAAAATCGTCTCCTGGGAGCCCGCTGATGCGAAATTCCCGAAAACGATAACCCGTCAGCGCCCTCTGGCCATTGATGCATTTGCCACCGAACAGACAATCATTACCGACGACACGGAGCTGGGGGGCATGTACCTCGTGGAGGTAAGCCGGGGCTGCGGCCGGGGATGCCGTTTCTGCGCGGCGGGATTTGTCTGTCGGCCGGTTCGCTTCCGCAGCTTCGAGACGCTCCAGCCTTCCTTTGAAAGGGCCCTGGCGCTGGGAAAAACGGTCGGTCTGCTCGGCACGGCGGTTTCCGACCATCCGGAACTTGCCCGTCTGTGCCGTTTTATTATGGACAGAGGCGGAAAAGTCGCGCTGGGTTCGCTTCGTCTGGATCGTCTCAGCCGCGACATGGCCGCAATCCTTAAGGAAGCGGGGGTTGAAACGGCGACGTTCGGCCCGGAAGCCGGCTCCCAGGGGCTTCGTGACGCAATCAACAAGGGAATCGATGAAGAAGATATTCTTTCTGCGGTTGATATCCTGACGGAATATGCTATAGAGAAGGTGAAACTTTACTTCATGGTGGGTCTGCCCGGTGAAACAGACGCCGACATCGAGGCAATCATCGATCTGGTAAGAAAAATTCAGGATCGGGCCCGCCAGGCGCCAAAAAGAAAAAAAGGGTTCCGATCCATCACGCTCAGCATCAACCAGTTTATCCCGAAGGCCGCGACCCCCTTCCAGTGGCGCCCGCTTGAAGATACTGCCATCGTCCGAAAACGGATTCGCCGTATAGAACAAGGTCTGCACGGCGAAAAAGCAGTCCGGGTCAATCACGACCTGCCCAAATGGAATTACATTCAAGCGCTGCTTGCCTTGGGCGACAGGCAGGTGGGCAGATTGCTCTTTGCCGCCCACAAGCTCAACGGAAACTGGGCGCAGGCTTTTCGTGAGGCGCCCATCGATCCGGACTTTTACGTGTACCGGGATAAATCAAGCGACGAAATCCTCCCTTGGGATTTCATCGAACATGATGTTCCCCGGTCATTTTTAGTCAGGGAATCAGATAAATTCGCAACCTTCAGTCAAACCCCGGGGGAAATCCCGGAAAAGGAGAACACCCCATGACTTATATGAAAACGTCTTCCCCAAAGCCAGGTCAAAAACTCGGCATGGTGTTCTTTATCGCCGCACTGTTCCTCATGCTGCTCCTGACCAAGGCGGTCGCCATGCTCACCGACTGGTTCTGGTTTCAGGAAGTCGGCTATCAGACGGTCTTCAATGTAACCATGTTCGCAAAACTAAAAACGGGCGCGCTATTTGGCGTTTTATTCTTTTTCATTCTTTACGCAAACTCTCTGATCGCACTGCGTTTTTCGGAACATCCCCTCTTTGCCGACCCCGCAGGCGCCTTTCCCCTCCCCTTTCGGGAGATTGAACCAGGCGCCATGAAAGCGCTCGTCCTTTCAGCATCCCTGCTTCTAACGGTTTTTGCCGCCCTCAACGGCGCCGCCCAGTCGGAAAATCTGCTGCTGTTTTTGAATGCCTCTCCGTTCGGCCTTCCCGATCCGCTATTGAAAAAAGACATCAGCTTTTACGTATTTCAACTCCCCCTGCTGTCCTACCTCATCGGCTGGCTCAATTTCGTCATCATTGTAACGGCATTGGCAAGCACCTTGATCTACCTGCTGCGCCGATCGTTTCTCTTCATACCGCCGCGCCTCTGGAGGGTCTCTCCGGCCGCCCGCACCCATCTTTCGCTTCTTGCTGCCGCATTCTTTTTCTGTGGAATATTCGGGGCATGGCTTGATCTCAACGAACTGCTCTTCGTCAAACGCGGGGTGGTATTCGGCCCCGGCTATACCGATATAAAAACACAGGTCTGGATACTGAAACTGATGATGCTTCTCTACGGTTTCTCCGGCATTTCCCTGCTGTACTACTCCATTCGCCCGGACTGGCGGGCTCCTGCCGGGGCAATTGCCCTGCTGGCGCTGGTTTCCTTTGTCGGACGGGGCATCTACCCGTCCATGGTGCAGAAATTTCAGGTCATCCCCAACGAGGTGGCGCTTGAAACGCCGTACATTGAAAACAACATCCGGTTCACCCGCTTCGCCTATGGACTGGACAGCATTGAAGAAAAGGAGTTTCCTGCGGAAGACAGCCTGACGGCGGGGGAAATCGCGAAAAATAATCTGACCATCAAGAACATCCGTCTCTGGGACCATGCCCCGCTGCTTCAAACCTACAGCCAGCTTCAGGAAATGCGCACCTATTACAAATTTACCGGGGTTGACAACGACCGCTACACCCTAAACGGCGAGTACCGGCAGGTGATGCTCTCCCCGCGCGAGATTTCATACAAGGCCCTTCCCTCCCGCACCTGGGTGAACGAACACCTCACCTACACCCACGGCTACGGCGCGGTCATGGGACCGGTGAACAGCATCTCCCCTGAGGGACTCCCCGAATTTTTCATCAAGGACATCCCTCCGGTCGCAATCACGCCCATAACCATTACCCGTCCGGAGATTTATTTCGGCGAAAATTCGAACGATTTTGTTTTTGTCAAGGGCAAGGCGCCCGAATTCGACTACCCGGTTGGAGACAAAAATGTTTACAACCGTTACGAAGGCAAGGGGGGCGTTCCCCTCTCCTTTATCAAAAAGGCGCTGTTTGCCATCCGTTTCGGCTCGGCAACAATGCTTTTATCCGACGACATCACATCCGAAAGCCGTATTCTCTACCACAGAAACGTCCTCGACAGGGTTTCCATGATCGCGCCGTTTGCCCGTTTTGACGACGACCCCTATCTGGTCATCTCCCCCGGGGGACGTCTCTTCTGGTTCATCGACGGCTACACGGCGACGAACCGATTCCCCTATTCGGAACCAACCCCCGGCATCGGAAATTACATCCGCAACGCGCTGAAGGCCACAATCGATGCCTATGACGGCACGGTAAACCTCTACGTAAGCGACGACGCAGACCCGATAATCAAAACTTACGGACGCATCTTCCCCGGCGTCTTCAAGCCCCTGCGGGAGATGCCCGCCGAGCTGAGAAGCCATGTCCGCTATCCGGCGGGGCTTATGTCCATGCAGGCGCGGATGTACCGGGTCTACCACATGCAGGATGCGCGGGTTTTCTACAACAAGGAGGATCTCTGGGCTATCCCCGGCAAGCAGAAGGCCGGAAACCCCACGGCGATGGACCCCTACTACACGATCATGAAACTTCCGGGGTCCGAAAAAGAGGAGTTTGTTCTGCTTTCCCCATTCACCCCGAGCATGAAAGACAACATGTCCGCCTGGATGGCCGCCCGCTGTGACGGGGAAAATTATGGAAAGATTATCGTCTATAAATTCCCGAAACAGAAGCTGGTTTACGGCCCCAGCCAGATCGAGGCGCGTATCGACCAGGATGCGGTCATCTCTCAGCAGCTCTCCCTCTGGCATCAGCGGGGATCAAACGTCATCCGGGGCAGTCTGCTTGCCATCCCCCTCGAAAAATCGATCCTGTACGTTGAATCGCTCTATCTCGCGGCCGAAAACGGCCAGCTTCCGGAGCTCAAGAGGGTCATCGTCGCCAACGGCAACAACATCGCCATGGAGGAGACCCTCGAGGCGGCGCTGCGCAGGATTTTCGGAGGAGGCTCAACAAAAGACAAAGCGCCGGAAACAAAACAGCCCGAGACAACCGGCGACCAGACAGACCGGCAGATGGCAATCGAGGCGCTCGGCCATTACCGGAAGGCGCAGGAGCTTCTGCGTCAGGGAAACTGGGCCGCTTTCGGGGAGGAGCTGAAACGGACGGGCGATCTTCTTGGCGCCCTTGAGAAAAGAAATCAAAAACCCAAACGATAAACCGCCTGTTTTCATCATGGCATCCGGAGGTTTAAAAAATGATCAAGAATAAGCTTCAGAGTCTATCCTCAAAAGTAGTGCATGCGGCTGTCCTGTTCTTGCTTATTTGCGTCATTACGGCGCTTGTCGGCTGTACCCCAAAAATCTACAATGTTGATTTGCGTTACCAGCCAACGAAGAAAATCGCCCCCGCATTTGCGGACGGGCGGAAATTCACCGTCACCGTTGCACGTTTTTCAGACCTCAGAAAGATGGACGACACACTGCTTCTGGGCCGGGTCATCACCTCCGGGGGAACATCCACGCCGGTTCTGCCGAGGTATGTCAAGGCGCCGGATGCGGTGGCGGACGCCCTGCGCAAACTCCTTGTACAGTCAGGCTTTCATGTTTCCCTGGAAAAGGCCGTATGGGATCAACAGGAAAAAACCATCCTTCCGGGCTGGGGAACGATTCTTGTCGGCGGCTCGATCGACGAGCTGGATGTGACCTGTTTAGACAACATCCCGATCAAAAAATATTCCGCAAGGGCCCGCATCACCCTTGTCTTTGCCGACGTTCAGAAAAAAAAGATCTTCTACCGGGTGAGTTCGGAAAGCAGCTCATCCCTTGAACATGTCGTCTTTTCTGAAGAAAAGCTGGAAGACCAGATAAACGGCGTCCTTGCAGAGGCCATGGAAAAGATATTCGAGGGAAAGGAAACGGCCCGGCGAATCCGGGAAGCTGTTCATTAAAGACACCGGCTTGTCACCAGTGCGCCTGGTTGCCGATGCGGTTTCCCATGACCTCTGCGGTGTCGGAAATGACGACAAAGGCGCTCGGGTCTTCGTTTCGGACAATGACCTTGAGATCGGATATCTCTTGAAAGGTGACAACGGTGTAGAGTATTCTCTTTTCCCCCTCCGAATAAGCGCCCTGTCCATGCATGATGGTGACTCCCCGGCCTATCTCCTTCATAATCCGGGAAGAAATCTTTTCCCATACCGGAGAGACGATAAAAACCGCCTTTCGCTGGCTCAATCCTGTCACGACCAGATCAACGACTTTTGTCGCAACGTACAGATAAATCATCGTGTAAAGAGCATCCTCCAGCGAGAAGAAAAATGCGGCGGCGGCGAGCACCAGCGTGTTAAAGCCCAGAATGGTCGTCCCCAGGCGCACGGAAAACCGGTTGTAGAGAATCACCGACAGAATGTCCGTTCCTCCGGCAGAACCCTGTGATTTTAAAATGATGCCGGAGCCGAGCCCCTGAATAAGCCCGGCAAGCAGGGCCGCCAGCAGTTTGTCATAAACAGGAACAGAAATTTGTACGAGGGAAACGGTTGCGGTAAATATGATCGCCCCGACGATGCTGTAAAGAAAAAAACGGTGGTTCACAAAGAACCAGCCGGCCATGAACAGCGGAACGTTGAGCAGAAAATAGATGACGGCCACCGACAGAAACGGCAGAGTGTAATGGAGTAGAATGGAAACCCCGACTACGCCGCCGCTGACAAACCCCCGGGGAATGAGAATCCCGTTGATGGAAATCCCGCAAAGAATGCTGCCGAGCGTCATCAGCAGTAAATTCGAGGCAGCCGTTTTATGAACATCAAGCTTTGCTTTATGAACATTAAGCTTCGCTTTCAATGAGACATCCTGTTTTCCCCGCGCAAAAGTTCGTCCATGGACATCTTCCTCCATCTTTCCGGGCGCCGCATGGAAGAGGTGATACTGGCTTGTCGTTGTATTAACATCAGGCGCACTCTTTTTCAATGGAATACCCTAACCAAAGACGAGGTTTTCCTTGACAACAACCGGGTTTTCATAAAGAACCCATAAACCGCCCCGCCGCCATCCTTATGCGGCGAGCGCTGTACCAAAAAACGCAACGACGTTGAATTGTAAAGGAACTTCATGATCATCTACTTCAAACTTGTCCTGACCGCCATCTTCTGGGGGGGCACCTTCGTCGCGGCAAGGGCCGTTTCCGATCACATAGGCCCCTTTACCGGTTCCTTCATCCGCTTTGCCGCAGCTTCCATTCTTCTGGCCGCAATCGCAACATTCAAGGAGGGGCGCCTCCACTGCATGGCAAAACATCAGGTTGTTCCGGCAATACTCCTTGGAATGACAGGTGTTTTCGCCTACAATGTCTTTTTCTTCAGCGGCCTTCAGACGATCACCGCCGGCAGGGCGTCGCTGATCGTGGCGATAAACCCGGTGCTTATCTCCCTTTTGTCAGACTTTTTTTTCCACGAGAAGCTTCATTCCGCCAAAATCATCGGGGCGGCTCTCTGCCTCTTTGGGGTGATTCTGGTCATTTCCCGGGGCAATCCCCTTTCCCTGTTTTCCGGCGGGATCGGTCGGGGGGAGTTATTCATCCTGGGGTGCGTCGTCAGTTGGGTAACCTACTCGCTGATTGGAAAATCCATCATGAGGGACCTGACGCCGTTTGCCGCGGTTTTCTACTCCTGCGCAATCGGAGCGGCCGCACTGTTTCCACTGGCGCTCATGGAAAACATGGCAGGCAGAATAGGCGCCTTCAACTTTATCGACTGGACGTCTCTTCTCTACCTCGCCTTTTTCGGCACAGTTATCGGCTTTTTCTGGTACTATGAAGGAATCGCGGCGATCGGCGCCGCACGCGCCTCCGTATTCATAAACCTCGTTCCGGTAAGCGGCGTATTTCTCGGATGGCTGCTGCTCAGGGAACCGGTCAATCTTTCCATCATCGCAGGGGCGCTGCTGGTTGTGGGGGGAGTCTATCTGACGAACGCGCCCCGCAGCCATGCATAGCGACTGCGCCTGGCAAATTTTATTGACATGACGCGGCAAGACGTATAGAAATCAGCCTTGAACACCCCCGCCCGAGAAACCGGAGCGCTTTCCATCATGCAGGAGGAACAAAAAATGCAGTCACTTTTTACATTGACATCATCGGAATCCAAAAGACTGATAGGCAAAGCAGTGGCAGCCCTGCCGGAGATCCAGCAGGCGAAGAATAACGGCTATCTTGTCATCTCTCGCGGCTCAACAAACGCCTTTATTCTGGAGGAACTGCTCGGAGAAACAATAGAAAAAGAGCGCTACGTGGCGGGGATGGTCATCAAAGGGGTTTTCTGCATCATGGCTCAGACCATGAGAACCAGACCCGTTGTTTTTCATAAGGGAGAGGTTCTCAACGTGGAACCGGGCGCCGTTATCGACAAAATGAACCCCGGAGATTTACTGCTCAAGGGGGCAAACGCCATCGACCCTTACGGGAACGCGGGGGTGGCCATGGCCGGCGCCGGTGGAGGGACTATGGGACAATTTTACATGGCCCTCAAGGCCGCAGGGGTGGAAACGATCTATCCGGTCGGCCTCGAAAAAATGATTCCCTCCGTAACCGACGCCGCCCGATATGGCGGTACACTCAGCCTGAACACATCCATCGGCGCCGTGACAGGGATGGCCTGCGTCTCCGATGGCCGCATATTCACCGAAATCGAGGCGATTGAAACGCTCTTCGGAATCGAAGCCGTACCTTTTGCCGCAGGCGGATGGGGAGGTTCGGAGGGCGCCGTGACAATGGTTGTCGATGGAAAAGACGACGACGTGAACGAATGCCTGGAATTCATCCGGGGGATCAAGGGCGAGCCGCCGCTCAAGGCCATCAAGGGCGCCTGTCGGGATTGTTCGGCACGGTGCAGTTTTGCGGGCATGGAAGATGAAAATCTCCCCGCCTGGCTGAAATAGGAAAACAAGACCGTCATGGAATCATTCAAGGTCGCCACATACAATGTCAACTCGATACGAAGCCGCCTTCACATCGTCATTCCCTGGCTCCGGGAAAATTCTCCCGACGTCTTGTGCATGCAGGAAACAAAGGTGGAAGACAGCCAGTTTCCCGTTTCCGCCTTTGAAGAGGCCGGATACCGGGTAACCTTTCGGGGGGCGAAGAGATACAACGGTGTGGCCATCGCATCCCGAAATGCGCCGACCGGGGTCATTCACGGGCTCGAAGACGACGGCCCCCCCGATGACGACCGACTCATCACGGTCAGTTTCCCGGGAATCGTTATCGTGAATTCCTACGTTCCCCAGGGCCGGGACAGAGAATCAGACCACTTTCGCTACAAGCTTGGCTGGTTTGAGAGGCTGAAACATTTTTTCGACAGCCACTGGAGTGCGGACGCCCCGCTAATCTGGTGCGGCGATCTGAACGTAGCCCCAAAGAACATCGACGTGCACGACCCCAAAAGACTCCTCGGCCACGTCTGCTTCAACCCCGAAGTCTGGGAAGCATACAAAAACACGACCTCGTGGGGCCTGGAAGATATCTACCGGCGGCACCATCCCGAGGAGCCGGGACGCTACACGTTTTTCGATTACCGCGTCCCCCATGCACTTGAGCGTGGTCTGGGGTGGCGGATTGATCACATCCTCGCAACGTCTTTCCTGGCGTCCCGTTCTATTGCCTGCGAGATAGATCTCGCTCCCCGCGCCGCCGAAAAGACTTCCGACCATACGATACTCATGGCCGAATTCGACAGAGGTAAGACCGATGGACAGATTTGATATCCTGAACATGAACAACGAAATAGCCATAAAGTTCAATAAACTGGAGATGGATATTGTTGACTGTGAAAATATCCCGGAGCTTTTCTCCAAATTAATTTTTGACAGCGCCGAGGCATTTGGAATCCCCTCCGTCTGGATATCGCTGGTGCGCATACCGGAGACCTGGCCGATTGTCTACGCACTTAACAGCGAACCATCTCTGAAAGACAGGCTGAACGTCATCGAAAAAAACTCTTTCGAGGAGGTCTGTTCGGAACAAACAGCGCCCCTGCTTGCCTCCACGGAAATAAAACAGTTCTATCGCCTGATGCCGCCCAAACTCAAGTTCATCATCCGTTCCATTGCTGTAGCGCCGATCAATCTTCACGGCTTCATCATAGGAAGTATAAACCACGGAGATCCCTCTCCTGAACGCTACCGCCCGGGAATGGATACCACCATGCTCGAACATCTTATGGCCGCCTTTTCACAACGGCTTTCAGACCTTCTGGCAAGATAACCGCCTTTAAAAAGAATCGATCATTCATGCCGCAAAAAGCACATAACCAGAGAACGTCACAGGGCAGGTCCACTATTTACAAAGAAAACCTTAGACATAAAGAGCATCGGCGCGCGAGTCATGAACGGACGCACCTCCGGATGAAACCGGAGACCGACCCGCTTCTGAAACCTGTCTTTGCCAGAATCGGAAAACCGCCGGCCGCTGAATTCAAACCCGACCCTTTTCAACGTGAGGCAATAGAGGCAGTCAAAGATTCCGACTGCCTTGTCTGTGCCCCTACAGGCGCCGGAAAGACGTGGATCGCCGAGGAGGCGATTCGATCGGTTCTCGCCGACGGGGGGCGCTCCTGGTACGCCTCTCCCCTGAAGGCGCTGAGCAATTCCAAATGGGTGGAATTTCAGGAAATATTCAAGCCTGAAAATGTCGGCATCGTAACCGGCGACACAAAGGAAAACACCGCCGCCCCGATCATGGTCGGGACTACCGAAATCCTGCGCAACCAGCTTTACGACACGATGAACAGCGGAGGACGCCTTCATTTCGATCTGGTCATCCTCGATGAGGCCCATTTTCTCGGAGACCGCGACCGGGGGGTCGTCTGGGAGGAAATCATGATTTACCTCCCCGCGCGCATAAACCTGCTGCTCCTTTCGGCAACGATCGGAAACGCCGAAGAAATTGCCGGATGGCTCTCCCGCATCAGAAAAAAACCGTGCCGGGTCATCAGGGAAACAAAACGGCCCGTTCCGCTGTTTCCCCTTTTTCTGCATCCCTCCGGCCGCCTCATGCCGCTTGTCGAAGGAAACCGCCTCTTTGGAAAGATCGACGAGTTCGTCAACCAGCGCCACGGTCGTATGGAACGGGGACTTCCACGATTCGGTGAAATCCTCGAGGTACTCGAACACCATCATCTTCTGCCGGCGATTTTTTTCCTTAAATCACGCTCGGAGTGCGACGCAGCCCTGAAGATGTGCCCGCCCGTAGATCATGCACCCGATCATTTTGAAGAAGATTTGAGAGAGACCATCGAAAACTACCCCTATCTGCAGAACCACCGGCAACTGCACGAACTGGCAACAGCGCGCGTCGCCGCGCACCATGGAGGACAGCTTCCGGCCTGGAAATTTCTGGTCGAAACGATGATGAAAAAGGGGCGTCTGCGGGCGATTTTTGCAACGTCAACCGTGGCCGCCGGGGTCAATTTCCCGGCGCGGACAATCGTCCTTCTCAACTCGGATCTGTTCAACGGCAGCGAGTTCTCCCCGCTGAACGGCACCGAATTTCACCAGATGACCGGCAGGGCCGGAAGAAGGGGACAGGATCGCATCGGCTTTCTGTTGACCATTCCCGGCCGCTTCATGGATTTAGTCCATCTCCGCAGACTGCTCACCCGCGAGCCCGAATCCATTGTCAGTCAAATCCGCAGCGATTTTTCCATGGTTCTGAATCTCCTGCTCTCCCAGACGCCGGAAGACATCCGCACTATCTTTTCTTTGTCATTTGCAACATACCAGAGAAATAACGGGGGAAAAGCCGACTTACCGGAAGAAAGCCGGAGGGATCTCTGGGAAGATTTCCAGCGTCACCTCCGGATGCTCAAGGATGAGGGATTCGTCGGCGCCGACGAGCGACTGACGGAAAATGGCGTATGGGCCTCCAAACTGCGGATGGATCAGCCTCTTTTGATCGCCGAATGCCTGAGACGCGGCGTGTTGCCGAAAAACGACGAAAAACTCTTTGCCGCGGTCATCGCCCCGTTTGTCTATGACGGCGATCAGGAGGTGGAGCTGGGAAAAAAGGAAATCCCCCTGCGGCTGACCCGCGCCTGCAACCGGGCAATCAAAGCCGTTTCTCCCCTCTCGGGACGTCTGCATGATCGCGATTTTCATGTTCCCCCGCTTATGCTCTGGCCGGCCGTTCTCATTTATGAATGGGCAAAGGGCGGCGACTGGGATGGAATGATCAAGAAGATGGGAATAGCCGATGGGGACATGGCGATGCTCATCCTGCGCACAGCCGACAACCTCCGGCAATTGATGTCGCTGCGCGACACACATCCGGAGATCGCGGCGCTCGCGGCAGCGGCCAGGGAGGCGCTCCTGCGCGAGCCGGTCGTTTTTAAAAATTGACAAGCGTGTCTTTCGGCAGCCCTTTCCCTCGTTTTTCAGACAGAAGGGCTCGTTGAGATATCAGAAAAATCTTCCCTCCGGATTTAACCCATGTGGTCATGGCAATATATCCTTTATTTTTAACGATTTCATTTAACATAATCTTCTACAGTCATAATTCCATCATTTGTCGCTTGACATCCCCCGGATGTCATTGTATAAGCCCCGCTTTCCGGATGACGGTTTCGGATTAAGTCCCCATCGTCTAGAGGCCCAGGACATCAGCCTTTCACGCCGGTAACCGGGGTTCGAATCCCCGTGGGGACGCCAATCAATAAGGAGGGGTTACGCATCAATAACCCCTCCTCTTCCATCAGGAACATAAATTCCCAGGCAAATTCTCCTCTTGAGGCACTCACAGAGACAAATCAGGCAAAAAAGGCGTTGCAACACGGAATCCCTTTTTGGCACTAATCAGCAAATAAACCCGAAAATGGATCAAAATTGAGGATATTATTAAGAAATACAGCCATTTAATTTGTTTCGCCCTGTTGGTCTTTTGAGGAGGCCGCCACGCGCAAAGACCCGCTCAAACAAACCACCGCCCTGCTGAAAAAGGTTTTCGGCGCCCGATGATGGCCGAAGTCAAGAAAATGGGCAGCCCCCCGGTTATCGGCGCCGCCTGGGACGAGCCGCCCTGGAAGGACGCGGCGCCGCTCCTGCTGCGCCACTGGATGGGAACCAGGCCTGACCATTTTCCCAAAACGGAGGTAAAAATCGCCTGGGATAACGACTCTATCAGCGTGATGTTTCGCGTCGAGGACAGATATGTTTGCGCCGTCGCCAAAGATCACCAGGACAGCGTCTGCAAAGATAGCTGCGTTGAGTTCTTTTTTACGCCGGGCCCCGAAATCTCTCCCGGCTATTTTAACCTCGAGATGAATTGCGGCGGCACAATGCTCTTCCATTTCCACCCGGAGGGAAGGAAAGAAGGGGTGGAAATCTCCCGGATCGACTGCGAAAGTATTGTAACGACGCACCAGCTTCCGCGCATGGTGTACCCGGAAATCAGAAAGACCGTCACCTGGAGTGTTGCATACTCACTCCCCTTTTCCCTTCTGGAGAGATACTGCCCGGTGATACGCCCGGCGCGCCATGTCCTGTGGCGGGGCAACTTTTATAAATGTGCAGACAACACCTCCCATCCGCACTGGCTCTGCTGGTCGCCGATTGATTATCCAAAACCAGACTTCCATCTGCCGCACTTTTTTGGCGTAATCACGTTTCTGGAATCATGAGTAAAAAAGATCCGTAAGAGCCAATTGCAAAAGTCGTCATTCCCGTGCAAACGGGAATCCAGAAATTTTTG
>DYTH01000030.1 GCA_020726025.1 Syntrophus aciditrophicus | reverse complement strand
GGCAAGACTTAGATGCAGAGCTGAGTCTGAAAGAAATAAGCGGGAAGGCAATGGCCTTGAGAAACAAAAACACCGAACGAGGCGCTTAACCTGACCGCGAGAACGTCGGCGGCGCTGACGCGGCAAGTCCTGGTGGCGCGGCAGGTTAGCGTTGGCGTTGGGTTTAAGGAAATGAAATGATCGCATTGTCTTTCCCACTGACTTTTCTGCCAATTGCGGCAGCGGTGGTCAACCGGTTGACAATGCCAACACTGCCAGAATAGAAACCGAACCATGCCCTGCTGCGTACGTCGCTAAAGTGCCGCCGCCGATGGCTGACGTTGGACATTAAACCATTTGAAAGGTATTGAAGCTTCATTCGGACCGAAAAATGCAGAAAAAGAAAAAAAGAGGTTATATGAATTTACATTTTAGGTGTTTCTTGTTTATTGCCGTGCTTATGAGTATTTATTTAAGCGGATGTGGACATACCATTGATAAAAAATCTGGGCCGGGAATGACCGATGCATCGGACTATGAACTAATTTCTGAAGAAGCGGATGCAGCGAGCTCTGTTCCAGACAAGGATAATGATCTCCTTCTGAAAGCTTCTGACAGTCGCAATTACAGGCCTGCCGAAGGAACTGCCGCAAGAACATTTTACGATCGTCTGGCCTATATAATGGGGAATCTTCGACAAACGAAATATGTACATTATAATCAAAAGCAACTTGATGAAGAGAACGGCATCTATCAATATGATTGTTCAGGATTTATCGGCGAGTTTATTCTCAAACAGGCATTGCCGAAGCACTACAAGGATCTTGCCGAGAATGCAAAAAAGTTTCATGACGAAAAGCATCCTCGCGCCTGGGGTTTTTATGATTATTTCAATAAAATACTTGCAGACAAAGACGAAAACAGCAACGGATACTGGCATGTTTTCAAATCCATTGAAAAAACACAGCCCGGTGACATCATTGTTGTTAAATATGATGAAAAATGGCAGCAGAAGATGATTCTCAATTGCAAGCATTCCAGTACCGGCCATGTTATGACAGCCTGGAGCTACCCGGTTAAATCAGATAATGAATATTGGATCTATGTCATTGATTCTTCAGGTTCTGGACACGCCAAGGATACAAGGAGAACGAAGTTTGACGATGTGACTGCTGAAAGCGGAATAGGCAAAGGTAAGATGTGGTATGGTGTCAATTCTGATGACAAAAGGCCGGTTTATTATCGGTGGAGTTTCGCGGGTGGTTGCAAATATACCCTCAGAGACATGACTACCAATTGCAAAGGAAAAGATGACGACCTCTGTTGCAAGAAAGAAAAGGGGAAAACGTGCGATTATCCATCTGAATACTTTGAACGCCTCCAGGGAATTATCATGGCACGTCCCATATAATGAAAAGGGAGCTTCTCGCAAATACAAACGAGCAGTGGCGCAGATGGCCGGGGCAGCTTCATTGACCGTGCGATAAAACGCCGCCCGACCTCGTTTTCCTTTCTTTTTCCATTTTTCCCCCAGCTTGCTGTCCGGTAAAAAGAGCAATCGTCGGGCCTGCGCAGGAGGGTTGCACGTTATTTGGACAATTATTTTCTGATTATTTGGGCCTGAATTTGAACCAGGACAGCATGAATATACAGCCCTGTATATTCATGCTTTGTGGAAATTAGCGATGGCGAGAGGAACGCAACATACGCTCTGGCTCAAGTAACTAAAGTCATTTGAATCAGTTTTTTTATTTTTGGGGAAAATGCCCTATTTTAGCTCAAATAATCTGAAGTGTCACAAGTCGAACCCGTCCCCGATGATTATGCCGGTTAAATTTGCCGCACGGCAGTAAATTCTTTTTGACAGCATGGCTGTCGTGCCTTATACTCCCACCCATGAAAAATAAAATTATTATTCTCTGCTTATTGTCGACGTTTGCGCTTCTTGCCCTGGCAGGATGCCAGAAACGCATCCCCGCGGTCATTACCGTGCACCCTGTAGAAACGGCAAAGAAAGATTACTCCCGTCCGCTCCCTCCCGGTCAGATGGCGCTGCGAAAAATCACCGATCCTTCCCGTATTCCCGACTACACGCAGGCCTGCTCCGACACCGACCGCCTGCGGGAGGCCATCGCCAACAGTCTCCATTATCTGGCAAAACCTTCCAGCCGAACGTTTTATCCTTATGGGGACATTTCCTATGAACAGGCCGTAGAAAGCCTGCGGGAACTCGATAAACTCTTCGCGTCGGAATTGTTGCCCCGGCAGATCAATGAAATTTTACACGAAAAATTCGACACCTATGTTTCGGTCGGCTGCGATGATCAGGGGACCGTCCTCTTTACCGGCTATTACACGCCGATTTTCGACGGCTCGCCCGTCCGTGCGGGGCGCTTCCAGTACCCTCTGTACAAGGCTCCTGAATATCTTGTCAAGGGCCCGGATGGCGCGATTCTCGGGCAGAAGGGTGCGGATGGCACGCTCCGGCAAATTCCAGGCAGACAGGAGATACAGCAATCCAATGTCTTTTCCGGCAATGAAATCGCATGGCTGGCCGATCCCTTTGAGGTTTACATAGCCCATGTGCAGGGGTCGGTGAAAATCAGAATGCCCGACGGACAGATCGAGACCGCGGGCTATGCCGCCCATAACGGCTGGGAGTACCGGGGCATCGCACCCAAAATGATCGCCGACGGAAAGCTTACCCGGGAAAATACCAACCTCCGGGCCATGATCGACTACTTCAAACTCCATCCGGAAGAGGTCGATGCTTACGTCAACCTTAACCCCCGTTTTGTCTTTTTCAATTTCCATAAAACAGAGCCCCACGGCTCTCTCAATGAGCCGGTGATCCCCTTCCGGACGATTGCCACGGACAAGGGCATTTACCCCCGGGCGATGTTTGTCTTCGCCGATGTTGCGCTTGCGCGGCCGGTGGGGTTCGTTCTGGATCAGGACACCGGAGGGGCGATACGGGCCGCTGGCCGATGCGACGTTTACATGGGGACCGGAGACCATGCCGGCGAGCTTGCCGGAGGAACATTCCGGGAAGGGAAACTGTACTACCTGTTCCTCAAGCCTGCCAGCGGGATGGTCGAGACCAATCTGCAGTAGCCATCACGTTTTTTCTGAGCCTTACCCAAGACTCGTAGAAACAGCAGGGGAAGTATTCTGGAGGCGCCGACATGAAAGCGAAGCTTAATGTTCATAAAAAGACGGATAAAATCTGGCGGGATGAAAACGGCGTGTGTCACGCTGAGGGACTTAACAAGGAAGAGGCCTTTGAGCTGATGGGATACGCCCACGGCCGGGACCGCGGCATGCAGATGCTCCTGATGCGGATTCTCGGCCAGGGGAGAGCGGCGGAACTCCTCGATGCAAGCGACGAGATGGTTGCAATCGACGTCTTTTTCCGGAGGATGCACTGGGCGGGCGGGGTTGACGCCGAGGTGGAAAAGTTCTCCCCCGCGGCGAAGGAAATCGCCCTGGCTTACAATCGCGGCGTCAACCGGGCGTTCGCGGAAAAAATACCCTGGGAGTTCAAACTTTTCGGCTACCGGCCCGAAGCGTGGCAGACCGGTGATTCGGTGCTGATATCACGCATGATCGGTTATCTGACCCTTGCGCAGTCGCAGGGCGAGATGGAACGGTTTTTCCTCGAGCTCGTCCAGGCCGGCGTTGATGAGGAAAGACTGCACGCGCTCTTTCCAGGGATACTTGGAGAACTCGACACAGCGCTGTTGAAAAAGATCAGCCTCCAGGAACGGATCGTCTCGCCGGAATCCCTCTGGAATATCGCCCCTCCTTTGATGATGGCCTCCAACAACTGGGTCGTCTCCGGCCGGAAAACGCGATCCGGCAAACCGATTCTCGCCAACGACCCCCATCTCGAAGTGAACAGGCTACCCAATGTCTGGTATGAAATTGCCTTGGCGGCGGAGGGCCGCTACGCGCTCGGTGCGACCATGCCCGGCGTACCGGCGGTTCTGGTCGGAAGAACCGCCGATCTGGCCTGGGGCGCGACCTACACCTTCATGGACGCCACCGACTCCTGGATAGAAAAATGCGCAAACGGCAACTTCTGGCGTGAAGATGAGGGGTGGAGGCCTTTCCGGCAGAGAAAAGAGATTATAAAAAGGCGGAAAAAGACGCCGCTCGAAAAAATATTCTACGAAAACGACCACGGGGCGCTCGAGGGAGACCCGCATCAGGAGGGTTTTTATCTGTCAACTGCGTGGGCGCCGTCCGCCTCGGGCGCGCTGACCTACAACAGTTTTCTGCGGATGTGGGAGGCCCGAAATGTCGAGGAGGGAATGGCGCTCCTCAAAAACGTCGAGTCGTCGTGGAATTTCGTTCTCGCCGACAAGGAGGGGAACATCGGCTACCAGATGTCCGGGTTGATGCCGAAAAGGCGAAGCGGCGTCAGCGGTTTTCTCCCGCTTGCCGGTTGGGAGAAGCAAAACGACTGGCAGGGTTTTGAAAATCCCGACGACCTGCCCGCGAGCCTCAATCCGGCGTGCGGCTATTTTGTGACAAGCAACCAGAATCTGAACACGTTCGGAAAGGCGGCAGCGATCAACGTGGGGATGGGGCCGTACCGTTCCGACCGGATCGGCCGACTTCTTGACGGGAGCAACTCCCATACAAAAGAGAGCATGGTTGAGGCGCAGCAGGATCTCTTTTCGACGCAGGCGGAATCCTTCATGGATATCCTGCGCCCGCTGCTCCCGGATTCAAAAAATGCAGTCATTTTGAAGAAATGGGACCTCCGGTATTCGGCCGATTCTGAAGGCGCCTCGTACTTTGATCTCTTTTACCGCGGGCTTCATGCGGAAGTTTTCGGCAGGCAGGGCTTCGGGCTGCCCGCGGTAGAACATCTTTTCCGGCATACGGGGATATTCAACGATTTCTACATCAATTTTGACCGGATACTCCTTGCGGAGCACTCGTGCTGGTTTGGCGATCGGACGAGAGAGGAGCTGTACCGGAAGGCCGCGGCCGAGGCCCTGAAAAATCCTCCCGTCCGGTGGGGAGAAAAAAGAAAATTGCTCCTCAAAAACATCTTTTTCGGCGGCAAGCTCCCCGCCTTTCTCGGATTTGATAGAGGGCCCGTTGTGCTGGAGGGAAGCCTCGCCACGCCGCAGCAGGGGCAAATCTTTGAAAGCGCCGGTCGGCAGACAAGCTTTGCCCCGTCCCTCCGAATGGTTGCCGATTTTGCCGACGACGGCATATACACCAATCTTGCGGGAGGCCCCTCCGACCGCCGTTTTTCGCGCTGGTACTGCTCCGACCTGGAGAACTGGAAGGCACGGCTTTACAAACGCGTATCCGCCGCCGCCGATCAAACGAAACTGCCCTTTTAACCCAGTAAAGGAATGAACACAGGGTATCGCATGATGAACCCGGAGGGTTGCACCCGCTGCAGATTGAGTGAGACGCGCCGTCATGTCCTGCGCGGGGAGGGGAATATGCATGCGGATGTCATGCTGATCGCCCAGGCGCCGGGGAGGATGGAGGACAGCGAAAACCGCATGTTCATCGGCCCTTCCGGACGGATGCTCGACAGGCTGATGGCGTGCGGGAACATCCGGCGGGATGAGATATACATGACGAATCTTGTCAAGTGCACCCTGCCGGGAAACAGAAAACCCAAACAGCGGGAGATAGATGCCTGCTCCGTTTACCTTGAAAGCGAGATAGATGAAATAGCGCCCAAATGGCTCGTACCGCTGGGATACTACGCGACAAAATATCTCTTTGCCCGATACGGTCTTCCCCCTTTTACACGAGCCGGGTTTTCCGCTCTGGTCGGTCGGGTGTTTTCCGCAGGGGGCAGGACGCTATTCCCCGCTTCTCATCCGGCATTTCTGCTTTTTCATCCGGAAGCGGCAGCCGGCGTGGAAGAACATTTCAAAAAGATTGGATCAATTGTAAGGCATGGAACAGACACCGCTTTTTCTTGACGAATATGTTCTACTCAACGATGCGCAAGCGGCGCTGAACGATCTGCGGCTCGAAGACGCGCTTGCATTCCTGAATGAATACCGCAATCTCTATCCCGGCGGTAAAGAGGATGTGGAAGAAAGGTTGAGGATCGTCAATTTCCTGCAACAGGGGATCTCGGCGCTGCCCGCCTCCGGGCCGGAGCTTCCGGGAATGCTTCTGCATCTCTGGCGTTCCTTTGAATCCTTTTGCGGGGATAGTGCACGCAATCGGCGTCTGCCGGAAAGTCTCAAGCCCCGATTTTTCAGGATGATCACCGCGGCCATTGAGGCGGAGTCACTGACCGATGACTGCTTTTTAGAGGACAACATCCCCGTCGGCTACATTTATCTGCAGACAGGCCAGTACAGCCGGGCCATCCGTTCCCTGCAGACCTGCCTGCTGACAATGCAAGACAACGCCGCCTTGTTTGGCTATCTGGGCGATGCATGGTGGGAGAGGGGCAGCAGGGATACCGCCCGCCAGGTTTATTTCGAGGCGTGCCTTATCGCTCCATGCGCCGTGGACTGGCGGCATCTGCGCGACGAAGAACTCAAAGGGCTGCTTGAGATTCTTCCGGATGCCTACGGCTGGGAGTCGGCGCTGGCGTGTGAATGGTTTCCAGCCTGCGCGTATATCCGGGGAATTTTCAAGCCGAAGAGGATCCGCGCGCTGGAAGAAATGAGCGCCTTTACCGAAAGTTACAGGGATATCCGGAAGGCATTCAGCGGCCCGTCCGACCCGGTTCTTGCCGCACGCATTTTCACGGGAGGCATTGTTCTTTGCGATAACGAGCCGTTTCTGCGAAACGTCCGCGGGATCGATTTTGCCGATATCCGGCGCGACATGAAATCCGCCGAACCCCGTCTTTTCGCTGAATACATGAAGGAGCTGGACCGGCGCAGGCTAATGTGAACGTCTGTCGGCTGTTATCTCTGATGCCTGGGTTCTATGGGCGGCGTGGTGATCATAAAGCTCCTTTCGCCCGATCGCTTGATGGCGATATCCAGCCCCGTCAGAGAAAACCAGTTCCCTATTGTGTGCCCTTTTTCATCCAGAACGGCGTATCCCTGGAGAAATTCGTTTCGCTCGGCTGCCCGATGGGTCATGTTGTCAACCAGATTTTTTATTTTCTCCTGTGTCGGGTCGACGCTTTTCCACAGATCGTTATCCAGCGTAAACGCCTTGTCCAACCCCATGATGGCATTGGGGAAATCATCCGGTCCGCTGATGAAGTAACTGCATTGGGGATCGCTGTGACAGGCATTGTACGCGGCGGTGATCTCGTTGTCTGGTAAAATTCTCCCGTAGTTGCCGATTGAAAACCGCCAGACCGCGACAACCGCGGCCGCCGTTATGATGAAATCCGTGTTCATGATCGAAGCCTCCTTAATGACAGGCAAGTCCGGGCACACACCGGCCATTGAATGAGGCATCGCCGATTGAAGACAATAAGAGCCCGGTCGGCTGTTGACAGGGTAGAAATCAGCTCAAATCTATGGTGTGGAGTTTAAGGAGGAATTCCTTGAATTTTTCCCTGGTTGTCTCTTTTATTGAGACAAGCCGGACAAAAACCGCTTTGTTGTAAAAAGAGTACCCGTTTTCTATCGCTTCCGGGTCTTCGTCATCGTCAATGAAACGCGAAATAAACTCCATCGCGAAACTTCGTGCCGCCGTCTGGTCATGCGCAGTTATCAGAAAATGGTGATATTTTATCCCGTCTTCTTCAGACTCGCTTATTTTTATCCAATAATCCTGCATATATACATTCTCCTTCGCTGCTCACAGGGTAACGATCGGATGCATTCTACACGGTTTTGCTAAAAATGCAATCCCCTGTCAGCAAAATATTTGTGCTAAAAATTCTTGACTTTCATTCTTTCAACCAATAGAAACGGCATCTGCCTCGAACAAGGCAGAGCTAAAAGGTTCATCGACAGGGGAGGCAGTGAGTATGATAAAAACAAGAATCACCGAGATGTTTGGAATTGAACGCCCGATAGTTCAGGGCGGAATGATGTGGATATCGCGGGCGGAGCTTGCCGCCGGGGTTGCCAACGCGGGCGGGATCGGTTTCATGACCGCCTTGACCCATCCGAATCCCGAGGAACTGCGCGCAGAAATCCGCAAATGCCGCAGCCTGACCGACAAGCCTTTCGGCGTCAATCTGACCTTTCTGCCGACACTGCGTCCACCCGACTACCCCGCCTATATCAATGTCTGCGCGGAGGAAGGTGTGAGATTTCTTGAGACTGCCGGGAGAAATCCCGAACCGTACATGACACAGATCAAGGCAGCCGGAATGAAGGTCATCCACAAGTGCACCTCCGTGCGCCACGCCCTCAAGGCCGAGCAGATTGGCTGCGACGCGATCAGCATCGACGGCTTCGAGGCGGCGGGACATCCGGGAGAGGATGATGTCACCTCTTTAATCCTCATCCCTCTGACGCGGGATGCCGTGAAGATTCCGATCGTTGCCTCGGGCGGCTTTGCTGATGGCCGGGGGCTGGTTGCGGCCCTGTCTCTCGGCGCCGACGGCATGAACATGGGAACGCGATTCGCAGCCACCAAAGAGACGCCTATGCATGCTAATCTCAAGCAGGCCATTGTTGACCACAGCGAACTCGACACCAGGCTGATCATGCGCACGCTGAAAAACACCGAACGTGTTCTCAACAACGAGATGTCGCGAAAGGTACTGGAGATCGAGGGACGGCCCGGAGAGACAAAAATAGAGGATCTGATTCCCTATGTTTCGGGCCTTGTCGGAAAACAGATGCTCGATGAAGGCGACATCGAGAAGGGGAACTTCGCGATCGGTCTCAGTATGGGACTTGTCAAGGACATTCCCACCTGTAAGGAGTTGCTGGACAGGGTTATGGCGGAGGCGGAGGCGATCATCCGGCAGCGTCTGCCGGAAATGCTGGGCTGACCGCAGAGATCATCAAAGGGTTGGAATTCACGGGTCTCTGATATCCAGGCCAGCGCCGCAGCAGGCTCTGGAGATGTACACGCCGCCCCGGTGTGATGAAGTCTGTTTGTCGTGGCGGCGATCGGCCGGGAAAGGCTCGAAAATGTCGTCAAGGAGATCTGGCCGGATCTGGCCACACGGCTTTCGGAGCGGATGCACCCATAGACAGCGAAATCAGGGAGAATTGAGCGTGGAAATGAGAGAAAAGAAGGAGAGGCTGATCGAGATCGTTCTCGACAAGACCTTCAAGTACAGCGAGGATCCGCCCTTTACGCTCGTGTCCGGCCGCAGGAGCAACTATTACTTCAACTGCAAGCCGACGACGCTCGATCCAGAGGGGATGAATCTGATCGGCGAGATCCTCTTTTCGATGCTCGAAAAAACGGATGTGACGGCGGCGGGGGGGCTTACCCTCGGCGCCGACCCGATCGCCAATGCCGTTTCGGTCATCTCGTTTCAGAAGGGAAGACCGATTAAATCGTTCATTGTCCGCAAGGATGTCAAGGATCACGGCGTCAGGAAGTCCATCGAGGGAAGCGTATCACCCGGAGAAAGGGTTGTGGTGCTGGACGACGTCATCACGACCGGCGGCTCGACGATCACGGCAATCCGGCAGGCCCGGGAGGCGGGGCTGATTGTCGAGCGTGCCGTAGTCCTGATTGACCGGGAAGAGGAAAACGGGCGGCAGAATATCGAGGCCGAAGGTGTCACGGTTGACGCCATTTTGACGAGGACGGAGATCATGAGCCGCTACAGAGGCTCTACGATAGCCTCCTTGAAGACAGTCTGATTTTCAGCGGAAAAGCAGGGCGCGCGCCTGGGCAATATCCATTTTTATCTGCGCGATAAGCTGTTCGGGGCTGTCGAAACGGACCTCGTCGCGCAGCCTTTCTATCAGCATGACATCGAGATTTTTCCCGTAAATGTTCTGGTTGAAATCGAGGATATGCACCTCGATGGACAGCTTTCCACCGGCAAAGGTGGGATTGACCCCGATATTCATGACGCCGTCAAGGCTTTGTCCTTCCAGCGTGCAGCGTACCGCGTAAACGCCGCGGGGGGGGAGCAGTTCCTTGTTGACGGTGATATTGGCGGTTGGGAAGCCCAGTTCCTGCCCGCGCCGGTCTCCGGCCACAACCTGCCCGGAGAGGTTGTAGGGACGGCCGAGCAGTGTCGCTGTAAAGCGGACATCGCCCCGCAGGATGGCCTCTCTGATTTTTGTGCTGCTGACGATCTCATCGCCCACGCAAAACGCGTTCATGGCTTCGACCGTGAATCCCAGCCTTTTCCCTTCGGCCGCCAGAAAGGCCTCGCTACCCTTTCGGTCTCTGCCGAACGTGTAATCGTGGCCGATGATGATCTTCCGGATGTGCAGCTTTTTCCAGAGCGTCTCTTCCACGAACTCCCGCGCGGTAGTTTTTGAATACGCCAGAGAAAAGGGAATGATCAAAAAGACGTCGATACCGACCTCCCGGAGAAGGTTTATTTTTTCTTCGGCGGTGGAGATCAGGTAAAAAGGCCTTCTTTCCGGATGGAGAACCATCTTCGGGTGAGGCTCAAAACTGATGACAACTGTTTTGCGTCCCTCCGGGAGGGCCTCTTGACCCATCTTTTGAAAGATGTGCCGATGACCCGGATGAATTCCGTCAAAATTGCCGATCGTCACGAAAACATCCTTCAAATCGGCGGGTATGTTTTCGCAGCCATGAATAACATCCATAAAAACAGCATGCCTCCCTTTAAGAAGCGGCACCATAGCACTAATCATGGATATTTCAAGAAAAAACAGCGGAGATAACGGCCCGCCATCCTTTTTCCCTGCAACGTGGGGGATGGGCGACGCTTCATTTTAACTTGACAATACCCGAAGCGCCGTAGTAGAAGAGCCACCGTTTCGCTTACGGAAAAATGCCGAAGTGGCGGAATTGGTAGACGCGCCAGGTTCAGGGTCTGGTGGGCGTACGCCTGTCCGGGTTCAAATCCCGGCTTCGGCACCATAAAAAAGGGGCAGATGAATAATCTGCCCCTTTTTTATGGTCGACAGCCATCTTTTATTTCCCCTGAAAAGCGCGCGTTCGCGGATTCTTCGGCGGCGATTCCCGGCAAAAAGATTCAGACATTGAAGCGAAAATTGATGATTTCGCCGTCCTGGACGATGTATTCCTTCCCTTCGAGGCGGAGTTTGCCCTGACTCTTTACCCCGGCATAGCTGCCGCCGCAGGCGATGAAGTCGTCGTAGCCAGCGATCTCGGCCTTGATGAAGCCCCGCTCGAAATCGTTGTGGATTACGCCCGCGGCTCTGGGGGCCCTGGTTCCTGCCGGGATCACCCACGCCTTCACCTCGTCTTCGCCGACGGTGAAGTAGGATATCTGCCCGAGGAGGGAAAAGGCGGCCTTGATGACCCGGCCAAAGGCGGCCTCCGTAATGCCGAGCGACTGGAGAAACTCCGCCCGTTCCCCGGAAGGAAGGGAAATCAGTTCCGCCTCGATTTCACAGCAGATTCCAATACCCGGAACATCCGATCCCAGAGACTTCAAAAAGGCGTCGGCAATGGAGGGGTCATCCTCCGGCGTGTTGACCACCACGAGCTCCGGGCGGATCGTCCAGAAAGAAAAGCTTCTCAGACCGTGCTTCTCTTCATCGGAAAGGGGCAGTTCACGGAGCGGCTTCCCACGGTTGAGCTGTTCCAGAAGCCCGGGAAGAACAGCGGCATGCAGGGCGTCCTGCGGGGTCATCGGTTTTTTCGCCGTTTTGGCAAGGCGTTCCATGCGGTTTTCAACAATCATCAGATCGGAAAGGATCAGTTCATCCGCAAGCTTGCGATAGCGGTTCGGCACTTCGGCAAGATCGAGAGCGGTAAAGGCGTCCACGATATGGACGATCCCGTCGGCCCCGGAGAGACTCTGCCGGACGGCGTTCCACGCCTTCTCCCCGGTGGCGGTCACATCGCTGAAGGGAATCCGGGCGGGAGATACCTTGACCGGATCGAAGATTTCGACCAGCCTCTCGAAGCGGGGATCGGGTACGGAGGCGAAACCCCGCACACAGGCTTCACCGTGCATCTCACGGCTTTTGAGACCCGTCATGATCTCGAACAGAGTGCTTTTGCCGCTCTGCGGCAGGCCGATAATTCCGATTTCCATAGTCTTTTTACACCCCCACCTGCCCTCCCCCGTCAAGGGGAGGAAATTAAGAATAAATTTGCCCGTTACGCGGTCGTGCAGCCATTCCCGGTCATGGGAGGGGGGTGGTGAAGGCCTTCTCTATGCGGGTCATCGCCTCTTCCAGCCGGTCGTCCGGGACGGTGAGCGAGATGCGGATGAAACCTTCCCCGTACTGACCATAGGCGTTTCCTGATGCGACGACAACCGCCGCCTTTTCGAAGAGCAGATTGGTGAACGCAAGCGAACTCATCCCTTTCGGGGTCGGAACCCACAGGTAGAAGGTCCCTTGCGGCGGGTTGTAGTCGATCCCGATTTTGGCGATGGTACGCAAAACCATCTGGCGTCTGGCAGCATAGACCTGAAGTATTTTCTTGATGTTGCCGGTTTCGCTTTTGAGCGCCCGGATGCCGGCGTACTGGATCGGGTTGAAGACGCCGGAGTCGGTGTTTTCCTTCACCTTGCTCATAGCTGCAATCAACTCGGCGTTGCCGATCGCCATTCCGATCCGCCAGCCGGTCATGTTGTACGGTTTGGAGAGGGAGTTCAGCTCGATGCCAACCTCCTTCGCGCCGTCGGCGGACATAAAGCTCAACCGTTCCTGCCCGTCGAAGACGACCTCGCTGTACGGGTTGTCGTAGCAGATGGCGATGTCATTTTTCTTTGCGAAAACAACGAGTTTATCAAAAAACTCGCGGGTGGCGCAGGCGCCGGTCGGGTTGTTCGGGTAATTGAGAAACATGCCACGGGCCTTTGCCAGGATATCTTCCGGAATTTCCTCGAAAATCGGCAGATATCCGTTTTCGGGTCTGATCGGCACGCTCCAGGGGATGCCGCCCCCCATCAGGATGCTCGAGCGGTAGGCGGGGTAGCCGGGGTCGGTCATCAGCACGATGTCGCCCGGGTTTATCGTCCCCAGAACAAAATGGTGGCACCCCTCCTTGGAGCCGATGAGGCCGAGGATCTCCGTTGCCGGATCGAGCGTTACGCCGTAGCGCTCCTTGTACCAGACGGCAATCTCCCGGCGGAAGGAGAGCATCCCCTTCTCCTCGTCCGTCGGATAACGGTGGTTTTCCGGGTCGCGTGCCTGCAGGCAGAGTTCGTCGATGATCGCATCCGGGGTTGGCTCGACCGGGTCGCCAATCGCGAGGCTGATCACGTCAACGCCGGCAGCTTTGGCGGCGTTGATCTTTTTTCTCAACTCCATGAAGGGATAGGGTGGTATTTTTGTCAAACGTTCGGCAATCTGCACGTTTATTTTCCTTTCATCCATGCCTCGTCCCACAGATCTCCCTGATAGACGATGGTTACTTTTCCCTCCAGATAAACATCGGTGAAGCCGGTGTCCGTCTGTTCGAAATAGATCGTGAGTGTTTCGCCGCTCTGGACCCGAACGGAGACCGGCGACCGGACGAGCCCAAGGCGGGCCGAAATCAGCGCCGAGGCGACGGATCCAGTGCCGCAGGCCAGCGTTTCATCCTCGACGCCGCGTTCGTAGGTGCGGACGCGGAGTGTCTGATCGTCAACCACCGAGACGAAATTGGCATTGGTTCCCGCCGGGAGGAAATGGTCATGCCGACGGATCGCGCGGCCCGTATTGAAGACATCGAAGTTATCGACAGCATTCACGAAAATCACCGCGTGCGGGACGCCCGTATTGATGATGTGGACGACAAACTCCTGCTGCCCGACAACGATCCGGCTATCCATTGCCAGACTGTGGGGGGCGGTCAGGCGAATCTTCGCGACATCGCCCTTGACCTCGGCATCGATAATCCCGGCAAGTGTTTCAAATGACATTCTTTCTTTTGCGACCCCCTTGTAAAAGGCAAAGCGGGCTGCGCACCTCCCGCCGTTTCCGCACATCTCCGCCTCGGACCCGTCCGCATTAAAAAAACGCCATTTGAAATCCACCGTATCGGAAGGTTCTATGACCATCAGGCCGTCGGCGCCGACAGAGACCTGTCTGCGGCAGACGGTTTTTGCAAACGAGGCCAAATCGCCAACCTGAAGCGACCTGTCCATATTGTCTATAAATATGAAATCATTTCCACTTCCGCTCATCTTGAAAAATTCGATCATAAATTCCTCGCTTGTCGCATCGTTTAATTTCGATGCATTTGTCATAAGCCAAAATTGCTGAACCACTGTCATTCCGGCGGAAACCGGAACCCAGTAATTGCAGTGTTTGATAAAAAGACCGGATACCGGTTTTTACCGGCATAACGATTTTTTACGGGTGCATCAATTTTGCTTATCCCCAAGATCCCCCGCTGCTCCGGGCAGGTTTTCCGGAAGGATTGTCTCGACATTATCAGGGGTTGTCCCTTCGAGAAAACACTCGTAAATCGTTGCGCTGTCCGTTTTTCCGGCGGGCGTCCCTGTCTTGCGGTTGACCTTGACAAAAACGATCCCCTCCGGAACGGAAAAGGATTCAGCCGGCGAATCGTCCAGTGCCTTTTGCGCAAAATAGAGCCAGATTGGAGCAGCCGCCCGCCCGCCAACTTCCTGTCTCCCCATGGCCCTTTCCTGATCGAACCCCACCCAGGCCCCGGCAACAACGGACGGGGTGAATCCGAGAAACCAGGCGTCGCGGGTGTCGTCGGTCGTGCCTGTTTTTCCGGCGACCGGTCTTCCGAGCCTCTTTATCATCTGCGCCGTGCCGCTTTCAACAACATCCTGCATGATGCAGGTGGTCATGAAGGCGATGCGCGGATCGATAACCTGTTCCATCTTCGGATGGGTTTCTTCAAAAACATGGCCGGTACGATCGACGATTCTGGCGATGAAGAAAGGCTGCACGCGCTGCCCCCCATTGGCAATCACGCCATAAGCCTGAACAAGTTCCTGAAGGGTGACGCCCGCGGTCCCGAGGGCGAGCGAGAGGTTGCGGGACAATGGAGAGGTTATTCCCATATTTTTCGCGTAGGATATCGCGTAGTCCAGACCTATTTCCTCGAGAATCTTGATGGAGACGATATTGCGCGAATGAATCAGGGCGTTGTGGATGGTGGTCGGCCCGAGGAATTTGCGATCAAAATTCTGCGGGGTCCACATCCCGTCCGGCTGCTGGGGGTCGGGGTATGCAATGGGAGAATCGACGATGACCGTGGAGGGCGTCATTCCCTTGTCGAAGGCCGCTGTATAGATAATCGGTTTGAAAGCAGAACCGGGCTGGCGGCGGGACTGGGTAGCCCGGTTGAACTCGCTTCGCTGAAAGCTGCGTCCTCCCACCATGGCCATCACGGCCCCTGTTTTTGCATCCATCGCGTAAAAGGCGCCCTGAAGCTCTCCCTTTTTGTATCCCTCGCGCTCTTCCACCTCCGCGACGCCCTGTTCGACGGCATCGCGCGCAGCGGTCTGCATTTTTATGTTCAGCGTCGTGTAAACCTCAAGACCTTCCTTGTAGAGAACATCTCCTCCATATTTTTCCAGGATGTAGCGGCGGATGTTCTCGATGAAGTAGGCGGCGATCTTGTCCTTCGGCTTGATCGAGCGGAGCTTCACCCGGGTGGCGAGCGCCCTGTCTCTTTCCTTTTCCGTTATGTAACCGTCCTCGAGCATCCGGTTGAGAACATAGGTCTGCCGCTGGTATGACTTGTCCGGATGGCTGTACGGAGAATAGGCATTGGGGGCCTTGGGAAGTCCTGCCAGAACAGCGGCTTCGGCAAGCGTCAGTTCTCTGGCGTTTTTGCCGAAATAACCCTGGGCCGCCGCTTCAATTCCGTAGGTGCCGTGGCCGAGATAAATATGGTTGAGATAGAGGGTGATAATCTCCTCTTTTGTTAGATATTTCTCGATCTTAAGCGCGAGCAGGGCCTCTTTTATCTTGCGTGTGTATTTCTTCTCCGGAGAAAGGTAGAGCTGTTTTGCCACCTGCTGCGTGATCGTGCTTCCACCCTGGACGATATGTCCCGCTTGGACGTTTTTGAAAAAGGCCCGGAACATACTCTGGGTATCGAAGCCGCCATGCTGGAAAAAACGGGAGTCTTCGGCGGCGATAAAGGCCTGGATCATTATTTTGGGGATGTCTTCGTATGTGACAACCTTGCGATCTTCCAGGAAGAACTCGTCGATCAGCTCGTTGTTGTCCGCGTAAACCCGTGTCGTGATGCTCGGGCGGTAGTCCTTCAGCGCCGCGATACTGGGGAGTTCCTGAAGAAGGGCGTAGTAAACAATGCTGGTTCCCGCGAGGGCTGCACCTACGAAAAGAACGAGAAAAACAATGATGGCTATCCCCAAAACAGATCGCCGGGAAGAGACCCGTTTCTTCCTGGGAGAGGCGGTGCGTCTTATGGTCATGGCTGTTCGGATTCCTCGTCTTGAGCTTCGTCCGGGGCCGCCTTTTTTTGTATGGCGAATTTAGTAAGGACAATGCTGACCTCGTAGAGAATCATCAGCGGTACAGCCATCAATATCTGGCTGATGGCGTCCGGGGAAGGGGTGAGGATGGCCGAGGCGATAAAAATGATCAGGATGGCGTAGCGCCGCTGCCTGGCCAGCATTTTTGAATTGACCACCCCTATTCTGGCCAGAAAAAACATGAACACCGGCATTTCGAAGCTCAGCCCGAAGGCAAGCAGAAATTTGAGTGTCAGACTCAAATACTCCCGGAAAGAGATCATCGGTTTCAAAAAGTCCGTGGAAAAGCTGACGAAAAAGCGAAAGGCCGGCGGCAGCGCAACGAAATAGCCGAACAGAATCCCCCCGGAAAACAGGATGGTGGAAAAGAAGACAAACGGGATGACCATCCGTTTTTCTTTTTTGTAGAGCCCGGGGGAGATGAAACGCCATATCTCGAAGAGCGTATAGGGCGCCGTCAGCAAAATCGAGGCGAAGAAGGCGATCTTCATGTGAATGAAGAAGGCCTCCGGAAGCCCGGTGAAAATCATCGAGCTTTGCGCCGGCATCGCATCGACAAGGGGGCGGGTGATCACTTTAAAAGACCACTCCTTGAACATGTAGCAGACGCCGAACCCGATGCCGACGGCGATCAGCACCCGTATCAAACGCTTCTTCAGCTCTTCAAGGTGCGAGGTAAGGGGCAGTTTTTCTTCTTCTGTTTTTTCTGTTTCCATGGATTTTCAGGTAAAAGTCGTCAGGGCGCCATCGGGGATTCAGGCATGGGGTTTGGGTTCGTCGGGTTCAGAAGGATTCTTTTGGACCTCTTCAGGGGCGGCGCCGGACACGGCGTTTTTCTTCCCTTCCACGATTCCATTCAGCAGGGATTCCTTGATGCCATCCATATCCCGTTTCAGTTCATCTGTTTTCAGCGTTTCCTTGATTGTCTCGGTCGCGCCGTCGGCCGCCTTACGGAATTCGGACATCCCCTTTCCCAGGGCTTTGGCCAGATCCGGCAGTTTCTTCGGGCCGACCACAATCAACGCTATTACCACAATTACCAGAAGCTCAGGCATTCCGATGCCAAACATGCTACCACCTATTGCCGGGTTTAAAATCCATTCTCCCGCGTCGAGCGGCAATGCCGTCTCGAATTCCGCGATGCTTATAAGCTCAGGTAGAAAAATTTGTCAATATCTTTTCACCTGTTGTGCGTTTCCCTTTGTGTGGCATCTCATCGGAGACTCTTTTAAAAATGTTTGACACGGAAGGCCGTGGCGTATTAGTTTCGTTTAGCTTTATTGAAAGCTTGCCGCGGGGACCGCCTTCTCAAGCACCCCCATACCCTCAGGCGGACACAACGAAGGATGAAAGCGAAGCTTCATGTTTACAAAGCAACGTTTCCTGTTCATAAAATTCGGAGATACGGGGTCACCGGGCAGGGGCACGGCATGCCGTGCCCCTGCGAAAACATGGTTGGGCAACGTGTTGATGGAGAGGGCAGTCAAATACTGAACGGTAAATTGATGAAGCGGGATTCTCTGATGGATTTCAAACTGTTGTTTTTTGCCGCGAGCGTTGTTTTTTTTCTGCCTCCGCAGGCGGCCCGGGCTGAAATAAACGCGCGGACGGCGGATACGCTGAGCATCACTATAGAAAATGATTCCATCGTCTTTGGCGAGAAGGACCGTTATTACACCCATGGCTCCAAACTGTCCTGGATTTCCGGGGATATTTCCGAATATCGCGATATTGAGGGCATTCCTCCCTGGATGCAGCGCGTCATCGCAAAAATGCCTTTTGTCAATGAAACCGGGGAGCAGCGTTCCGTTTCCGTTTCGCTGATGCAAAGCATCTACACGCCTGAGAATAAGCTGCGAACCGATCTGATCGTGAACGATCGTCCTTACGCCGGGCTTACCTGTCTGGGATTGGGGCTGCACAGCAAAGATCAGCGGCGCATGGATACCCTTGAGATGGATATCGGCATCGTCGGACGGCATTCTTACGCAGAGGATGCCCAGTTATGGATTCACGACCTGGTCGAATTTTCCGACGTGAGGGGATGGGCCAACCAGCTCCACGATGAGCCGATTGTCAATATTCATGGGGAGCGTAAATGGAAGGCCTTCAAAACGGAAATACCCTCGGGGTTCGGACTCGATTTTATCCCGCACGCGGGGATAGCCCTGGGTAATGGCTGGACGGGCATGAATATGGGCGGGCAGGTGCGCCTGGGATGGAATATTCCCAATGATTTCGGTACCCATCTTATTCGCCCCGGTTCAGACAGCAACGCCCCCCTGGATGATCATGACCCCCGTTTCTTCAAACCCCGGCGCCGCCTCGGGATGCACCTCTTTTTTGCCGTTAACGGAAATTATGTTGCCCGGAACATCCTGCTCGACGGGAACACCTTCCGGGACAGCCACAGTGTTGAAAAAAAGCCTTTTGTTGCCGATTTCACGGGCGGAACAGGCATCATCATCCATCGTTTCAAACTCACCTACTCGTATGTGTATCGGACAAAAGAGTTTGAAACCCAGCAGGAAGGGCAGGAATTCGGGTCGATTTCCCTCTCCTTCACTTTTTGACCCGGGGCGCTTTTTACAGTGTAATGGCTCGTGTGTTTCATTTTGGTAATTTCCGTTACGGTAAAGTAACATACCCTCAATGTTATGCTTATTGGAACACTTACAAGCCCGGGACATTGCCCCGGAAAACAGTTGTTACGATACGGTAATACGGGGCCGTCTTTTTTCTTTTGTGCTGTCTTTTGTAACCATAGTGAATGATGGATTATTATCGCATGAACCTCCTTATGGTACGCATATCGCATCATGGTTGCGATGTACGCGATGCCGACGGTTACTATCGGGCCTTTTCCTCTTTTTTCCGGCGGGGGCTGGAGGCTCTTTCAGGAAAAACGGGAAAGAAAGCGGCGTTCGTGCGTCAGGTCACATGCTTCAACGCTCCGCAGCCTGACGTGGTCATTAAACCCAGCAACATGGAGAAAAGGAGAAGAAAATGGGGGAAAAAATTAAAATCATGATTATGGCAGTTCTTCTGATAGCGTGCATGGCGGCGGCGGCAATTGCCGCCGAGAAGATAACCGGCAAGGTTGCCAGTGTGTCGGGAGACAAGATTACCGTCGTACTCGAGGCTGTTCCAGCCTGGATCAAGGCTGGCGCCACAATCAAAGCAGGAAACGGCGCTCCCAGGATTGTTTCAGTGAAGGGTAACGAAGTTATCCTGCGTTTCAGCAGATCAAAAGCCGCGAAGATCAAGGTCGGCGCTGTTATGCCGATGGAAGAGTCGGAGGGAGAAGAACTGCAGGGATGCTGAGGAGCCGGAAAGGCGGTGACGTCGCCCCGACAGCTCTTCCTGCTGACCATGCAACCCCCTGCCGAAAATACGGAACAACCCGTGTGAAGGCGACGATACGAGGGATGTTCCTCTGGATTTTTTTGCTGATGATCTTCGCATCGGTGCTTTTTGGCTGCGCCCGGACCGGCACGCAGACATCGAGCTGCGAATCCTGCCACCGGGGCATAGAACCGGCCTCGCCCTCGCACCCTTCCTGCGTCTCCTGTCATGGCGGAAACGACCGCACGTTCGATGCCCCAAAAAGCCATCAGGGCATGATCGCCCCGAAGAATCCGGCAGCGCCGGACACCTGGGGAAAAGGGTGCGGCGCCTGCCATCAGCAGCAGTTGAACCGCGTACGCTCCAACCTGATGTACACCACCACCGGGATGATCAAGAACATCCAGTTGACCTGGGAGGGCCAGAACGGCCGTC
>DYTH01000005.1 GCA_020726025.1 Syntrophus aciditrophicus | reverse complement strand
GATCAAAGGCAACAGCGGCAAACCGACCGTCGTGACTCAGGCTGATCTGGACGGGCAGTCTGACGTCTCGGCAAACAATGTAAGGGGCCCATGGACGTTCGTTTTCCTTAAGAACTGCCAGATCGTCAAAGGGGCAGGCAAGGCGGCGGGCGATTTCTTCCCTCAGGATTTTTCTCGCAAATTCGGAGGGTTCAGCACCGCACGCAGGAACAATTTTCACCCAGGCAATGACTCTCGCTAACGTTTCCGTCGTTTCAGCAGCAACGGCATGGAGCATCCCGTTTTCGGCGGAAATCCGGACAAACACATTGCCCAGCGGCGAGACCGCAATCCCCTTCATGGAGACATTATCCATTGAGGAGGATGATGTTTCAAGGACTACAGGAAATTTTTTCGGTATCGAGCAGACAGAGGCGTCGATCCGGCTGACCGCCTTGTAGGCCGCCTCTTTTGCAGCCCAGATTGCCCAGAGCATCGTGTCCGGCTGCAACGAAGCTGCTATCAGCGCCAGTTCGTCATCATTGAAAACCCGTCGGCAGAAACGCCGGTCATGGCTTTTGCCGACATTTTCCGGGTCGCTTAAGTCAACGACATCATTTCCCACGGGAGGCAAAATACCTCTCCTCCATCATGGCCAGCCGCTCGACAATCTCCCGTGCATAATCGCGCTGCACGCGAAGGCCTCCACCTTCCCTGCGCTTTGGAGTGAAGGCCTCCACAGTCATCGTGAAGGTCTCGCGAAACCTGGGTATCGATCCCCAGGTTTCCTGCCCGTCGCCCCGCAGATAAACGACCATCACCCGCACGTCCTTTCGCTCATCGACGAGTCTGCCGACCCCGTAGGAGAAATTCTCGCGGTCAACCCGTCCGTTTCGGGATCTTGTCCCCTCCGGGAAAATCACCAGACGCTGCTTCCAATCAAGCACCTGCATGCATTTATCGAGCAGTTGCTGAACCTTTTCCCGGCTGCCGCCGCGATCGACCGGGATGCATTTCAAGAGATAGCACAAAATCACGAGAAAGATGTTTTTGTGAAAATTCTTCCTTTCCGGCATGTTCCAGGGAACATGCCGGAAATGGAGAATGTGGTCGGAAAGCGACATAAGCCCATAGGTTATCACCAGCGAATCGATCATCGTCAGGTGATTCGGGCAGATAAGCCATGGTCCCGTGTACTCGCGGCTCAGTTTTTTGACGTCTTCGCGAAGCTTCTTCAAATCGCGAATGCTGTATCCACGCAGTTTTACGAAGATAAAACAGAGCGGGGCAGTCACGACGGAAGCTATTGTCCCCAGAAACTGCTGGAGGGACAGGGTGCGGAGATCCTTATGCGATATCATGGTCTTGCGTTATGCTGCCTTCTGATAAATCAGTTCAACGGCGTCGCCGATCGTTGTAATTCTGTCGGCATCGTCATCCTCGATCGTCGTACCGAAAACATCTTCGCATTTGATGATGATATCGACAAGCCGCGCCGAATTGACCTTCAGATCCTTGATGATATGGGTTTCCGGCGTCGCCTTTTCCAAAAGAGACTGATCCTTCACATAACCTCTCAGGATGTCGATAACCTTCTGTGTAATTTCTGGCTTTTCCATTTTTTACTCCTCCTTCAGATCATTGGTTTAAATTGATACGTTGATAAAATGTTTACATTATTACCGTTCCCACTTTTTAAATACCAGACAACTGTTCACGTCGCCGAACCCGAATCCGGCCTTGATAACGATCTTCATGTCCGGCGCATGAACCGCCGTATGGGGGATGCTCTTTTCCCACAGGGCGATATCGGGATGGACATCCCCGCAGTTGATGGAGGGGTGGATGAAACCGCCCTGCAACTGCAGGACAACCCCTACGCACTCGATGGCCCCTGTCGCCCCGAGACAGTGGCCGATCATCGACTTGGTCGAGTTGATCATTGGGAAATGGTCAGGGGAAAGCCCCAGAGCCACCGACCAGTTTTTGACCTCTCCCGGATCGGCGGAGGTCGCCGTCAAATGGCCGTTAATCAAATCGATCTGGTCGGCTGTGATCCCGGCGTCGGCAATCGCCCCGCGGATACAGCGAACAACCCCGGTCGGGTTCGGCGCAGTCATCGTGCCGCCCGTCCTGTGCCCACCGCAGTTCACCATGCCGCCCAGCACTTCAGCGTAAATGCGCGCGCCTCGCGCAAGCGCCGTTTCCAGTTCTTCCAGCAGAAGAAAGGCCCCTCCCGCACCCGGGACGAAACCGGCGGCTGACGCGCTCATCGGCCGGGAGGCCTCCTGTGGTCTGTCGTTAAACTTCCGGCAGATCACCTTCATCGCATCGAAGCCTGCCCAGATATAGGGGGAAGCCCCTTCCGAACCGCCAGCCAGCATCCGCGTCGCGAGGCCGTTTCTGATTCTGGTCATTCCCTCGAAAATGGCCTCGTTGCCGGTGCTGCACGCCGATGAGTTGGAGGTCACCTGATTGCCGAGGGCGAGAAGACCGGCAATGCGTGCGCTGGTGGCGCTGTTCATCACCTGCTCGACCACCCGGCTTCCCATCCGCCGGCACTTGCCGTCGTTGACAAGAGGAACGAGCGTCTCGGCAATGGTATCCATTCCCCCAATTCCCGAACCTGCGATCACGCCTGCATCCCAGTCCACCCGGTCGTCACCCGCTTCGGGGACGGTAAAACCCGCGTCTTGCCAGGCATCAACGGCGGCTACCGAGGCAAAACTGATGTTGTCGTTAACCGACTGAATCTCCTCGCTGTCGAAATATTTTTCCTTGACCAGGTCAAACCCCTCCGGGGCTGTTCCACCGACCTGACAGCCAAATTTCAACTCTTCCATGCGGGGAACAAAACGGATGCCGGAGCGCCCTGCCTTCAGGGCGGCGCCATACGCCTCAAGGCCGTATCCATTCGGCGCCACCACGCCCATTCCCGTTATTACAACCCTCTTTTTCATCAAATATTCTCCAGAAAACTTTTTTAAGATTTCACCTTTTCACGGGGCACCGCCCGGCCGGTGAGAAAACCAAAGCAGACAGCCGAACCATCCGGTCGCGTCATGGCGCACTCGGCCTTCAACTGATTTCCTCGAAAGTATGCCTTTTTTGCATGCACGATCACCTCTTCGCCGGGATGCACGATATCGTTGAATTCCACCGCATCTGCAAACGTAAAGAGCGCAACCAGGTCTTCCAGCGGCTTGTCGTCCTTTTTCTGCAGCATCTGCAGGTAAATGCCGAAGGCAACCACACCCGTCTGGGCCATCGTTTCTATCAGGATAACCCCGGGCGTTACCGGAAATCCGGGGAAATGGCCCTCATAGAAATATTCATCGTCGCGGAAGCGGTGGATCCCGACGATATGCGTCTCGTCGAGTTCCCGTATCTCCGAGATAAACCGAAAAGGCGCCTGCTGGGGGACCATCTCCAGAATACGATTTCGCAGGGCAGAATCAGCCTCCATACATCCCCCCGTTCACATGGACAACCGTGCCGGTGATGTACGACGCTGAATCAGCGAGAAAAGCGACGACCTGCGCCACCTCTTCCGGACGTCCCATCCGACCGAGGGGGATCTGTGCCATGATTCCCTCCCGGATTTCCTCGGGGAGACGGGTCGTCATGTCTGTTTCAATAAAGCCCGGGGCAACCGAATTGACCAGAATTTCGCGCCCCTTCAGCTCACGGCACAGGGACTTCGTCATCGCGTCAAGGGCTGCCTTCTCCATCGTGTAGGGAATCTGACCGGCGTTGCCCGTATGACCTACTACGCTGGAAATATTGATAATCCGTCCACTGTTGGCCCGCAGCATGTACTGGCGCAGAATCTTCTTCGTCAGGTACCACGCGCCACGGGCGACATCGCGCTGGGCGTCAAACTGCTCGATTTTCATCCTGAGCATGTCAATGTCTATCGATACCCCGGCATTATTCACAAGAACATCAACCCGTGAGGTTTCGTCCTTGAGCTTATCCATCATCCCGTCAATCTGAGCGACATCCGCCAGATCGACCTGAAGCAGAAACCCGTCTTCAATCGCCGCCAGAAGATCCTGCGCATGCTCCGCGCTGGAGCGGTAGCATATCCCCACGCGAAATCCCTTCGAGGAAAGTTCGCGCACGCAGGCCGCGCCGATTCCGGTCGCCCCTCCCGTTATAATCGCCACCTTCTTTTCATCTGTCATTTTTTTCCCCTGTTATTGTTCCATCTTTCCGCCGACCGAATGGGCCGACCGGCGCGGGTAGTCCTGATAGGCTATGTTCCTGAATACGCCGGAACGCGCCCCGTGCACCTCGGCAATCTCCTCCCCGTCAACGCGTATCCTCCCCTCGCCGATGGCAATCGTCGAACCGGAGTCTTTCAGGTGCGTCAGGCGCCTCACGTCAACTTCGTACCGAACGGTCCGGTTGTAGGGCCTGATCTGTCCGCTGAATGCAACCTCGCCGCAGCCGAGCGCCCGACCGGAACCCAGCGCCCCGCGCCAGACGCAGTAAAATCCCAAAAGCTGCCAGATTGCATCGACACCGAGACAGCCCGGCTGAACCGGGTCACCCGGCATGTGGCACTGGAAATACCACGCATCAAGTCTGATATCCTGCTCGGCGATGATCATTCCCCTGGCGCCGCTTGCGGTGATCTCGAGAATTCTGTCGAGCATCAGAAAGGGCGGCGCCGGAAGACGCGCCAGAAATGATTCCGGGGGATCATCAACGAGCTTCCCGTAGGCGAAGGCAATGATCTCTTCCTGATTGAAACGCGCGGCCTTCTGAAATTCTTCGTATGTCATTTATTTTTCTTCCTTCTATAAAAAAGCGCGCCCTTACTGAACTTCGAGAAGAAGCTGCACGGTGGTAAGGCCCGCACCGACAAGACAGATTGCCACACGGTCGCCGCTTCTGAAGTCATCCCAGTGGGCGCTCAGCACGCCCGGTGCGCCGGCACAGCCGGTGTTTCCCAGTGAATCCACATTGTACCAGTGATGATCATCCGGTATTTCCGCGCGTTCGCAGACGGTGCGCAGAGCCAGCAGATTCGCCTGATGGCCTACAAAAAGAAACCTTCTGTTTTCCGTCAGATCCGGAAGCTTCTGGAACTTTCTGACTGCATCGGTCATGCTGCGGATCGCAAATCCCTGAACGGCATGACCATCCTGACGAAAGTGACCATTGATAATCATCACCTTGTCCCACGCGACTGTTTTTGTCGAGGAATGCGCCATGGTAAAGGCGTATCGCGATGGAACGGTTGCCGAAAGAACCGCCGCCGTCGTCCCGTCGCCGAAAAGAACACAGTTGGAACGGTCGCTGAAATCCATCGCCCGGGTAATGTTCTCCGGCTGTACGATGAGAATGAACCGCGGCATTCTTTCCGGCGCCATCCGGCTCACAAAATCGACGTGCATGCCGAAGGTCGTGCAGGCCGAGTTCAAATCAAAACAGGGGGCGTCGATCCCAAGTTCGGCAGCGATGACAGCCGCGTCGGCCGGCGTCGAAAAAGACGGGGCGCAGCAGCCGGAGATTACCAGGCCGATGTCCTTCGGCGTAACGTCTGCTCGTTCCATTGCCATTTTCGCGGCATAGCATCCCGTTTGAGCGTTGGTATAAATGCTCGCCTCGTTCGCCCCCCGGGGATCGCGGTTCTTTGTCTGAACGATGTAATCAAGAGACATCACCGTCCGTCTTTCCCTGATGCCCACTCTTTCGAGTATCCACTCTTCATCCGTTCCGATGTCCAGGTCTTCAAAAAACCGGTTGTTCATCACATTTTCCGGATGAAAGTGGCCGATGCCGTGGAGATAGAGCATCAGATCAGCTCCCTGCCGATGATCATATTCTGAACCTCGCGGGTGCCCTCGTAAATGTCGATGATCTGGGCGTCGCGCAGCAGCTTGGATATCTCGTACTCCGCCATGAAGCCGTAGCCGCCGTGGAGATGAAGCCCCTCCGTGGCGCAGAATATGGCGGCCTCGGCAGCCAGGTTCTTCGCGAGCGACGCGTACATGCCCTGTTCGGGAGAACCATCTTCGATCATGAAGGCGGCCTTCATCAGCGCCATATCCGCAAGCTCGACCTTTTTCCACATGGCAACCAGCGTCTCGCGGGCTACAGGCATGTCGCAGATGCGCTCGCCGAACTGGCGGCGCTCTCGTGTGTAGGCAAGGGTGACGTCCAGGGCGCGACGCGCCAGGCCAACCCCGATTGCAGCCACCATCGGGCGGGCATAATCCAGAACATCGGTTATGTACTGGAAGCCGAGACGTCTGTCGCCGATAATCTGGGAATCATCCACGGGCACGTCTTCAAAGGTGACCGTCGCCGTGTTCGAGAGGCGCTGCCCCAGCTTGTCCTCGGGCTTTCCGGTAATGATCCTCCCCCCTTCCGGAAGCGGAATCTCGCGGGCGGAATGGGGATCAAGCTCGGCGGTTTCCGGCTCCAGCGCCAGTGAGGGGATGATCACGCAGGCCATAAATGGCGAGGTCGGCTTTCCGACCTTGCAAAAAACGGTAAACTGGGAGGCGTAGGAGGCGTTGGTGATGAAACATTTTGCGCCGTTCAGGACATACTTGCCGTCGTTGCCCTTGCGCATGAGTGTGGTCATGCTTGCATTGTCGGAGCCGGCATTCGGCTCCGTCAGACAGAAAGAGGCCAGAAGCGCCTGATTAACAAAGGGATTAAGAAATCGCTTCTGCTGCTCGTCGCTGCCGTGCATGGCAACCACGATATTGGCCAGATCGTTGCACATGGAAGAGGTCGCGATCCCGCTGTCTCCGTAGGAAAGCTCCCGGATGATCAGCGCGGAAGATATCGCATCAATGCGATACCCCTTGACATTCTCCGGAACCGAAAGGTTCATGACGCCGAGTTCCCACGCCTTGCGGATAATTTCAAAGGGAAAGACATGCCCCTTATCAAGATTGAGCACATGCGGGGTGATTTCCCGTGCGACAAACCTGCGCACCGTGTCAAGATACTGCTTCTCTTCATCATTAAGATTGAAATCCATGAGAACCCCTTTTTTCGTATTTAATTTTATGCAGTCGCCTGACCTGTGCGTTCTACAGGGCTAACTGCGCCGCATTATAAGCATCATGCATGCCAAAACATAAACTGATATAAACCGCTGCCCGGCTTTTTTTATCTCCCCCGGAAAATTAGAAAGAAACCTCATCATTTCCATGCGTATGACAATACACAAGGCATTGAGATTTCGTTTCCATCGATAAACCGCCTGATTGCTGCAAACATCAAATGTCTATTTCCCTGCGTAGAATCCTTCCCGGTGCGAAGTTTACTACACACCGGGAAGGACGCTTTCAATCCCGCAATCAAACAAACCGGATGCCTTGACGATACCTCCCGGATTAAGGTATGCTCTTTCAAAATTAAGGGAATGATTCGCTATGGAAGTATTCATGCTGATGGCGGTTTCAATCACCGTCTCCGCCACTCTGGTAATTGGGAAAAAAAGAGAGCCGCTCCATATATCCTTTGCCGCGCTTTGTCTGTCCATTGCGTTTCATGAAGGCGGCGTTTTTACCGCAACCCTTCTTGACTCTCGCATTCCCCTCTTTCTTGAGCTGACGGGATTGCTGGCCATTCCGCCTTTGGCGATAAGCTTCAGCCGTGATTTCTGCAAGGGGCAGTCTCTGCTGAAGAAAAGGGATATCCGCTCAACGGCTCTTTTGAGCGTTCTGTTCGCCCTTATCCTCTTCACCCCGGCGCTCCAGTGGGAAAACACAACGCGATTCGCATACATTTATGCCGACATCGTTTTACTTGCCTGCTATTTTTCCCTGATATTCCGTTTACGAAGCAACACATCCGGAAATGAGAAAAAACGCCTTTTTTATCTCATCATTGCCGGCACTGCCGCCATTGCCTCTTCGAGCATTCCTCCTCTGTTCAGCATCGTCGTATCCGCCATGCTTTACTTTATTCTCATCATGATTACCCACTCCCATCTTACTGAACTTCAGGATTTCATGACCCGCGCCCTGGTCATTTTGATTGTCGCCATGTTCACAACACTTTTTTTCTACCTCGTCACCGGTTTTTTCGGAAAGGGGCCAGAACTCTCCTTTACCCTGGTATTCATGGTCTCCTTTCTCATCATTATCGCAATTGGCCCATTCCAGGTAATTCTCAAAAGGCTGCTGAAGAGTTTTTATCCCGATATCAAGGATGTCTTCACCTCTCCATTCGATCTCGACGAAAAACTGGAAAGAGAGAAAGCCATTCTACTCGAACAGATGGCCCCGGTGCTGGCCCATGAAATCCGCAATCCTCTTGGTTCGATTAAAGGAGCAGCTCAGTACCTCCTCACCGAAATTGAGCAGGAAGAGCAGCGCAGGCTTCTTGAAGTCATAACCGAAGAAGCCAACCGTCTCAACCGGGTCGTTTCACAGTTTCTTGACTACGCCCGCCCCTATCAGATGGATTTGCGGCCCGCCTCCATCAACAGTGTGATCGAAAAGACGATCGCCCTTCTCGAAGCCAGCAAAATAGGACCGCACATCCATATACAGATGGAGCTTCACCCCCATCTGCCGCTGGTGCCCATGGATCAGGAGCAGATTCACCGCGTTATCATGAACATAGCGCTCAACGCGATCGAAGCGATGCCGGAGGGGGGAACTCTGACGGTAAGAACGACCAGTATTACAGGTGGATCCGGCGATGCGGCAGGTATTTCGATTCGAGACACCGGCCGGGGAATCCCAAGGGATGTTATCAAGCAGATATTCACCCCTTTTTTCACCACCCGGGAAAGGGGTACAGGGCTGGGGCTGGCCATATGCAGACGCATCATTACGAACCATGGCGGAAAAATACGGGTCAAATCCATACCGGGTAAGGGAACAATCTTCTACATTCGCCTGGAAACCTCCCACTGAGGATTTTCTCCATGATCCAAAATAAAACGCCCGGCAGTAAACCACTTGCATTCATTATCCTTAAGGGGGAAACAGACAGTCCGTGATTGAAAAGGAAAAAATTCTCGTCGTTGACGACGAACTGAATATGCGGCTTGTCCTCGCGGCCATGCTCAAAAAAGAGGGTCATGAAGTCATGACCGCGGCAAACGGTGTCGAAGCATTCGAAATCATAAAGAAAATCCTAATTTCTGTTGTCGCCACAGACCTGAAAATGCCCGGGCTTGACGGGATGGGGCTTCTACAGAAGATCATCGAATACGACAGCTCCATTCCGGTTATTATCCTGACCGCCTATGGCACCGTTTCCAGCGCCGTCGATGCCCTGAAAAACGGCGCATTTGACTACATTACCAAGCCTTTTGAACAGGATGAACTAAAAACAATCATTGCAAAGGCCCTCAAGGCACGGCGCCTCGAAAACAACATCCCCCCCGTCCCCAAGGGAGAAAAAGAACAGCATCCCATTATAGGCAACAGCAGCCGCATCTTTGAAATCCTCAAAATCGTGCAGAAAGTGTCGCCGACGGATACCGCTGTATTGATAACAGGCGAAACAGGAACCGGCAAGGAACTTATCGCCCGGGCCCTGCATGCCGGAAGCAGCCGCAGCAAACAGTCGTTCATAAAAATCAACTGCGCCGCCATCGCGCAGAATCTGGTGGAAAGCGAGTTTTTCGGTTACGAAAAGGGGGCGTTCACCGGCGCCCTGAACACCAAACCGGGCAGATTTGAGCTGGCTCACAAGGGGACCCTCTTTCTCGACGAGGTTGGTGAAATACCCAGGGAAGTCCAGGCGAAGCTTCTTCAGGCTATACAGGATCAGAGCTTCGAGCGGGTCGGCGGCCTGAAGACGATATCCGTTGATGTCCGTCTGATAACGGCCACAAATAAAAACCTTCCCGATGAGATACGGGAGGGACGATTCCGTGAAGATCTGTTCTACCGTCTGAACGTCTTTCCGATACACCTGCCGCCTCTGCGGGAAAGGGAAGATGATATCCTTCTTCTGGCCGACTATTTCCTCGATAAATCAAGCAGTAAACTCGGCAAGAACCACCTCGGACTGGCGCCCGATGTCCGCGATTTTCTGATGGCTTACAGTTGGCCGGGGAATATACGTGAGCTGGAACACCTGATGGAAAGGGTGGCGCTTCTGGCGGATGGTCCGGTCATCACCTCCGATTTGATACCTCCGGAAATATCGGGTAGTTCCCATGAGATGGAGCCGCTTCAGGATGTATTGAAAACGCATATGGAGGAAATGGAAAAACAGATTGTTACCCGCTGCCTTGAAGAGTGTGACGGCAACGTGACAAAAACAGCGCAAAAACTCGGTCTCAGCCGCAAGGGTCTCCAACTGAAAATGATCAAGCACAACCTGCGAAAAGGCATTGAGGATTAGAAAATCGGAAATGTTGGGGTCGATACGCGCCCTCGGGAAAAAAACTGTAGTAATATTTCCATGAATGATGGTATCGTTTCCAAGCTTTATTTGAGAACAATTCCAGACGGAGGATGATGGATGAAAAACATATTCAGCAAACGGACCTCTTTTTTTACGATACTTCTGCTTATGATGCTGATCGGTCCCTACGGCGACCGCCAGGTTTCAGCCATTGACCGCGGGACCTACAAGAGTCTAAGAACATTTAACGAAATCCTTGACATGGTGGGAAAGAACTACGTCGAGCCCGTTTCCTCCGACAAGCTCATCGAAGGGGCCATCAACGGGATGATAAAATCCCTTGACCCGCACAGCGCCTACATGACGCAGGAGATGTACAAGGAACTCGAGGTTGAAACACGCGGCAGTTTCGGAGGGGTGGGAATTGAAATAACGCTTGTTAAGGACGTCCTTACGGTCGTCTCTCCCATTGAGGATACACCCGCCTGCAAGGCAGGCGTCAAGGCGGCGGATCAGATCATCAAGATCGACGGCAATTCGACAAAAGACATCACGATCATGGAGGCAGTCAAGAAACTCCGCGGTGCGAAGGGAACCAGGGTTACAATAACCATTGTGCGCGAGGGGCTCTCCAAACCGATCGATATCGAGATCACCAGAGACATTATCGTTGTAAAAAGCGTAAAATCAAAGATTTACAATGGAAATATCGGCTATTTGCGAATCGCCTCTTTTCAGGAACACACCGGCGACGACCTGGAAAAGGCCCTTAAGGAAATAAACCCGAAAGACAAACCCCTGGCGGGCATCATCATAGATATGCGCAATAATCCCGGTGGTTTGCTCAACCAGTCCATTGAGGTTTCGGATCTCTTTTTGAAAAAAGGCGCTATCGTTTCAACGCGGGGACGTTCCAAAAATATGGAGAGCAAGTCCGTGGCCAGGGACGACGGCAACGAGCCCCTCTGCCCGATCATCATCCTGGTGAACGAGGGAACGGCAAGCGCCTCGGAGATCGTCTCCGGCGCCCTTCAGGACAACAAACGGGCGGTCATCATGGGAACACAGACCTTCGGGAAAGGATCCGTTCAGACCGTCATCCCCCTTGAAGACGGCTCCGCCCTTAAATTGACCACTGCAAAATACTACACGCCCAATGGCCGTTCCATCCAGGCGGAGGGGATCACCCCCGACATCATCGTGAAGCAGGCTCCCAGAGTCGAGGAAGCAAACGGGGAAAAAGACGCCGATAAAAATCACATCATGAGGGAAAAAGACCTGAAAGGGCACATAAAATCAACGACCGAAAAAAACGGCAAAGAGGAAAAGATGAAGGCAGAAGATACCCTCGAAAAAGACAATCAATTGAAAAGTGCAATCGATTTGATGAAAGGGCTGATCATTCTGACTGAAAAAAAATAACGTGAAGAGTTTTCCCTATTTAAAAGTTATTCTCCTTGCGGGGATCATTGCCGCGGTTTTTCTTTTTCTCGAAAGGCTTCCTTCACCGGAGCAGAAGGAAGCCAGAGATAAAGCAATCCACGAAACGCAGCAGCAGGCAAAACCGGCCAGAGATGAAAAAACCCGGAGAGCAGCAAAACCGGCTCCTTCAGTACAGGATGTAAACAAGCATTTCCGGATGGTTGCGGTAATCATCGATGATATCGGCTTTGATATGATGGCGCTGCGCGATTTGGCCGATATTCCGGCCCCGATCGCCTTCTCTGTTTTACCCTTCTCGCCACATCGCGCCGATGCTATTGCATTTCTCCATGCAAGAAACAGGGATATCCTCCTCCACCAGCCCATGGAACCCCATGGATATCCCGAACAGTCGCCTGGCAAGGGCGCCCTGATGGCGGGCATGGATGAAGAGCAGATCGTCCGCCAACTGAAAGAAAATCTGGCCGCCGTTCCTTATGCATCCGGGGTCAACAACCACATGGGCTCACTTTTTATGGAGGATGCAAAACGGCTGCAACAGGTCATGGTGGAGCTCAAAAAGCAGGGCCTGTTTTTTATCGACAGCAGGACGTCTCCCGGCACGACAGGAAGGGCAGCCGCCTCTCACATTGGCATCCCTTTTGCGGAAAGGGATATTTTCATCGACCATGAAAAAGGTTACCCGGCGGCAAAAAAAGCCCTTCGCAATGTTTCCAGACATCAGGCAAACGGGGATAATAAACCATTGCTTTTGATTGGCCACCCCTACAAAGACACGATCCGGGCAATCAAGGATATTCTGCCCGAATGGCATAAAGAGGGGATTCACGTTGTCTCCGTAAAAAAATGTCTCACCAATTCGAAATAAAAAGGTATTCACATCATGATTAATTTTCTTACTGCAACTGTTCTGCTATTTTTCCTGCTGGCTTCTTCTGTGGCCACGGCGCTCCCTTTAACAGCATCGGCCGGGAATGCCGGTTTTCACTACAGCCTCGGCGTGCTGCAGGCATTAAACGACAACACCGATGAGGCGATAAAAGAAATGGAAGAAACGCTTCGGCTTGATTCTTCCGCCTACTGGCTCGTCAAAGAACTCGCCCTCCTCCATATCCAGAAGGGAAATCAGGATACGGCGATGGCGCTTTGCCGGGACGTTCTTCGGGACCATCCAGAGGACACCGAAATACGGATGATGCTGGCCGGCTTCCATATGAACAAAAAAAATTACGCAGCGGCCGCGGACGAGTACCAAAAAGCGCTTCAATACGACCCCGATAACACCCGGGCGCTTTTCTACCTGGGGACAAGCCAGGCCGAAATGAAACACTTTGACAAAGCGAAAGAGTCTTTCCGAAAACTGCTGAAGCTGGAACCGGAAAACTTCATGTCCAGCTTTTATCTTGCCAGAATTATGGTGGAACTGAAGCAGTTTGATCAGGCGGAAGCAGAATTCAAACGCATTCTTTCCAGCCGTCCTGATTCGGAAATGGTCCTCATTGATTTGGCGCTTCTCTATGAGGCACAGGGCAAGATGCCGCTTGCAATCGAGATTTACCAGAAGATCACCGAGGTTTCACCTCACAATGCCCGCGCTCTCGTAAAGCTGGGGCATATTTTCATGCAACGCCAGAGTTACAATAACGCCCGCGAAACTTTTCAGAAGGTTTTGAAGTTGGACCCCCAAAACAGAGAAGCGCTTATCGCGACAGGTCTCATCGACCTCGAACAGGGGAACCATCGAAAAACGCTCGATACCTTGTTGCCGCTGTACCAGAAATCGCCGAACGACTTCAGACTGGCCCTGCTGATCAGCTCTGCCTACGAAGAAGAAGGTAATTTCGAAAAGGCGATCGAAACCATGAAAAACATTCCTCCTGATTTTGACCAGTACGAAGAAATGCAGGTTCGAATTGCCGGAATTCTGAAAAAACAGGGAAAAACAAAACAGGCCATTGCTTCCTTGCGCACGGCAATCAACAGCAAAAAAGAAAGCCCCGGCTTGTACGCCTTTCTTGCCTCGCTTTACGAAGGCGAAAAAGATTATTCTTCTTCCGAGGAGACTCTCAAGGAGGGCCTGAGGGCGATGCCTGACAGTGTCGATCTTCACTTCGGCCTCGGAGTTTTTTATGAAAAAACAAAACGCTTCGACGAAAGCGTTTCGGCGATGAGAAAAGCGCTTCAACTGGACAAAGACCACGCCGAGGCGATGAATTTCATTGGCTATATGTACGCGGACCGGGGAATAAACCTGGACGAAGCGGAAGAACTGATCCGTAAAGCCCTCCAGATTAAACCGGGAAACGCTTACATGATCGATTCCCTTGGCTGGGTTCTGTTTAAAAAGAACCGGCTTGAAGAAGCGATTCCCCATCTTGCAAAAGCTTCCGAACTCCTCCCCGAAGACCCCACAATTATGGAACATCTGGGCGAGGCGTATCTGAAGAGGGGTTCAGCTCAAAAGGCATTGGAAATATTCAATAAAGCCCTGCATGTGAACCCCGAAAACGAAAAACTCAAAGAAAAAGTCCAGCAGTTAAAGGGAAGATAGGGCATCTTTCGGATGGACATTCCCAAACATAACAGAACCGGAGCATCTTTTTTATTGTTTGCCTTCATCGCGGCAATCCTCTTTGGCTGTGCGGGAAGGCAGATGATTGCCACCACCCCGCAGGGATACGACTCTCCCGAGGCGGCTTTAAGGGCATCTGACACACTGCCCGTAAACGGGGTATTGACCGTAACCGCAAAAATAGAAATAATCGACGAGGGGACACGGTATCCGATGAAAGCCGCCCTGCTGATAAAGGCGCCCTCCTTTCTTCGGCTGGAATCGATACCCGTGATCGGTCTTCCTGATCTGTTCGTTACGCTCAATGCCGACGAAATGAGAATATTCATGCCATCCAGAAAGTGTTTTTGCACCGGTCCTGCCACGTCCCGCAACATAGCAGAATTTCTTCATATCGACATTGAAGCCGAAGAACTTGTCCCTCTTTTGCTGGGACGTTCCCCGAAAATCACCGGGAAAGGATTTACTGCATCAGGGAAAATGGAGGGAAGTTTGTACAGGATTGACCAGTTAAAAAATGATGGCATTTTTTCGATCTGGATCAATCCGTTGGCTGATAAAATCGTCAGGACGGTCTTCCGCCGGAACGGCGAGGATATTTACGAAGCGCTCTTTGAAAACGACCTCGTTGTTGATGGCTATCACCTTCCGCAACAAATGACCATCAATGCCCGGCATGCAAAAAAAGTGAAAATCACGTATCTGAATGCGCGGATAGATTCCGACTCCAGGGAATCCTTTACCCTTCCCTGCCCCGAGGGAATAACCCCTTCCATACTGAATTAACTTCTTTGCTACTTTATTTCAAGAATTTTTGCCCTGGCTATTCTCGCCTGGCTGGTGTTTGGATAATCCTTTGTCACCTGCTGCAGGAGAAGGCGCGCGCTTTCTTTGTCCCCCAGCTTCAGAAAGGAAAGCCCCTGCTTTAGTAATGCGTAGGATATCTTGTTGCTTCCGGGGTAACCTTTGATAACCTTGTCATATTCAACGATCGCCTTTTCATATTTCTTCTCAAAATAATAGCACTCCCCCGACCAGAAGACGGCATTATCGGAAAACTCGGAGGACGGGTACTGTTTGAGCAGGTTTCCAAAGGCCTCGCGCGCCTTTTCGTACTTTCCTTCCTTGAACAGGTTAAAAGCAACTGAATAAAGGGCGCTCTTGTCCATCCTCCCGGAATCATCAGCGGGTTGGGAGGATTGAGCGGGCGGCAGGGCCGACTTCCCGGCATCCACCGGGGCTTGAGTCTGCTCATTCTTCTTGGTGATTTCCAGAAAGTTCTCGAGAAAATTCATTTTAAACGACAATGCGTCAATCTTCTCCCGGAGAGACTTTTCCGCTTCTTCGCGTTTTACCGTTTTTGCCGCAAAGGAAGTGGTTTCCTTGCGTATCTCTTCCTTTACGCTGTCAATTTGCCCTCTCAACTGCTGCAGCTTTGATTTTACGTCCGTTATTTCCGCACGAATTTCAGCCAGCGCAGACCGTATGGGTGTAAACTCCCCGTTTGTCTTTGCAAGATAATCCCTGATTTTTCTGGTTTCCTCATTAAGCAGGGGATACTGGCTCTCAAGAGCCGCCACTTTTTCATTGACGGACTGTATCTGGTAATTCACTTCGCCGCGAATCCCCCTGACGTCGTCGGTGGTGGCGCATCCGGTCATCAACAGGATGAATACGGAACAAAAAATGAATGCATCTCTTTTCAAAGGACTCAAGCCCCCTTACCCGGATAAATGTTTCGGAAATATCAAATCCTGTAATCCATGATCAAACATGAATTACAGGATTGTTTGCTGAAAAATTCATAAAGCCTTGTTGACCATACAAAAAAAACAGAACGGCCCGAAAATGTTTTGTTAACGGTTCAGGAGAAAATGAGCCCTTCTGTTTTTGGCCCACGCCTCTTCATTATGGTTCTTGTCCAGAGGCATCTCCTTGCCGTAGCTGATCGTCTTGATCCTGTCTTTGGTAATTCCCAGATCGTTAAGAAATTTGGCTACTTCGTTGGCGCGCTTCTCACCCAGTGCGAGGTTGTACTCGACGGTGCCGCGTTCGTCGCAGTGACCTTCGACAACCAGTTTGTAATCGGTGTATTTGAGATACGCGGGCGCTGCTTTTTTAAGAACTTCCATGGCTTCCGGCTTCAGGTTGTACTTGTCGAAATCGAAATGGACATCGCATATCTGGAGTTCTTTCATAATCGCGGCAGCCTTGGCCTTGGCCTTCTCCTCGGCCTCACGCTTGGCCTTCTCCGCGGCTTCTCTTGCCGCTTTTTCCGCCGCTTCCCTCAAAGCCTGCTCACGCAGGGCACGCTCCCTTGCCGCCGTATCGTCGGTGGGGGTCCCCGCTTGCGCCGGAACGACTGAAGTCTGGGGGGCAATCCTCTGTTCTTGAGAAGAAACAGAGGTCCCCTCTTTCATTGTTGCCCTCTTGGCGCATCCGGTCGTAAAAGAAACAGCAAAAACAAGGGCAAGCAGTGCCAATCCGAACGTAAACATACCTTTTTTCATTAGTGATCTCCTTTCTTGCTTAAGAGTTTAAAAAATTCTGTTTTTTTCATTTTTGAATGCCTTGCGGGGGTTATAGTCAGAAGGAGCCTAAAATGCAAGACGAAAATACATTTATTTTTTATGCGGCGACCAGCTAGCGCCCTGGCAACCCTCCTTGTCTTCGTACAGCACCCTGATATTCTTGCCATCCGCGTTCATGATCTCTATCCGGCTGCGTCCGTAACCGCTGACGCTGTACGCCAGATATCGTCCGTCCGGGGACCAGGCGGGACTTTCATGATCCATCGCATCAAAGGTGAGTTGCCGGGGTTCACCTCCGGCGCTGTCCATCGTGAATATCTGAAAACGGCCGTTTACGGAACCCTCGTAGGCGATCTTTCCTTCTTTGGGCGACCAGGCCGGAGATGTATTGTAATTGCCCTGATGGGTCAGCAGTCTCACGTTGCCGCCGTCGGCATCCATAATGTAGATCTGCGGGGAGCCGTTGCGGTTTGAAACAAACGCAATATTTTTTTCGTCGGGAGATCGCACCGGTGATACATCGATGGAATAATCGCGCGTCAGACGCTGCATCACGGAGTTTTCCACCGTGATGTCGTATATGTCGGGATTGCCTCCGCGGGTCAGTGTGGCAAGAAGACGGTCACCGTTTTTCGACCACGAACCGGGAATATTGACCCCTGTGGAGGAAACCAGCTTCTTCGTGCTTCCCGTTTTCATATCCCTTACATAAAGATCGGGGTTGCCGTCTTTGTAGGAGGTAAAGGCCAGAAAACGTCCATCCGCCGACCAGCGGGGCGAAAGCGTCAGGGAATTGAAACTGGTAACCCGAAAAAGGGATGAACCGTCAAAGGCGATTGTGTATATCTCTTTCGCCTTGCCGGTGTGTTTGATAAAGGCGATGTGCGTGTCGAAATTACCGGCCTCTCCCGTCAGCACAAAGAGAACCTCATTGGCGAAACGGGTCACCATCGTTTTTTTATCTTCCGGTTTGCCAACATAGCGTTTTCCCACAAGCAGTTCGCCCTTGAGCGCATCAAAGAGGCGAAACTCCGTTGTCATCTCACGCCCATTGACCTGAAATCCTCCCTTGAGGAGGTATTCGGCGCCAATGGTTGTCCAGTCGTCAAATTTGATCCCTTCCGCCGTTATCCCTGCCTGTGATGGATCTTCCAGGAATGATTTTTTGTCCAGTATCTGAAAATAACCGGTAATATCGAGACATCGTGAAAGCTCATCGGCAAACCAGATTGTGAGATTGTCTGTTTGAGCCAGAGGCCGGAGATCTTTAAACGCGGGCACGGCAATCGAAAATTTGTGGAACGAGGGGGAATCAATATCGAGGTACACTTTCCCCCATCCCGTCGCGGATACGAACAATGACAGTACCGTAAAAATCAGAACCACATTAAATTTTACACGCATTTCAATTCTACCTTAATCAGAATCATTGTTTGCTAAATTCGGAAGAATGGAAGCGGATGCCGACATTCAGACTGCTGCCGTTGATCCACGCCGGCAGGGGGGGAAGCGGGCCAGCCTTCTGAATGGCCCGCATGGCCGATTCATCAAAATAGCGATTTCCTGATGACTTTTCAAATCTTGCCTCCGTTACTGCGCCGGTTCGGAGGATAACGAGTGAGATTACCGCCTCCAACTGCTCTTTTGGGAGCATTCCCCCGGGAAGCGCCCATTGTGCCCTGATTCTGAGCCATATCGCCCGGTAGTAAACGTTCACCTGCGCATCGCCCCCGCCTTCGCCCTCGCCTCCCGAAACACCACCCGCGGCGCCGCTTCCTGCCGGGGCTGCCGTCTTCATTTTTTCGGTCGTCCCGACGGCGCTGGTCTGTCCGGATGCGCCGAATGTGGACGTAGCGGGCGAATGGGCAGCGGCAGTCCCTTCAGGGGCATTCCCCTCGGCTGCGGCCTTTCTTTTGATGGCATTTATCGCCTTTTCCAGCGAACGGCTGTCCCCGGTGCGCCTTTCAATTTTGGCTACAGGAACCTCCGGCAATGTCGGCAATGATCTTTTAGCCGTCGTTTCCACTCGTTTCGTGGTCTTCGGCGCCCCCACAACGGCGGTTGGTCCACCTGCCGCAGCTCCTGAATAGCCCATCGACGACGCGCCGCCGGGAAAATTCACGAGCGCCACATCATAAATCGGCCCGATCAAAACCCTGTGCGAAGGAAAGGACGGTGATAAAAAAAACAGCGCCAGAAGCGCGACGTGGAGAAGGAGGGACAAAACAACGGTTCCCATCAAGGAGCCATTTTCATGGCTTATGGAAAAATACCCGTACATCAGCGCTTCCCGTCTATCGGCTCGGTTATCATGCCCAGTTTTTCAACCCCGGCTTTCCTGACCTCCGCCATGACCTCAACCACAAAACCGTAAGGGACATTGCGATCGGCCCTGAGGTAAATCTCACGGTCTAACCTTCGGGCAAAAATGCTTTGCAGTTTGACTCCAAGGTCAGAATGATTCAAGGGGCTTCGATTGATGAATATTTCTCTGGCGCCGTTTATCGTCAAGACAATCTTTTCTTCGGCAACATCGACTGACTTCGCCTGTACCCTGGGCAGATTGACGTCGATTCCGGTCTGCAGCATCGGCGCGGTGACCATGAAGATGACCAGCAGCACCAGCATCACATCAACAAGGGGGGTTACATTGATATCGGCCATCGGTCGGTCGCAGCCGTTATTGCGGTGTCTCGCGTATCGCATGATCGCTCACTTCCTGACGTAAAATCTTTCTATGATATTGATTAGTTCTGAAGAAAAACCTTCCATCTCCGCAGTCATGCCCTTTACCTTGTTGAGATAAAAGTTGTAAAAAATCACCGCGGGAATGGCCGCTGCAAGACCGGCTGCCGTTGCTACAAGAGCCTCGGATATCCCCGGCGCTACAACCGCAAGAGTGGCCGAACCCCTGGCGCCGATGCTCTTGAACGTATCCATGATTCCCCAGACCGTACCGAACAGTCCCACAAAAGGGCTGGCGCTTCCGGTGGTTGCCAGAAAACCGAGCGCCGTTTCGAGTTTGGCCGCCTCCAGTGTGCAGGCTCTGTTTAAAGACCTCTCGACATTATCGATGGCGCCGATTTCCAGGTTCGCCAGGGGTGCATCGGCGGTCGCTTTTCCCGTGGACGTTTCCTGGACGCTGCGGGCAATCTTGACAAGCTCTTTGTAACCGCTGTTGAAAACCCCTGCCAGCGTCGAATGTTTCATCTTTTTCGATTCGGGATAGATTTCCGACAGCTTGGCGCCCTTCATGTACACATCGAGGAACCGGTCATTTTCTTTGTTGATTTTCCTGAGTGCGACGTACTTCATCAAAATAATTGCCCAGGAGACAACCGAAAAAATAAAAAGAAGAAGCAATACCAGTTGCACGATTATGCCGGCATTTAAAACCATGTCGAACAGACTGCCGTGGAAATTTCCACCGAGATTCATCGTGGCAATCGAAGTCTCTTTCACTCAAATTCTCCTTTAACTGAACTATGTTCCCTTCCGGCTTGCGGTCAGTAAAAATTACAGCATTTCCGGTGTAAAGGCAACCACATCGTCGATCTTCAGTCTGCCGGCGAAAAGCATGGCAAGCCGATCCACCCCGAGAGCAATGCCCGCGGAGGGAGGCATCCGGGAAAGCGCCTGCAGAAAAGGCTCAGGTTCCGGGTAGATGGCATAGCCTTCCTGTTCGCGTTTCCTGGAAGCCTCAACAAAACGCCGCTTCTGTTCGACGGGGTCCGTAAGCTCCGAAAAGGCATTGGCGATTTCCATGCCGTCAATATAGAGTTCAAAGCGTTCGGCAACCTCCGGCGTTTCTTCCTTGAGACGCGCCAAGGCCGCCATCTCTTTCGGGTAATCACAAAGAAAAACAGGCATATCCAATCCCAGACGGGGCTCGATTTCAGAAGTCAGAATCTCTTCGAATGACCCTCTCTCCAGGGCCTCGGCAGCTTTGATGCCGGCATAGCGGATAAACGCATCCTCAACCGTGATGCGCCCCCAGGGCTTTTGCAGACTGATTTTTCCCCCTTGACTGGAAAAAATTCCCGCCACGCCCAAATCTGACGAAATTCTCGAGACAATATCCTCACAGTCGCCCATAAGATCCTGATAATCCGCTTCAGCGCGGTACCACTCCAGGATGGTGAATTCAGGAAGGTGACGCCCCCCTCTTTCTCCTTTACGAAAACATTTGCATAACTGGTAAATCTTCTGATACCCCGCAGCAAGAAGCCTCTTCATGCACAGCTCGGGGGATGTCTGCAAAAACCAGTTTTCTGCCTGGACGGCCTCTATATGCTCCTCAGGCGCAGGCGCGGGAATCAAGAGCGGCGTTTCAACCTCGAGGAAGTCATTTTCATGGAAAAACCGGCGGACAGAGTAGAGCATTTCGGAACGTATCCGCAATGAATCAAGCCTGGCGGCCAGTTTCCACGAATAATCGACCGTCATCCCTTGACCCGGGTGAGGTACTCGCCGGTGCGGGTGTCAATGCGTATCTTCTCGCCTTCTTCGATGAACGGGGGTACCTGAAGCTGATATCCGGTCTGGACGGTAACCGGCTTGGTGTTGCCGGAGACGGAATCGCCCCTCGCCCAGGGCTCGGCCTCGGTAACGACAACATCGATGAAATTGGGAACGGTGATTCCCAGGGGTTTGTTTTCAAAAAGCAGAACCTCCACCTCAATGTTGTCAAGGAGAAAGTTCACGGCATCGCCCACCTGATCTTCGGTAAGGAAAACCTGCTCGTAGCTTTCGTTGTCCATGAAGCAGTACTTGCCGTCCTCATGGTAGAGATACTGCATCTTTTTTTCCTGCAGATCGGCAGACTCGAACATATCCACGGACCGGAAGGTGCGCTCAAACTGGTTGCCGCTGATCATGTTTTTCAATTTGCAGCGGTAAAGGGCCTGCCCCTTTCCCGGTTTCACAAAGTTGAATTCCGTCACGATGTACGGATCGTTTTCTATTTTGATTCTCAATCCTTTTTTCAGGTCGCTTGCTTCGTACATGAATTTTCAATCTCCTTTAAAATGATGAATACGGCTTGGTATCTCTTTCGTTCAACCGCCTTTGATTCAGACGAAAGCCGCCGATAATCTGTGTTTTCATAGTATATTTTATAAGCCTTGTCAAAATAATGTTTTAAAAAACGCGGAAATCCATCATCCCTTCTCCGGGAGAAACGAAAAAGGCTGGAGCGGTATTTTTCCGCGGCCGCCGGGGGAATCGATGACGTAACGCGGGAGGCAGAGCCCCGATACGTTGCGCCAGAGCTTTTCCATCATCTCCATTCCCCGCCAGACGTCTGTCCGGAAATGGTCGGTTCCGCGCACCGGGTCGCACTGAAAAAGGTAATAGGGACGAACCGAGATGCGTTCTAGCGCGTAGAGGAGTTCCCTCATCGACGCGTAATCGTCGTTGACCCCTTTGAGGAGTACGGACTGATTGCTGACGGGGATACCCGCTTCGAGGAGCATCTCGCACGCCTTCGCGGACTCCGGCGTTACCTCGCGGCTGTGGTTGAACTGCGTATTGAGCCAGAGGGGGCGGCGCTTCCGCAGCATCGCACAGAGCCCTTTCGTTATGCGCATCGGCAGTGTTGCCGGAACACGGCTGCCGATGCGCAGCACCTCCAGATGGGGAATGGCTTTCAGTGAACCAAGAAACCAGTCGAGCGTCGCCTCGGGCATCATCAGCGGATCGCCGCCGGAGACGATCACCTCGCGCAGATTCGGGGTGCGGCCGACATAGTCGATCATCGCCTGCAGCCTCTGACGCGTTGCGGATTTTTCCTTGTCCCAGAGACGCTTGCGATTGCAGTGACGGCAGTAAACGGCGCACGTATTGGTGACAATCGCCAGACACCGGTCGGGATAGCGGTGGATCAGCCCCGGCACGGGCATGTCCCTCTCCTCGCACAGCGGGTCATCCACACCCCCCAGCGAAAAGTGAATTTCCCGGGAATCGGGGAAACACTGCATCCGGAGAGGGTCATCCCCGTCATCCGGGTTAAACAGCGACAGATAATACGGTGTTATTGCAACAGGATAATGGCGAAGAACTTCCTGCCAGTCGGCAAGCGTCTCCGAAGGCGGATTCGAGAGCCGCGCAAGCACGTCCAGCGAGCGTACCCGGTTGCGAAACTGCCATCGCCAGTCATTCCATTCCTCAAACGACACGGATGCTTTATCGATCCCCCCGGCCGTCACAACCCTGTCAGCCACAAAAAAACCTTTCCCTTGAAATGACGTGTTGACCAGCGCTTAACGCCCTGGCTGAAAAGACAAAATCATTCCTGTAAATCAGAGCAGATCGGGCTGCGTCTTCTCATGATCGTCAGAGGTTTTGACCCCCTTGAAGATGTACTGTCCCAGCAGGCGGTGGTAGGGTGTCCAGTTTGACTCTTCATCGGTGGACTGACGCATGAACTCCTGAAATGCATTCATTTTTGCATCCATGTCGTCCATGTGATGGACGATGAGGGCCTCGAGCGTCTTTGGCCGTTTGGGGGAGCCGAATTCCAGGGAACCGTGATGGCTGAGGATCAGATGGCGAAGCTCCATCGCCTTCTGCGGGGGAAAGTCGGGAATGGCCGCGATCCGCTGATCGATCATCTCGACGCCCATGACGATATGGCCAATCAGACGGCCGGGATCGCTGTACTCCACGACCCGATCGTAAGAAAACTCATAGATCTTCCCAATATCATGGAGTATTCCTCCGGTAATCAGCATATCCTCGTCAATCCCTTTGTAATGGTCAGCCGCCATTTTCAGCAGACCGACCACCGACAGCGTGTGTTCGAGAAGGCCGCCGATATAGGTGTGGTGAAAACCCTTGGCCGCCGGGGCTTTCTTAAAGAGCGCGGCCGTCTTTTCGTCGTGAAAAAACGAGCCGAGCAGGGCCTTCAGGCAGGGCGTCCTCACCGCATCGCAGTATCCCATAAGCTCCGCGAACATTTCGTCACGATCCCGTTTGGCGGAGGGAAGAAAAAGGGCGATATCCACTTCATCATCGTCAATTTTCTGCAAACCCGATATGGAAACCTGAACGGTATCCTTGTAACTGAGCGCTCTGCCCTGAATGCGGATCACGTCGCCCTTTTTGAATATCTTATCCCAGGCAAGGGCGTTTTCCCAGATTTTTCCATCAACATCCCCGGTGCGGTCCTGAAGACGGACATTCAGATAGGCAGCCCCCTTCTGGGAATAGGCCAGCGTTTTTTCGGCCGCGATAAAGAGATCGTCAATCCGGTCTCCGGAATGTACTTCCCTGGCATACACGTTCTTTCCTGACAAAATGACACCCTGCCTTTCCTTGAAATAACAGTCCTGTTTACGTTCGTTCCCGGAGAATCCGTTTGTCCCCGGCGCGCATGGTAAGCCTGGTTGAATCGAAATATTCCATCAGCGGAATGATGAACTTGCGTGAAAGCCCGGTCAGTTCCCGGACAGTGGCCGGCGTAGCTTCCCCATCCCTGATGAGCATCTTTTTATAATCCTCGCGGAGCTTTGCCAGCACCTCGCGATGGAAATTGAGGTCTTCACTGATTCGGACAATCTCCCCTTCCCTGAGCATCAACTGCTCAAGGCTTGCCACTTCTTTTTTCTGGTCGGGAAACATCGCGGCTATCTCGCGGGCCGTGGGCGGGGCCAGTCCTCCGTCCCTGTAAATCCGGGAAAGCGCCTCCCGAAGCGAACCCATATCCACATCGAGCGTGACTGCGTGATCTGCAAGCCTGAGCATCTCCCTTTCGACAACAATCTTCCCTTTTTTCTCAAGATCATTGAGGGCAATCAGAAAAATCTTCGGTCCGGCGGCGCTGCCGATTCCCGGCGTCGAGCGGAGTTCTTCGCGGGCAATCGCCTCGCGCAGGGGATACTCCCGATGGTAGTCTGATATTTTTCCGATAATCCACTCTTTAAAATTTTCGTAAACAATGCCCGACAGAACCCGCTGCTCGTCGCGATCGATCAGTACGAGGCGTCGTTCCGAAAACATGCCTTCAAGAAGCTTCGAGAGTCTTTTGGCTGAAATGCCGGTACGCACGGCCAGCATGCCTGCGGTAATCCCCTCGATCCCGGCCCTTCTTGCGATAACCTCGATCTTCCGGAGCGGGTCTTCATCGGCGAGTATTTCGAAATCACCGATTGTTTCCGTTTCAGATTTTTTATGCTTGGCCGGCAGTGGATCAACAATCACCCCTCCGCCGATGGTCGTAACCGGCGAATAACTGCGCACGACAAACCTGTCCCCGGCCACAACCGCAACCGGCTTTTCCAGTACAAACTGAACAAAGCCATCATCACCCGGCTCCAGAAAATCCCGACCGTGGAGAACGAGGCGCGCCATGACCTCGCTTGTCCCCGCATGGAGACGGATAACCGTCCGGTTCATGAGTTTTCTGCCGGCGCTTTTCAAATAGCTGTACACGCAATCGAGTCGCAAAGAAGGCTTGAGCGCCCCCGGCGTGGCGAGAATAGTTCCCCTCTCGATCTCCTCCCGATCCGTCCCCTGGAGGTTGACCGCCGTGCGCTGCCCCGCCTCGGCCGTTTTGACCGCCTCGTTGTGCACCTGGATGCCGCGCACCTTTGCCCGGTACTTCACCGGAAAAAATTCCACGTCGTCGCCGAGTGTCACGCTTCCGGAAATGAGCGTCCCGGTTATGACGGTGCCGAATCCTTTCATCGTAAAAACCCGATCGACAGGGATACGCAAAATTCCAATATCCTGTGTCTCCTTGATCTCCTCGACACTCTTTTCGATTGCCGACAGCAACCCGGCGATCCCTTCACCGGTAGAAGAGGAAACGGGAACAACGGGAGCGCCCTCGAGAAACGTCCCTTGCAGAAAGGTGCGAATATCATCCTGCACCATTTCCAGCCAGTCTGGATCAACCATGTCTGTTTTGGTTACCACGACGACGCCCCGGCGGATGCCCAGAAGGGTGCATATCTGGAGGTGCTCGCGGGTCTGCGGCATGACGCCTTCGTCGGCGGCGATGACCATGGCCACCAGATCAATGCCTGCGGCGCCCGCAACCATGTTTTTGACGAACCTTTCATGGCCGGGAACATCGACGATTCCCACCGTCGTCCCCCCGGGAAGGTGAAGCGAGGCAAAACCGAGTTCAATGGTAATCCCCCGTTCCTTCTCCTCTTTGAGACGGTCGGTGTCTATGCCTGTAAGCCTCTTGATCAGCGCCGTCTTGCCATGATCGACATGGCCGGCTGTTCCCATGACAATGTGTTTCATGGCGCGGAACCTAACAGACTATTCAGCTTTTCTCAAGAGAAACTCGCAACAACAACCCGCTTAAAAGGAAGCGCCCCGATCCGTTCTTTTTTACCTTGACTTGAGTAAAAAGTGTGTATAAGTAAGGCGCAGTGCATATCCCGGTCAAGCTTCACGCAGCGCGGAAAATCGTTTCCGGACCGGGATGTTCCGGAAAAATGCCGTGACAATTCGAAAAAATAACGTTGAAATGGAGGTAAGAAAATGAGTGTGGAAGTTAAGGCCCCGATGCCGGGAAAAATCCTTGAGGTGCTGGTCAATGCAGGGGACCAGGTCAATGAAGACGACGAGCTTTTGATCCTTGAGGCGATGAAAATGGAAAATCCCATTTATGCCCCGGCCGGAGGAACTGTTAAGGAAATCAAGGTAAAGGCCAATGACTCGGTGGATACCGACCAGCTCATGATGGTTATTGAGTAGGCTGCCGTTTTAAAAATCTACGACGTGAAAAAAGGCGTGCGACGGATCAATCGCGCGCCTTTTTTTGCAGGATCATGCGATAACCTCGGCGTAAAGATCGTATGCGTCGGCGGCCGTTATCCGGCAGGAGACGATTTCCCCCGCTTTGCGGCTGCCGTCCTTCAGACAGGTGACTCCGTCGATCTCGGGCGCCTGGCGCCGACACCTGCCGATGAGCGGATAACCATCGATGTCTCCTTTCCCCTCGACGAGCACTTCCTGAACGGATCCGACCAGACGGCTGTTAATCTCCTGGGAAATATTCGCCTGTTCTTCCATGATCATTTCCCGTCTGCGCTGTTTTTCCCGTTCGGAAATCCGGGAGGGGAAGGACGCTGCGGCGCTCCCCTCCTCTCTGTAATAGGGGAATACACCCAGGTGATCAAAACGGATTTCCCGGACAAACGCGAGGAGATTTTCAAAACGCCGGGGGGTCTCCCCCGGAAAACCGACGATCAGCGAGGTGCGCAGCGCCGCATCGGGCAGGATCTCCCGGACACGCGAAATTGCCTGACGCAGACGAAAGGAGTTTCCACCGCGCAGCATTGCGGAAAGGACGGCATCATCGCTGTGCTGCACTGGCATATCAAGATATTTGCAGACTTTTTCCTCCCGGGCGATGGCAACAAGAAGCTCCTCCGTCAGCCGCGTCGGGTAAAGGTAGAGAAGCCGTATCCAGGAAATGCCGTCAATTTTGGCGAGTTCGGGAATGAGGCGACTTAAGGAAGATTTATCCCTGCGGTCCGCCCCGTAGGCGGTTGTATCCTGCGCGATCAGGATCAGTTCCTTCACTCCGCGCGAGGCGAGATCCTCCGCTTCCCGGCATATATCATCCATCGGGCGGCTGCGCGCCTTCCCGCGAATTGACGGAATGACGCAGAAAGAACAATTATTTGAGCATCCCTCGGCGATTTTAAGGTAGGCGCTTCCCGCCGGTGTGGAGATAATCCGTTTATGGGAGGCGTTCATCAGAAATGTCGGCTTGCCGATGACGGCCCGCTCCGCTGCTTTTTTCCCCCCGTGAAAAAGCGTCATCAAAAGCCTGCCGATTTGCGGCGCCTCTGATATGCCGCAAAACAGATCCACCTCGGGAAGCTCCTTCTGAAGCTCTCTGCCGTAACGCTGCGGGAGACAGCCGGTTACGACAAGCCGTCGTCCCGCGTCCCCTTTTTTCCATTCGGCCGCATCGAGAATCTCTTCGATCGCCTCTTCCTTTGCCGGAAGGATGAAAGCACAGGTGTTGATCAGAACAATGGAGGCCTCATCACGGCTGTCGGTAAGCCGACAGCCGGACTTTTCCAGCACGGCCGCCATCACCTCGGAATCGACCTGGTTCTTGGGACAGCCGAGGCTTACAATATGGACCTTTTTTCCGCTGCGCGCCTGCAAAATGTCCCCCTTTAAAGCTTCTTGACGAGAACCTTCCTCGGTTTGGCGCCATCGGCGGGGCCGACCACCCCTTCTGCTTCCATCTTTTCAATAATGGTTGCGGCACGGTTGTAGCCTATTTTCAGATAACGCTGTACCAGGGAAATCGAAGCCTGGCCGAGGTTTGTCACGAGCGCGACCGCCTCATCGTATTTTTCGTCGTATTCGCCTTCCGATTTTTCCTCCGCCTCCGCCGTCTTGAGTTCGACAAGAGACTCGTCATACGAGGGTTTCCCCTGCTGTTTGACGAATTCAACAATCCGCTCTATTTCCTGATCGGACACATAGGCGCCGTGAATTCTCATCGGCGACGAACTGCCGGGGGGGATGTAAAGCATATCGCCTGCACCGAGGAGTTTTTCGGCGCCAAGCTGGTCGAGAATCGTCCGTGAATCGACCTTGGAAGAAACCTTGAAGGAGATGCGCGTGGGGAAATTTGCCTTGATTACGCCGGTAATGACATCGACCGAAGGCCTCTGTGTCGCCAGAATAATGTGAATCCCCGCGGCCCTGGCCATCTGGGCAAGACGGGCCAGAGACTCCTCCACGTTTCTCTGGGCAACCATCATCAGGTCGGCGAGTTCATCAATGATTATAACTATATACGGAAGACGCTCCGGGAAGAGGTTCTCTGCCTCCGGCGACGGCGCCGCCTTTTTCGCCGCCATGATCACATTGTAGGTATCGATTCCCTTTGCCCCCACCTCGCTGATTGCCTCGTAACGGCGCTCCATCTCCTCAACCGCCCAGCGCAGGACCAGCGACGCCTTTTTCGGATCGACGACAACCGGGTGGAGCAGGTGGGGTATCCCCTCGTAGCCGGACATCTCCAGACGCTTGGGGTCAATCATGATGAACTTCACCTCGTCCGGCGCCGCCTTGAAGAGGATGCTGCAGATCATCGCGTTCAGTGAGACGCTCTTTCCGGATCCGGTGGTGCCCGCAATCATCAGATGGGGCATTTTGAGAAGATCGGCAATGATCGGCACGCCGAGGGTATCCTCGCCCAGGGCAACGGGAAGCTTAAGCGTTGATCCCTGAAAGGTCGGGTGATCGAGAACGTCCCTGAGACTGACCGGGTTGCGCTCCTGGTTGGGGATTTCCACGCCGATTGCGCCCTTGCCTGGAATTGGCGCGATAATGCGAATGCTCTGGGCGCGCAGCGCCAGCGCCAGATCATCGGCAAGATTGGTTATCTTGTTTATCTTGACACCCGGCGCCGGTTCGAGTTCGTACATGGTCACGACCGGCCCCGGCTTGACCTCCGTCACCCGACCCTCGACGCCAAAATCGCCAAGCTTCTTTTCAAGTAACCGGGAATTCTCAATCAGGGTTTCTTTCTTTACGCGGGTCTCTTTTTTCGGCACCTGTTCCAGAAGGCTAAGCGGCGGCAGTTTGTACTTTCCACCGGCCTTAGCGGGAGTGGCGAAATCAAGCCTGGGCTGTTCGGCCCTGGCAAGCTTTTCTTTGATCTTTTCAATTTTTATCTCTTCAATCCGGGGATCCTGCTGCTTTTCCTCAACGAGTTCCGTGTTATCCTGTTCGTCTTTATGAAACTTTTTTCGTATCGATGATAAAAAGACGCCCACTTTTTTCAGATTAAAAAGAGATGCAAGGAATCTTTTTACAAAAGCGACGACGGAAAAATCGAACAGCACAACGAGCCCGAGCAGAAAAAGAAGGGCAAAAAGAATGGCAGAACCGGCCTGATGCAGGGAGGGCTGAAGAATCTGGACTGTTTTTGACCCCAGCAATCCGCCTGAATCCATGGAGTGTCCATAGAGAGGAAACTTTCCCACGGCCATGGAAAGGATTCCGGACGTCGAAAATATGAGACTGGCCGTAGCGACAGAGGCGTCGATCCCTATTTTGAACTGCGGATTCTCAAAGAAACGGACGGCAAAAAGCATAACGGCAACGGGCAGCCAGATGATTCCGAGCCCGAGCAGCCCAAAGAGGATATCCGCCGTATAGGCCCCGATTGTCCCTGTCCAGTTGTGAACATCTATCTTTTCAGGTCCGTAATAATGGCGGAATGACGGATCGATCGGATTGTAGGAAAAGAGGGTGCTAAAAAGAAAAAGGGCACAGGCGATACAGATCAGCCCTGCAATTTCCGCCCGTCTTTTTGAAAATGAATCTTCAGGCATCTTTTTTCCCCAGGGTGGCGCCTTTTTCAAAATTTGTTACGATGACGCCATGAATAAGCTGAATCAGTTCCGCTCTGGTTTCCATGGTATAGGGTGACACATCCACGGGCTTGTCGATAACCATTTTAATCCTTCCCGGCTTGATCATCAAGGTCCGCTTCGGCATAATTTCGCTGGCGCCGATGATTGAAATCGGGACAATGGGCACTCCCGACTGGATCGCCAGGTAAAACATCCCCTGCTTGAACTGCTTGATCTTTCCGTCTTTGCTTCTTGTACCCTCCGGAAAGGTGACGACAGATTTCCCCTCCCGTATCTTTTGAGCCGCTTCTTCGAGGCTTTTCATCGCGTTTTCATGGTGTTGACGGTCAATTTCGATATAGCCGGCGTTTCGCATCGCCTTGCCGAAGATGGGAATCTTGAAGAGCTCCTTCTTGGCTATCCAGCGGAACTGACCGGGAATATGGGCCAGTACGATCAGGATGTCATAATCGCTTTGATGGTTGGCCATGAATATCTGCGGTTTGTCGGACGACACGTTCTCGATCCCCTCGATCTCGACCTTGACGCCGGTGATCCACAGAAGCATCCTTGCCCAGATACGGGCAATCAGATGCACCTTTTCTTCCCCGGGTGAAACAAACGGCAGAAGGGCGGCAAATGTAGCCATAAAAGCCGTCACAATCACCGAAAAAAAGACAAGAAGCGCGGAACGAAACATAGGCAGGCTGTCCCTGTTAAAATACCCGAATCCCATGAGAATGACAGTGTTCGCGCACAGAACTACCCGAAAGCGCCGGATAAGTCAATAACGCAGTTTTTTTCATGCCTGCTGGGCGGTGAATGATGCAAGGGCGGCAAGGGCGCGCTGGGAATAACGCAGCCCCCTTTCCCTTTTGGGAATGCGGAGATTGAGGGGTGGGAAAAGGCCAAAGGCGACATTCATCGGCTGAAAATTTTTTGCCTCGCGGTTGGTCAGATGACCGATCAAGGCCCCCAAAGCCGTTTCCGGCGGCGGCAAAAGAGGCGTCTGTCCCGCAAGAATGCGTGAGGCATTCATGCCTGCGACAAGACCCATGGCGGATGATTCGACATACCCCTCAACGCCCGATATCTGGCCGGCGAGCAGAATGCGGGGATGTAAACGCAGTTGAAGAGAGGGCATAAGCAGACGGGGCGAGTCGATAAAGGTGTTGCGGTGAATGCTCCCGTAACGGGCAAACTCTGCGTTTTCCAGGCCGGGGATCATCCGCAGCACGCGCCTCTGCTCCGTCCAGGTCATCTTTGTCTGAAATCCCACGATATTGTAGAGAATTCCCTCTCTGTCCTCGCGGCGAAGCTGAACTACCGCATGGGGCTGAAGGCCGGTGCGCGGATCAATCAGTCCGACCGGTTTCATCGGCCCATGGCTCAGCGTTTCCATTCCCCGTCCGGCAATCACCTCGATCGGCAGGCAGCCTTCAAAGAATTTCTTCTCCTCGAACGCACGCAGGGGTGTCTGTTCCGCATCCACCAGGGCCCTCCAAAGGGCCTCGTATTCATCGCGTGAAAACGGACAGTTCAGGTAATCAGCCGTGCCGCGGCCGTAGCGGGAGGCGGCAAACACCTTATTCTGGTCAATGGATTCCGCTTCCACAATCGGTGAAATGGCGTCATAAAAATAGAGACTGCCGGATTCCGTCAGTGCGGCAATGGCATCGGCGAGCGAGTCCGATGTCAGCGGGCCGGAGGCGAGGATGACGATCCCGTCTTCGGGTATTCGGGTTACTTCCCCGTGAATTATTTCAAGGTTTGCCTCGGCGCGCAGTTTCTCTTCAATGAAGAGGGAAAAGGCGTTTCGATCGACGGCCAGCGCCTTGCCAGCCGGCACTGCTGTCGCGTCGGCGGCGGCCATGATCAGTGAATCCATCCGGCGCATCTCTTCCTTCAGAAGGCCTACGGCGTTGTCCAGCCCGTCGGAACGCAGAGAATTGCTGCAGACGAGTTCGGCCAAATGAGGAGACTTGTGCGCCGGTGAATAGCGCTCCGGCTTCATCTCGCGGAGGCGCACACGGCAGCCGCGTCGCAGGAGCTGCCACGCCGCCTCGCACCCGGCCAGTCCCCCGCCGATGACCGTAACGTGTGAAACAAAGCGATCCTTTCCGAAATTATCTGGCGGCGCTGCATTCATCGTGATGGCATGGCGTCAAGGAGTGATCCTTGGAAACATCGTTCATTTTTCCATGAATCCACCGTCGGCGCCGGAAGGGAAAACTTACTGGCGCATGCACGGCTCAAAAGCAGAACGGCAGGTGTTTTATAGGGCGTCATTTTACTTCGGGCTCCCTGTATTTCTGGATGTTTTTGCACTCCGGATAGCCGGTGCAGGCGAGAAACTTGCCGTAACGCCCTTTTTTCACGGCCATCGGTTTTCCGCACTTTTCGCACAGAATATCGGTAATCTCGGGCGGAGTCTTTTCTTTCGGCGCTCCACGGGGCGTGCGAACGATATTTTTGCACTCCGGGTAGCCGGAACAGGCAAGAAAAGTCCCGAATCTCCCCCTCTTCTCCACCATCGGCCTGCCGCATTTCTCGCAGATCTGGTCGGTTTCCCCCGTCTGCCCGGTCTCCTCTGACGGACGGGATTTCTGGATATATTTACACTCGGGATACCCCGAACAGCCGAAAAACATCCCGTAGCGCCCCTTTCTTGCCACAAGCGGCCGCCCGCATAACGGGCAGGTCGCGTCCGTTGTGGGGATTTTTTCCACGACGATGTTTCCATCGGCATCCTCGGTAAAATTGGCGGTATTTTTACAGGCCGGATAATTGGAGCAGGCAAGAAAACGCCCGTTTCGGCCTATCTTGATCACCATCGGGCTTCCGCATTTCTCGCAGACAATGCCGGTCGAAACATCCTTGCCTTCGGCCTTTCCGGGGATAATCCGCCCCGACGGATCTTCCGTGAAATCCGTAGTATTTTTACATGCGGGATAATTGGAACAGGCGAGAAAACGCCCGTTTTTCCCGATCTTGATCACCATCGGACTCCCGCATTTCTCGCAGACTACGTCGGTCTTTATCCCCTTCTTGACGTCGTGCATCCCCGAGCCTGCCTGTCTGAGTTCCTCAAGGAAAGGCTGATAAAAATCGTTCAGCGTCTCCACTCTTTTGGCATGCCCCTCGGCAATCCGGTCGAGCTGCGTCTCGAGCGAAGCGGTGAAGGCGACGTCGAGAATGCGGGGAAAGTTTTTCACGAGCAGATCCGTCACCACCATCCCCAGATCGGTTGGAAAAAACTTTCCCTTATCGAGCTTGACGTATTCACGATCCTGGATGGTGCTGATGATGGTCGCGTAGGTGCTGGGACGTCCAATCCCCTTTTCTTCAAGCTCACGGACAAGGGTCGCCTCGGAAAAACGGGGAGGCGGCTGGGTAAATTTCTGCTCCTGCTTCAGATCAAGCAATGTAAGAAGGTCCCCGCTTGTGACCTCGGGAAGTAATTTTTCCATCTCCTTCTCTTCCGTGCCGTTGTTGTCCCTGCCTTCCGTGTAAAGCACGGTAAAACCGGGGAATTTCATAATCGCCCCCTGCGCGCGGAAAAGGCAGTTGGCGGCGGTAATATCCACCGTTGTCTGATCCAGAAGGGCGGGGTTCATCTGGGAGGCGACAAACCTGTTCCAGATGAGCTGGTAGAGTTTGAACTGATCGGGGCTGAGAAATGCCTTCATCTCCTTCGGAGAACGGGAAACAGAGGTCGGGCGGATGGCCTCATGGGCATCCTGGGCGGATTCTTTGGTCTTGAATGCCTTGGGTTTCGGCGGAAGCCAGGAGTTTCCGTAAACGGTTTTTATGTAGTCCCTCGCCTCCTCCTGAGCCTCGGCGGCAACACGGACGGAATCCGTCCTCATGTACGTGATAAGACCTACCTGGCCATCCTTGCCTGTCTCGATGCCCTCGTAGAGTTTTTGAGCGGTCGCCATGGTCTTTTTGGCTGAAAACCTGAACCAGCGGGATGCCTCCTGCTGAAGCTTGCTGGTAATGAAGGGGGCCGGCGACTGACGTTTGACCTCTTTTTTTTCAACGGCCGAGACAACAAAAGGGGCATCTTTTAACGAAGAAGCGATTTTGGCCGACGTTTCCCCGTCCGTCACCTTTGCCTTTTTTCCATCTACTTTTAAGAGCTTCGCTTCGAATGGAGGAGGGTTTTTCCCTTTCAGAAGCGCGGTGAGATTCCAGAACTCCTCCGGGACAAATTTCCCGATTTCCGCCTCCCTGTCGCAGATGATCCTGACGGCGACGGACTGCACCCGGCCGGCGCTTAAGCCCCGCTTCACCTTTTCCCACAGAATCGGACTGATCTGGTAGCCGACCAGCCTGTCGAGAATGCGCCTTGTCTGCTGCGCCTCGTACAGATCAAAATCGAGTTCGCGGGGATGCTCCAGCGCCTTGAGAATGGTCTCTTTTGTCAGATCGTTGAAAAGAACCCTCTGAACAATCTTTTTTTTGCCGATCTCATCGGCGACATGCCAGGCAATTGCCTCTCCTTCCCGGTCGGGGTCGGGGGCAAGAAGGATCCGGTCGGCATGGGCAGCCGCCTTTTTCAGGTCGGCCACCACCTTTTTCTTGGACTCCATCACCGTATAGACCGGCTCGAATCCGTTTTCTGTGTCGATCCCGATCCTGTTTTTGGGAAGGTCCTTGATATGCCCTACGGAGGCCTTTATTTCAAATCCCCGGCCGAGATATTTGCCGATGGTTTTGATCTTGGCTGGTGATTCCACAATGATTAATGAATGAACCGCTTGTTTTTCGTTCAACTTGTCTGCTCCTTGCGTATGAAGTTCTTGCCGGGAAGCTGTACGACCAACCCGGCCAGTTCGAGTGTCAACAGGTTATTCTGAATTACCCGGGCAGGCTGTCCGGATTGTTCAATCAGTGTTTCAATGCCGACAGGCCGGGCGGAAAGGAGGGCAAAAAGCTCCCGTTCACCGTCCGCCATGGACTTCTGCCTGTCTGGCGCGGACGGAACCTCCCGCTCCGGCGGCGCTGCTCTTTTGTCTGATGCGGGAGAAACCGTCTGATTCAAGAGCGGCAGGGGCGCTTCCTCTGCTTCGGGAAGGACTGCACCCATCGCCAAACCCGCCTGGGGAATAATCTCTTCAAAAATGTCGTCAATATCTTCAAGCAGCGTTGCCCCCTGCTTGATCAGATGATTGGTGCCCCGCGACCCGGCCGCCCCCATCTCCCCGGGCACGGCAAAAACGGAGCGTCCCTGTTCGGCGGCGATCCTTGCCGTAATCAGCGAGCCGCTTTTCTCACCAGCCTCCACGACAACCACGCCCATGGAAATGCCGCTGATAATCCTGTTTCGGGCAGGAAAATTCGAGGCGTTGGGGGGCGTGCCCATCGAAAACTCGGAAACAAGAGCCCCATTTTCCACGATCATTTCGGCCAGCTTTTTATTTTCCGGAGGGTATATCGTATCGATCCCGGTCCCGAGAACGGCGATGGTTCGCCCCCTTCCGGCCAGCGCCCCCCTGTGCGCGGCGGCATCAATGCCGCGGGCAAGACCGCTTACAACCGTGACCCCCTTCAGGGCCAGTTCACGGCTCAATTTTTCCGTCGTAAAACGACCATAAACGGAGGCAAGACGGGACCCCACCACCGCAACGCACAGTTCGTCCGGGACAAGCGTCCCTGCAACATAGATAAAAGGGGGATAATCGTATATGTTCAAAAGATTGCGCGGGTAACGACTATCGATGCAGGCCACAATCTCCACGCCCATGCTGTCGGCACGATCGAGTTCTTCTTCAATGTTCCGCCACGACGAAAAGGAACGGATATTGTCGGCGATCCGGGGGCCAATTTCGGGTACAACCTTCAGCATCTGCATGGAGGCTGCAAAGACCTCCCGCGGAGTTCCAAAGGCCTTAAGCAGCGTACGAAATCCGACACAGCCGACTTCATTGACAGCTCTCAACGCGAGCCAGTATTTAAGTACTTCCCTGTCCATGGATAATTAACGTTCCGATAGCAAAAAATTTTTCGGGACGATATACGCACAAATGACGGGGTGTCAAGCTTTTTAGGCGTGCATGTGAAAACGTGATTGCAAAGGCAGGTTATCAGGCACAGCTTTAAAGGCTGAATTTCTCGCCGGCCGCAAGTGGGACCACCCTGACCTGGGGCGCCTTTTCGGCGCACAGTGCGACAAAGCTGTCCGCTGTCGGGGCCACAACCGGAAATGAGGCATAGTGCATCGGGATGGCGATTTTCGGATTGAGCATCATCACCGCCTCGCTTGCCTGATACGCGTCCATCGTAAAGACCCCGCCGATGGGGACAATGGCCGCATCCAGCGGATAGAGACGTCCGTAAAGCGCCATATCTCCGAATAGACCCGTGTCTCCGGCGTGATAGACTGTTGTTCCGTCCGCGGCAATGACGATGGCCCCCAGCGGGCAGGCGGTGTCGGAGGAATGAAAAGCGGGTGTTGCAACAACCCTGACCCAGCCCAGCTCCACCCCTCCCCCCACCATGTAGCCAGCGCCGGTATTCACAACCTGATTGCCGCTGAAACCTTCCTTTATCATACGTCCCACAGTCTGGACAGCTCCACCGAGCAGGGCTCCCGTTTTTTTGCAGATTGAGACGGCAGAGCCCGTGTGGTCGAAATGGTCATGGCTGACAAGCACCAGGTCGGCCCGCTCTATTTCCCCGGTTTCGACAGGGCAGACGGGGTTGCCGTCATCCTTCGTCCAGGGGTCAAAAAGAATTACTTTATCGTCCGATGTGGTAAATTCTACAAACGAGTGACCAAGAAAACGAATGACGCCAGCCATCTTTTGAGCCTCCCTGACAGGATATGGATTACGGGATGCCTTGTAACTCAAATCCGCTGACTTTTCAACCTGTGTTAAATGCCCGGATGCCGGAAGAAAAAAGGGGCTAACCGAAATCTGGTTAACCCCTTGATTTTCTGGAGCCGATGAGCAGGATCGAACTGCTGACCTGCTGATTACGAATCAGCTGCTCTACCGTCTGAGCTACATCGGCCTTTTTTTCAGAGAATACGATTCCCTGCGACGGCGGATTTAGTATATGAAGAGCTGGTGATTGTCAAGGCTTTGTTCGCGTGTAATTGGGCTGGATTTTTGTCAGCAAATAATTTATACATCAGCGCGCTTTGTTTGACTTTGCATACAACCCCGCTGTGATCGTTTACGGCCCGCTGTGATCGTTTACGGTCGGTTACGAAGTGAACGTACCCGTCGATTTTTCATTACCCTGGATATGAGCGATGAAAGCCCTGAAGAATTTTTTATCCCCTTCGCCCCTGAAAATAGCCTTGCTGGTTATTTTTCTGGCGATCGTTCTATTCTTTCTGGATCCCAGATTTCTGCGTTTCATGGAGCTGAAGGCACTCGACCTGCGCACCGTATCACGAGGGGCAATGCCCTCGGGCGGCGAGACTTTCATCGTGACTATCGATGAAAAAAGCTTGAGCGAGCTGGGGCGATGGCCCTGGCCAAGGACAACGATTGCCGCGCTGACAGAAAAGCTCAAGGAACTCGGAGCAAAGGTCGTCGGCTTCGATATCGTCTTTGCCGAACCAGATGAAAACTCCTCTCTGAAGACAATCGAAAAACTCATGACAGACTTGCGGAAAACCGGCAGCGGGAACAATGATTTTGCCGCCATTCTGGGAAAAAGAAAGCAAGAGGCGGACACCGACGCCGCCCTTGCCGACGCCATAAAGAAATCTCAAAATGTAACCCTCGGCTACTTTTTTCATATCAGTTCCAAGGAGGTAGGCCATCTGAAGCCAGAGGAAATCCAAGCCTCGGAAGAACAAATCGCCAACAGCCGCTTCACAATGGTCCGAAAAAGAGAAGAAGTGAATGATTCTTATATTATAAAGGCCTACGCAGTGCAGCCTAACCTGCCGGAGATATCCGATGCTGCCGAAAACAGTGGATATTTTAATGCCTTCCCCGATACTGACGGCGTTATACGCTGGGCTCCTTTGACAATCAAGTTTGGCGAAAACTACTACACATCCCTGGCCCTTTCGCTCCTTGTCCAGTACCTGGATTGGCCGATGCTGACCCTCAACATATCCGGTATTGGCGTTGAAAACATCAGCCTGGATAAAATTCAGGTTCCGACCGATGAAGATGGAAGGCTTCTCATCAATTACCTCGGCCCCGCGAATACATTTCCCCATTATTCCGCCTCCGATATCCTGGCAGACCGGATCCCTTCTGAAAAAATCAGCGGGAAAATCGCCCTTGTGGGAGCGACGGCCACCGGGATCTACGATATGAGAAACACCCCCTTCAGCTCCGTTTATCCCGGAGTCGAGATCCATGCAACCGTAATCGACAACATTCTCCATCAAAATTTTCTGATTAATTCCGGATTGATATTGTTTATCGATCTGTGCGTCATCATTTTTACCGGCCTTCTGGTGGGGATTTTACTCCCCAGAATGAAAGCCGTCGCGGGCGTGGTGTTTACCCTCCTGCTTCTTTCTCTTTTCATCATCATAAACAGGTATATTTTTGTCGCCTTCAATATCTGGATGAACGTTGTATATCCAGCGCTGACCATTATTACGGCCTATCTGGGGATAACCGTTTACCGCTATGTGACCGAGGAGAGGGAAAAGAAAAAGATAAGAGGGGCATTCCAGTACTACCTGACAGCTTCCGTTGTCAACGAGATTCTGAAAGATCCCGACAAGCTCAAGCTGGGTGGCGACAAAAAGAACCTCTCCGTCATGTTCTCCGATATACGGGGCTTTACGAGCATTTCGGAGAAACTCTCCCCGGAAAAACTGGTGCAGCTTCTCAATGAATACCTGACCGCGATGACCAATATCGTCTTCAAATACGACGGCCTTCTGGACAAGTACATCGGCGATGCGATCATGGCCGTTTTCGGTGCTCCGCTTGACCAGCCCGACCATGCCCGGCGATGCTGCCTCACCGCGTTAGAAATGATGTCTGAATTGAAGCGCCTGCAGGTGAAATGGGAAAGTGAGGGATGGCCGCCCATCAACATCGGCATCGGCATCAACACGGGCGATATGGTTGTGGGAAACATGGGATCGGAAATGCGTTTTGATTACACGGTGATGGGAGACAGCGTGAACCTCGCCTCGCGGCTGGAAGGAACCAACAAGGAGTACGGCACAAACATCATTATCAGCGAATTCACCCACGATGTGATCAAGGATGACTTTTTCTGCCGGGAACTGGATGCCGTCCGTGTAAAAGGGAAAAAACGTCCGGTCCGGATATTTGAACTGCTGGGCGAAATGAAGAACAAGCCTCAGTGGCAGGCCTTTACAGCGCTCTTTGAAGACGGTCTGAATGCATACAGAAACTGTATGTGGGATGAAGCGGCGACGGCTTTCACCAGGGCGCTGGAATTGCGGCCCGACGATTACCCATCCAGGCTCTATATCGAGCGCTGCGAGGACTACAAGGAAAACTCTCCCGGAGAGGACTGGGACGGCGTCTTCACCATGACGAAAAAATAACGGCGGAATCTCACTATGTTAAATTTGCATGCATTTTATGTAACTATTCAGCACCTTTTTCAGAATGATTGTAATTCCCGAGGGTTTAATCGGGAAAACGAAGTTTGATGAACTCGTCAAAAGTCCAAAAACCGTCATTCCGGCGAAAGCCGGAATCCATAAGCGACTAAATTCACTGGATTCCGTGTCAAGCACGGAATGACAAAAAGGGGCAAAATCGACTTTTGACGAGACCATCAAGTTTAATGTTCATAATCCAGATTTTGACTTTATGGATCCCCGATAGAAACATTCGGGGATGACAGGCTTTTTTAATGTCCTGTTGATTATGCTGAATAGTTACCATTGAGGTAATTGCAAAACGTGTTGTCATGCCCGAATGCTTTTGTCGGGCATCCATGATTTCAGATGGTTACAATGTGGATTATGAACATTAAACTTCGTTTTCCCGCCAGAAACCTCGCGGGAATGACAGAACAGGGAGTTTTGCAATTTCCTCCATTTTATGAGTATTAAGCTTCGCTTTATGAACATCAAGCTGCGCTTTCAGATACAGGGCTATCGATGACTTTTCAGGAAACCACACAGTACAGAAGCTGGGTAGAGGTTGATCTCGGCCATTTTGCCGCCAACTGGGAGGCAATCAAAAAACAGGTCGGTCCCGGTGTCCAGATTATGCAGGTCGTCAAGGCGGACGGCTACGGGCACGGCGCCATAGAGATTTCCAACGCAGCCCTCAAGAACGGCGCATCCTGCCTCGGCGTCGCCAATGCCGACGAGGGTGTTCAGCTTCGCGTCAGCGGAATAACGGCGCCGGTCGTCATCCTCTCCCCCGCCACGATTCCGGAAATAGAACAGATCATCAAATACAGCCTGATCCCCTCCATCTCGGCGCTTGATTTTGCACGCGAACTTCAGGAAAAGTCATGCAGCGCCGGGGTAATCACGCCCGTCCACGTCGAGATTGACACCGGCATGGGGCGGGGCGGCATCCTCCTGAAAGAGGCCCTTCAGGGAATCCGGGAAATAGCGGTCATGCCGAATCTGAAGCTGGAAGGTCTTTTCAGCCACTTTTCCGAGAGCGAAATCCTTTCTTTCTACAACCAGTTGCAGTGGGAAGAATTCCAGAAACTCCTCGGTCAAATCGATTCCCTCGGCATCGATATTCCCATTCGCCACATATCCAACAGCGGCGCCATCATCAACTACCCCCAGTGTAATCTCGATCTGGTCAGGCCGGGGCTTATCACCTACGGGATACACCCCTCAACGGAAACAACGCACAAGATTCATTTGCGTCCCGTTATGAGTTTCAAGACCCGGATCGCCCTGATCAAGGATTTTCCGGAAGGTTACGGAATCGGATACGGCCGCACCTTCATTACACGGCGGCCCACGCGGATCGCGACGATCCCGGTCGGCTACGGAGACGGTCTGGGCTGGCTGCTATCCAACCAGGGAGAGGCGCTGGTCGGCGGGAAAAGGACCCCCATCGTCGGCAGAATCTCGATGGACATGTGTACGCTCAACATAAGCGCAGTGGATGGCTGCCATGTCGGCGATGAAGTCGTTCTTCTTGGAAGTCAGGGTGAAGAAACCATTTCCCTTGAGCAAATAGCCGTCCGGTCGCACTCGATTGGCTACGAAATCCTTTGCGCTCTGGGCAAAAGGGCGCCGCGGGTCTTCTGCCGCGACGGAATGCCCGATCGTGTGGAACCGCGCCTCCGCCGGATTTTCATCCCCGGAGAGGAGAGATCGATCAGCCGCATCGACGGGATCATCCGGAGCTGCCTTCAGGCGCGGGCCAGAAATGACGAGCTGGGGAACGCCATTTACAGCGAGATGTTTGAAATACTGTTCGGTAAAAACGACCGACGGCTTGATCTCCGAAGCGATTTTCGTTACGAAGTCACATTTTCCGCGTTCACCGCCTCCGAAATCGCAGCGGCGCCTGCACGCAAGGACTTCTTCAAGGTGACGACGCATATCGAATACTCCAAGGAATTGAGGGACTCCCGTCTGATGATCGGGTGCGCCTTCGATGAGAAACACCTGGCCGAACTTTTTGAAAACAGCCTCTGCGAATACCGATGGCTTTTGAACACAGAGCAAAACGGCAACCCCGAAGAGGATTTTGTCGTCAAGAAAATCAGCATTGACGAAAAGAACCTCCCTCTTCTCGAAAAATCCTCTAAAAGCGGCGCTCTGGAGCTTGTTTACGGCTTGGAAGAGCTGCAGGAAAAAATCAACACTATCGCCCGCTTCGAGATAGAGACCGAAACAAGGCAACGGATGGATTCCCGGATTTTTTCCGCCTACATCGTTTATCCGACACGGGGGGTGAGCATCTCTTTCAACTATGCGAAAACGGATATCAAAAACGTCAGGGACGTCAGCTTCTTCTCCGGGAAACACCATACACCGGAGGCTACACGTGTTCCGGGTGAATCCGTGCGTCTGACTATCGCCGACGATGCGTGGATCTTTCCGACAAGCGGCGTGACCTTTTTCTGGGATTTGTAACGCTTTACAGCGAAACATGGATGATTAAACAATTCAGGGGAGTTTTTTGTGGAAAGATTAAGGGTAGGAGTCATATTGGGCGGGATGTCGTCGGAACGGGAAGTTTCCCTGAACAGTGGCAGGAATGTTTACGACAATCTGGACAGAGACGCGTATGAGCCCTTCCCCGTCTTCATGGATGCAAAGGGGCAGCTCTGGGTGCTTCCGTGGCAGCTCATATCGCAGAATACGACGAAAGACATTACCGAGAGGCTTGAAAGCGAAGCGCGCCGCGTTTTCTACGAGGGACTGCGCGACGAGATTGACTTTGCCTTCATCTCGCTGCACGGAAAATTCGGCGAGGACGGCTGCGTCCAGGGGCTTCTCGAACTGCTCCGGATACCCTATACGGGCGCCGGGGTTCTGGCCTCGGCTCTCGGAATGGACAAGCACATTCAGCAGATGATCCTTAAGTCTGAGGGGCTCAAGACGCCCGGAAGCGTCCTCGTACAAGAAAAAGAATGGCGCGAAGATTCTGAAGCAATCACCCGTAAGATATTGGAAACCATCGGTTTTCCCTGTTTCACTAAACCGCCACGGGAAGGATCAAGCATCGGCGTCACCCATGTCCGAAACGAAGCGGAGCTTTCCGCCGGGATGGAGGCCGCCCTTACATGGGACAGGGCCGTCCTGGTGGAGGAATTCCTCGATGGGATTGAATTTTCAACGATCATCGTTGAAGAAGACGGAGGCTGCCGGGCGCTTGAAGTGACCGAAATAGAACCGCAGAGCGACTATTTCACCTACGACGACAAGTATATGCCCGGGCGCTGCCGAAAATTTACGCCGCCGAAAAATATCTCCACCGACGTTGTCAAGAAGATCAAGGCAGAGGCGATCGGCGCCTTTCGCGCACTCGGATTTCGCTCCTACGGTCGCATCGACGGGTTTTATCTGAAGGATGGCCGTATATTGATCACCGACCCCAACTCCGCATCCGGGATGGCCCCCTCGTCATTCTTTTTTGAACAGGCCGCCCACGGCGGCATGCTGCCGTCCATGATCCTCGGCAGCCTTATAGAAAACGCGCGCATCATTCATCAGGGGAAAAAGGGGCCTCTGTAGAAATCTTATTCAGTACATCCCGCCGTTTACCGAAATAACCTGGCCGGTAATGTAGGAGGCGTCGTCCGAGCAGAGAAAGCGGATTGTCTTTGCCACCTCGTCGGGACGTCCAAGACGTCCCATGGGGATTAATTCGGTGATTTTTCCCTGCGGCAGGCCTGTGGTCATCTCCGTGTCGATCGCCCCCGGCGCGACCACATTGACCCTGACGCCAAACCTCGCCGACTCGGCGGCGATGGAACGGCTGGCGGCGATGATTCCGGCCTTGGCCGCCGCGTAATTGGCCTGTCCACGGTTCCCGGTTAGCGCGGACACGGATGACAGTGAGACGATCGCCCCCTTCTTCCGGCGGATCATCCCGCGCAGCGCCGGTTTTGTCACATTGTAAAAACCGTTCAGATTGGTATTCACAACCCTCTGCCAGCCCGTTTCGGGCATGGTCACAAAAAGCCCGTCATCCGCGATGCCGGCGTTATTAATCAGCGCGTCCACATGGTTGTGCCTGTTGAAAATGTCTTCTACAGCCTTCTGTGTCTCATCAGCCCGGCCGATGTCAAATTTCACCGCTTCGGCGATTCCTCCCGCATCGTGAATCATCTGCAATGTCTCTGCCGCCGCCGAATCATTGTTTCGATACGTTATTACCACCGTATAGCCATGAGCGGCAAACTCCAAGGCAACGGCGCGTCCAATTCCTCTGCTTCCCCCGGTAACAACGGCTACACGATGATTTCTATCTTTTGTCGTCATTTTATCTCTTTCTTCTCTATCGCCAATTCCTGGAGTTTTGTCTATGCAGCCCTGGCCACAGGATCAGATTTGGGCCCTGGCTTACGCCTGCGGAATGGCTTACCGATCATCAAAATACCATGGAGTCCATGATCCTGACGCGATTCGTCAGCTCGTTGAATCTCCTGTTGAACGGCTATTCCCCCAATCGACGCATCTTTAATCCCAAATTTACGCATGGCTTTCTCCTTTCTGCCTTCACTGTAGCAAAAAAGAGTGATGATGCATCATTATTTATGTCGCTATGGATGAATCAAAACGTGCCGTCACAAATATACTTTTGCGGAAATTGTGTCAAGAATTCTCCTTCAGTTTCGAAAACTGTCATCACCGCTTTGATTCCAAGCCAGAATCACCGGAATAAAAGGGTGCCATTTCCACCTCTCCCACCGATCTCACGAGTCCATGCATTTCATTCCAGCCTTGGACATACAGTCCATTTCATTGTTTTTCTTCCATTTAGTTGTTCTAATTATTAATTGACAAACAAAAAACTTTATCATACTGTCCGCCATCACTTATGAGAAGGGGTCTTATCGAAAGATACTCTCAAGCCCTGCTGATAAATAGTTAACCGTTAATATTGAGGTTTGGCATGATAGACAAAAAAGTTGCCAAACCAATGGAGAGCCTTGTCATTATTCATGCCTCAGACGTCGATCCTTATCCCTTTTTCAGCATGGCCTTTTTTTATCCGGTAATTTTGGCATAATTTCTGGCCGGTGATAACAGAAAACATACTGTGCTGATTATCAAATGGATTGACAATACTGAAGGCATTGAGGTAAGAGTCCCACGCAACGAATATCCGTCAGTTGCATCCAGATTCACACACCTCTCAAGGAATCTATGAAGCAGATATAGAGGCAAAAGAGAGGTTTGGCTATACCCCAAAAGCTTTAAAGGCCGGAGAGTCCGGCTTAATGACTATCTGAATAAAGGAGGAGGAATATGAAGAAAGCAGGATTGTATTTCGTGGTTGCAGCTCTTGTTGTCATGTTAAGCGGAATGGCCTTTGCCGGCCAGACGTATGACACCGTGAAGTCAAAGGGATATGTAACAGCAGGCGTTAACGGCGAACTCTTCGGCTTCGGCAAGCCGGATGAGAAGGGGGTCTGGCGGGGTCTCGACGTCGATACAGGGCGGGCCGTCGCCGTTGCGGTGTTTGGGGATGCAAACAAGATCAAGTTTATCCCTCTGACCGCTGTTCAGCGCTTTACCGCGCTGCAGGCCGGCGAGATTGACGTTCTTTGCCGCAACGCCACCCAGACCCTCGGGCGGGACACGGAACTCGGGCTTGACTTCGTTCATGTCAACTACTACGACGGCCAGGGTTTTCTGGTGCCTAAAAAGCTGAAGGTCAAAACCGCCAGAGAGCTTGACGGCGCAACGGTCTGCGTCCTTCCCGGAACCACCACCGAGCTGAATGTTGCCGATTACTTCAGAACGAACAAAATGAAAATGAAACCCGTCGTTATTGAAAACACGGCAGAGCTTGCAAAGGCCTTCTTCTCCGGAAGATGCGACGTTCTCACCTCGGATGCATCGCAACTGGCGGGGACACGGGCCGTCGCCCCCAAGCCGGACGATTATGTCATCCTGCCCGACATCATTTCAAAAGAACCGCTTGCCCCGGCCGTCCGCCATGGGGATGACAAATGGAGAGACATCGTTAATTACGCGGTTATGGCCATGATCGAGGCTGAAGAACTCGACATAACCTCCAAAAACGTTGACCAGATGCTCAAAAGCGCCAACCCGAACGTAAAACGATTTCTTGGAGTCTCCCCGGGCAACGGGAAGGCCCTCGGTCTTGATGAAAAGTGGGCCTACAACATCATCAAACAGGTAGGAAACTACGGCGAAGTCTTCGAACGGAACGTCGGCGCCAACACGCCGCTGAAAATCCAGCGCGGCCTGAACGCCCTCTGGAACAATGGCGGGATCATGTACACGCCTCCGTTCAAATAATCGCCGCCGGAATTGCCATCACAAAACGGCATTCGGCAGAAAGGGAAAATCCTTTCTGCCGAATGCCGAAAAACAACACATTGGGCATGAAAACGATGCAGAGGCCATTCATGAGTTGCCCCTGCAGATGATGCCCTTCCCGGGATTCTCCTTGCCGACAGGATAGAACTCCCTGTGCATGCACGGATTCATGACCGCCTCGGGCGGTAATGGCTGTGCGGCATCATAAGGTTTGCGTTAAAGTGCGTTGATGAAAAAAAACATTGAACCGAATTTCCATATTGGGGCCGGAGGAAAGTCCGGCCTGCTCAACGATCCGAAGTTCCGGTCGCTCGCCTATCAGTTTATTGCCTTGACACTGGTTGTAATCCTTGGATATTTTCTTGTTTCCAACACTGCCGACAATCTGAAGAGACAGGCAATAGCCACCGGTTTCGGGTTTCTTCAGAAAGAAGCGTCTTTCGAGATCGGCGAGGCTGTCATTCCTTACTCGCCCGCGGATCCCTATTTCAAGGCTTTGTTCGTCGGCGCCTTGAATACCGTCAAGGTCGCCTTCGTCGGCATCGTCCTGACAACGATTCTCGGAACTTTTGTCGGAATTGCGAGAATTTCCAAAAACTGGCTCGTTTCCAGAATTGCCGGCGCCTACATCGAAATCTTTCAGGACATCCCCATCCTGTTGCAGTTGTTTTTCTGGTACAGCCTGTTTTGCGAAATTCTTCCATCGCCGAGGGATGCAATAGAGATAGGGTCCGATGTCTTTATCAGCAACCGCGGCCTGGTTATGGCCGTACCAGAATGGAACCCCGTTTACCAGTATGTATTTATGGCTCTTCTTGTCGGACTGGCCGCCGCCTGGTTTTTCCGGCGGATGGCAAAAAATTACCAGAAAAAAACGGGCCGGATTCTCCCCGCTTTCACTGTTTCCTCCGTGATCATCGTTGGCATTCCCCTCATTGTCTGGCTTTTTGTCGGCGCCCCATTGAAAATGAGCGCCCCGGAACTCAGCGGGTTCAATTTCAGGGGGGGGCTTGCCGTCAGCCCCGAATTTTCAGCTCTTCTGCTTGGTCTGGTGCTCTACACCGCAGCCTTTGTCGCCGAAATCGTCCGGGCCGGCATCCAGGCAATCAGTCACGGTCAGACAGAGGCGGCCATGTCTCTGGGGCTGAAGCCGGGACAGGTTCTCCGGCTGGTCATTTTGCCGCAGGCTCTTCGGGTGATCATTCCTCCCTTGACAAGCCAGATGCTCAATCTGACGAAAAACAGCTCTCTTGCAGTCGCCATCGGGTTTCCCGATTTCGTATCGGTTGCCAGCACAACGATCAATCAGACCGGACAGGCCATCGAAGGCATTTTACTGATCATGGCTGTTTACCTTTTCTTCAGCCTGACAACATCGGTCTTCATGAACTGGTACAACAGGAAAATGGCCTTTGTGGAAAGATAAACCGTCATGAACAGAGAACTTCAAAAAAAATCATTTCTTAATCGCATCCTTCCATGGCTGAAAGAAAACCTCTTCAACGGGGTTTTTAACTCCATCATCACCATCGTCCTGCTTTTTGCCCTCTACAAGATCATCCCCCCTTTCATCAAGTGGGCCTTCGTGGACAGTCTGTGGCGCTCGACCGCGGCTGCCTGCCGGGAGGGAAACGGCGCCTGCTGGTCGGTCATTACCGCGAATCTGCGTTTCATTATCTTCGGCTTCTATCCCTACGATCTCCAATGGCGGCCATTGCTGGCGATGATCCTGCTGGTCGGACTTCTTCTTTACAGTAAAAACAGAAACCACTGGAACAAGACTCTTTTCTATGGCTGGATTGCCGGTCTCTTCTTCATGGGGCTTTTGATGAAAGGCGGGATTCTCGGACTTGCCCCTGTGGAAAGCGATAAATGGGGCGGGTTGCCTCTAACCATGATGCTGGCATTTTTCGGAATGATTGCCGCCTATCCACTCGGCGTAGTTCTGGCGCTGGGGAGAAGATCGAAGATGCCCGCGATCAAGACCTTCAGCGTGCTCTATATCGAGCTGATCCGCGGGGTCCCGTTGATCAGCCTGTTGTTCATGTCTTCCATTCTGTTTCCCCTGTTTCTGCCGGAGGGGCTGACGATAAACAAGATCATCCGCGCCCAGATGGCAATCATCCTCTTCACAGCCGCCTATATAGCGGAGGTTGTCCGGGGCGGCCTTCAGGCAATCGCGAAAGGCCAGTACGAAGCGGCCGACTCGCTGGGACTGAGTTTCCCGCAGAAGATGCGTCTCATCATTCTCCCGCAGGCGCTCAAAATTGTCATCCCCCCCTCCGTGGGAATACTCATCTCCGCCTTCAAGGATACGTCGCTGGTCGTTATCATCGCCCTCTACGACCTGCTGAAGACAAGCAAATCGACTCTTTCCAACCCCGACTGGATGGGATACAGTCCCGAGGTGTACCTGTTTGTAGCGGCGATCTACTTCATCTCGTGCTTTGCCATGTCTAACTACAGCCGCAAACTTGAAAAGGAACTCCACTGAAATGACGAACGAAACAACCACTGATATCCATCGGGACAGCCAGGACAAGATCATCGAAATCACAGGACTGCACAAATGGTTCGGGGAACTGCACGTTCTGCAGGATATCAACCTGACCGTTTACAAGGGAGAACGAATCGTCATCTGCGGCCCGTCCGGATCGGGAAAATCGACGTTGATCCGTTGCATCAACCGTCTTGAAGAACATCAGAAGGGTAGAATCATCGTTGACGGAACGGAACTATCGAACAATATCAAGAATATAGAAAAGATACGGGCTGAAGTTGGCATGGTCTTCCAGCATTTCAATCTCTTTCCCCACCTGTCGATTCTCGAAAATCTGACGCTGGGACCTATCTGGGTCCGCAAGACGCCGCAGAAAGAGGCCGAGGAAACGGCCATGTTCTATCTTGAAAAGGTGCATATCGCCGAGCAGGCGCTCAAATACCCTGGGCAGCTATCCGGCGGCCAGCAGCAGCGGGTGGCAATTGCCCGAAGCCTCTGCATGAAGCCGAAGATCATGCTCTTCGACGAACCAACTTCCGCGCTCGACCCGGAAATGGTCAAGGAAGTCCTCGACGTCATGATCAATCTGGCCGAAGACGGAATGACGATGCTCGTCGTTTCCCATGAGATGGGCTTTGCAAAAAGCGTCGCTCACCGTGTTCTCTTTGTCGATTACGGGAAGATTGTCGAGGAAAACACCCCGCACCAGTTTTTTGACAACCCCCAGCACGACCGGACAAAACTGTTTTTAAGCCAGATACTCCACTGATTCAGGAATTGGTCAATCCCGAGACAATGAAATCCCTGGACTGGACAATTTCCCCGGTTATTTTTTCCATAGTTTCAAGGGAGCAGACCCATCTTGAACATTGTCTTTATGATAAAAACCTTCGTAACTATTCAGCATGATAATAAAATCTGTCATTCCCGAGGTTGTAATCGGGAATATGGCGCCGGTTTTAAAACCATATCCCCGATAGAAGCATTCGGGGATGACAATCTTTTTTAAGTGCTGAATAGTTACAAACATTCTTGATCAGCTTTTTTTGATCAGAAACGGGGCGTGGTTTGAGGTAAAAAACGGCGGGTCGCGCCTGACGATGCCGGCAATCAGCGGATTTCTCTTGAATTCGGCATCGAGAAACCGCCTTACCTCACGACGACTCCACCCCTGGGGATGAACAAACGGCCTGTAGAGAGAAAGGTCGCCTTCGTAAAACTCGCCCGATGCAACCATTTTCGCTTCCGGCGAATCAACCGGCAGATTGAAGATCGCCAGATTCAAGAAATCTATCGCATCGGCGTGCGCTTCAACGAAAGAGAGCGTCCTTTTCGCCGCATCGGCATTTTCTGCCGGCGTTCCAAAGAGAAGATAGACATACGCGGCAATGCCTGCATTTTTGAGGTTCTTCAGCGTTCGGGATACATCGGGCAGGGTTATCCCCTTCTGAAGCGCATCGAGCACCTGCTGGTCGCCGGACTCTATCCCCAGCTTCAGCATGACGCAGCCGGAATCGCGCAATTTCCCGCAGAAAACCGGATCGGCGAGGCGGGCGTCAACCCTGGCGAATCCATACCACGGGGCGCCGGGGGGATTTGCAGCAAACGCCTCGAGGAGAGCCGGACTCAATGCGTTATCGAGCATGTGAATCAGCCGTGGATTCGTCTGCAGGGTAAGCGCACGCAGATCTTCCAGCGCCAAGGTCGGAGAAACAGGCAAATAGGGACTCTTTTCGGCAACCTCGGGGCAGAACGTGCATCGCCTCCACCAGCAGCCTCCGGACGCGCTGTAGGGGAGGACAAAACCCGGCGACAGATAATCGTTCATCGGAAACCCGGCATAATCGGGCAAAGAATAATGACCTTCGGGCCTGCGTCCGAGAATTTTCAGCAACGGCAGCTCACCCGGGCCGGCGACAAATTCATCAATAAGGCCGTCAAAATGATTTTTCCATCCGGAACTGCGCATCCAGGATGTCGCGAGCCCGCCGCCGACGACAATCCGAACGTGCGGGTATTCGCGACGCAAGAAACCGATCATCGCAAAGGCGCTCAGCGCCTGGCTCAGGTAATTCAGTGAAAAACCGACCCATTGGAAACTATCCTCTTGCATGCGAAGCGGGAGGCGACGGCTGAACCATTCATAAAACGGATTTCTTTCGGGCTCCTTCGCCGCAAGGAGAAGATCCGCGCTCCGAAGAGGCGAAAGCCTGTCGTCATGGTAATCGGCAAGGCTCATCCGCACCCCGAAGGGCCTGCCGGCAGCCGTGAGAAGATGGTTGATATCGATAACCGCCCGGCGGTAGCGGTCGTTATTCAGATAGCCGTCGGCTTTTTTCAGAAGTTCGATATTGTCAAATACATGAACCGAGGCGCGCCGGAGCCATCTTTCGCCTTTTTCCCCGGATGCGGCGAATGTGTCTGCGGTCGCCTTCATCAGGGCCATCTGACCTTCCACGTTGGCATCCCATACCGCGCATCGGATTTTGTTCCGGCGAAGCGCGCAGGCAAGTCGCGCCGGCCCTCCCGGAGGTTCGCACGCCTTAGCCGCGGGGGGATGCACCAGAAGTATCGCCCGCGAATCAGGACTTTCCGTGATCACAATCATTATATTTCCTTGACATCCCCAATTCTTTACCTTAACAGAACGACCCTATGCAGATAAACGTACCCGCACAATTTATGAACATTAAGCTTAATGCTCTCGTCAAAAGTCTGAAATTCCCTCCCCCTTCACGGGGGAGGGTCAGGGT
>DYTH01000029.1:17371-20404 GCA_020726025.1 Syntrophus aciditrophicus | reverse complement strand
GGATTCCGGTTTTCACCGGAATGACGATTCTTGGGCATTTTTGACTTTTGACGAGAGCATCAAGCTTAATGTCCACAATTGCCCTATGAAAATATGGCTACGCAACACGTTGATATGGTGAGCAAATTTTCTATTTTCACACAAAACCCATGCCGAAAGCAGACGCAGCACAGAAACAGCCTATTTTACGAGCGGGACAAAAAAGGTCGTCCGCCCCCGTTTGATCAGCAGAAGCAGGCTGCCTTTGGTTCCGGCTTTTATGAGCTGGCTTTTGTACTCCGTTACGGTTGTCACTTTTGTTTTATTGACCTGCAGAATGATATCCTGCTGCTGAATCCCCACCTCTTCCGCCAGACTTCCCTCCTGGACGTCAGCAACAATGACCCCTTTTTTCTGGGAAAGTCCCAGTTGCGCAGCGATGTCCGGGGTGATGTCCTGGACAGACATTCCAAAGGCGCCTTCCGCCTGGCCGACGGAGGCCATTTCCGTTTTATCGGTTCTTTCTGCGATTAAGATGGGGAATATCTGCACCTGACCATCCCGAATAATTTTTACCTGGATTGTTTCGCCGACCCTCAGGCCGGCGATCATCAAAAGCAGATCGTGGGTGTTGTTGACCGCCTTATTGTTGATTTCCGTGATCACATCGCCGACGCGCAGGCCGGCCTTCTCGGCGGGGTCTCCTTCCACAACATCGGAAATCAAAGCCCCCTGCTGGCTTTTAAGTCTCATATTCCGGGCGATATCTTCGGTGATGTCCTGTACGGAAACGCCCATCCACCCCCGCGTCACCTTTCCCCGTGATTTCAGGTCGGGCAGGATGGTCTTGGCCATGCTTATCGGAATCGCGAAACCGATCCCCTGCCCCTGGGCGACGATGGCCGTGTTGATGCCAATGACCTGACCATCCATGTTGAAAAGGGGACCACCGCTGTTTCCGGGATTGATGGAGGCGTCGGTCTGGATAAAATTGTCATACGGTCCCGCCCCGATGACCCTTCCTTTGGCGCTGACAATGCCGACCGTGACGGTCTGTTCAAGTCCGAATGGATTCCCGATGGCCATCACCCACTCGCCGACGCGCAATTTTTCCGAGTCTCCCGTTTCGGCAACCGGCAGGCTGTCCGCGGGTTTTATCTTGATCAGGGCCAAGTCGGTTTTCGCGTCCTTGCCGATGACCTTTGCGTCGTACTCCTGACCGTTGGACAGTTTCACCAGAATCTTGTCGGCCTGTTCCACCACATGGTTATTGGTAAATATGTAGCCGTCATGGCTGATAATAAACCCGGAGCCGAGGCTTTTTTGTTTGAAATCCCGCTGGGGAATGTCGCCAAAAAAGCGCTCGAAAAAATCATCGCCGCCGAAATAGCGTCCAAAGGGATTGCCTTCAAAAGGAGAGCGCATTTTCCCCCCGCGGATGATCTTGGTGGTGCTGATGTTGACCACGCAGGGCTTCAGGCGTTCCGCCAGGTCGGCAAAAGATGACGGCGTATGCGAAGAGCCTGTCGGCGTGACAGCCGCGGCCTGCTGTACGTCCGGTACCGGCGTTGAGCTGAAAAACGAGGAGCGCAGGACCTCGAAGGCCGACACGACAAAGAAGCCTATCAGGCACGCCAAAAAAAACATGACGAAGGTTTTTCGCCCCCTGTTTTCCGTTTTCATCTTCTTCCTCCAGAACATTTTTAATCCATGCACTCTTTACATAATATTTTCCGGACAGTAACTTATATCCAGATCGTGTTTTGTCAAATGACGGTCGCGTAATCGTCTGTTCAGCGTTTTTGGGCTGCGCCGTCTTTAAACGTATTTGGTTTCATGTACCCGTCAAAAGTCGATCCTTCTGTTTTGTCATTCCGTGCCTGCCGGGGAACCCGCAGTTTACTATTCATAAAGCGTAACTTCAGGTTTACAAAGCCGTTCTGTCGAGGGCATCCGGATACCGGCTTTCGCCTGTATGACGAAGGCTATGGACGAAACCATCACGTTTCCGAAGTAACGTGATTGACAAGTCGCCCGATTTTTTCGATCTCAATGGCGATTTCGTCGCCGGGTTGCAGAAAAACGGGCGGTTTACGGGCAAAACCGACACCCTCGGGCGTACCCGTAAGAATGACCGTACCCGGCAGCAGCGTGATGGATTGGCTTAAGTCGCTGATCAGGGATGCAACATCGAAAATCATGTCTGATGTGCTGGATTCCTGCATGACCTGTCCGTTCAGGATTGAGCGGATATGCAGGCTGCCCGGATCCGGAATCTCGTCGGCGGTCAGGATGCATGGCCCCAGAGGGCAGAAGGTGTCGAAGCTTTTGCCCCGCGCCCACTGTTTTTTTTGTTTTTCAATCTGCCAGTCACGGGCGCTTACGTCATTGGCGCAGCAGTAGCCGAACACGTAGTCCAGCGCATCTGTGCGGCGGATATTTTTCGCCTTTTTTTTGATGATCACGGCAAGCTCAGCCTCGTAGTCAACCTGCGTTGGACCCGCCGCCGGCAGGACGATCGATTCGTTTGGACCGATGACGCTTGTTATGGATTTAATGAATAAAACGGGAATGTCGGGAAGGCTGACCCCTGTTTCCTCGGCGTGTTTTCTGTAGTTAAGCCCCACGGCCATGATATTGGGAGGATTTAACGGTGCGAGCAGTCGGACAATGGGTTCTGTATGGCCGGTCAGCGTCAGTTTCCCCGGAAGTTCGCCTTCAAGGGTCTGGGCCTCGTCCCAACGGTCCTGCGTGATGGCGCCAAGACGGACCGTGCCGTCGTTTGTCATAAAACGTACGATTTTCATAAACATCCCCTCTATGAAATTTATCGCCGTATAACAGAATTCCAAATAAAAAGGAAGGTATCCGCCGTTTAATTTACAGGCGTGATACCGGTTAGGAGACATCGCGCGGTGTTTATTCTGTCATGTGTACTTGTAGAATGTGGCGATGGCGTCGGCGAGCGCGGTTTCCTTCTGTGTGAAGAAATGATCCGTGTCGGGAATAATGATCAGTTTGCATCCCACATCGGAAGCGATCCCCGCCAGGTTG